>CP009416.1:2171331-2507608 GCA_000818095.1 Jeotgalibacillus malaysiensis
TTTCTTCCCCGACGATCATTTTAGCTGCTTTTCTGCAAACCGTTGCCAATTGACGTTCGAGACTTCTGACCCCGGCTTCACGTGTATGGTAGCGGACGATGTCTTTAATCGCTTCATCTCTGACCTGTAGCTGTGATTTTGACAGTCCATTTTCTTTGATCTGTTTTGGAAGGAGATGATTTTTAGCAATATTGATCTTTTCAATTTCAGTGTAGCCTGCAATTGTAATGATTTCCATACGGTCACGAAGAGGGCCAGGAATAGTCGAAAGATTATTTGCAGTCGCTATGAACATAACCTTTGAAAGATCATAGGGCTCTTCAATAAAGTGATCACTGAATGAATTATTCTGTTCCGGATCCAGCACTTCAAGCATTGCTGATGAAGGATCGCCTCTGAAATCATTGGACATTTTATCAATCTCATCAAGGAGGAATACAGGATTTACGGTACCCGCTTTTTTCATCCCCTGAATAATACGACCCGGCATAGCACCGACATACGTTCTTCTGTGGCCACGGATTTCTGATTCGTCTCTTACCCCGCCAAGTGAGGCACGGACAAACTTCCGCCCCACTGATTCAGCGATTGAACGCGCCAGGCTTGTTTTACCTACTCCAGGAGGACCTGCAAGACAAAGAATCGGACCTTTTAGAGATTTAGTCAGCTGCTGAACAGCCAGGTATTCGAGTACACGCTCTTTCACCTTTTCAAGTCCGTAATGGTCACGGTCAAGAATTTTCTCAGCTTTTTTAATGTCAAGGTCATCTTTCGTGGACTGTGACCATGGCACTGTAATGAGCCATTCAATATAGTTACGGATTACTGAGCTCTCTGCAGAGGTTGCAGGAACTTTTTCATAGCGGTCGAGTTCTTTTCTGGCAATTTTTTCAATGGATTCAGGCATTTGAGCCTGACGGATTCGCTTGGCAAGATCAGAAATCTCGCCTGTTTTACCATCTTTATCACCAAGTTCTTTTTGAATTGCTTTCATCTGTTCCCGGAGATAGTATTCTTTTTGTGTTCTCTCCATTGATTTCTTCACACGCTGACCAATTTTCTTTTCAAGACTCAACACTTCTTTTTCATTGTTGATTGTCTCGATCAGCACTGTAATTCTTTTTTTAATATCAGTTGTATCAAGAATTTCCTGCTTCATTTTAAGTTTCAGCGGCAAGTGAGATGCAACGATATCTGCAAGCCGGCCAGGCTCTTCAATGTCGAGTACGGTATTTAGCGTCTCTTTTGACACTTTTTTAGAAAGCGCAATATATTGTTCAAAGTAATCAGTCAGTGTACGCATAAGCGCTTCAAACTCAGGAGACTTTTCAGGATCGTCCGGGTGTGACTCAACTTCCACTGTAAAAAAAGGATCATTTTCTACAAAAGAAGTAATCTTACCACGTTCAATTCCTTCAACAAGTACTCTGATGGTTCCGTTTGGTAATTTGAGCATCTGCTTTACTTTCGTCAGTGTACCCATTTCAGCAAGATCATCCTGCTCCGGCTGATCGATCGCCATATCTTTTTGAGTTGAGAGGAAAATCATATGGTCATCCATCATTGCTTTTTCCAGTGCCTGAATTGACCTCTCACGACCAACATCTATATGCAACACCATCGTCGGGTATACGAGCAGTCCGCGCAGCGGTAAGAGCGGCAGTGTCTTTGTATTATTTTTAGCCATATGTAACACCTCCAGGTTAATTCCAAAAACCGTTTTTGCGTTTATTATTACTTTACCCCTTACATCAGTAAAACATCCAGCAAAGCGTAAACTTTTAAAAGAATACCCTATGCATTTTAAGGAGATAAAAAAAGCTGACTCGATATGATGAGCCAGCTTTTGTCTTAGACTTTAAGCAGATGTTTTTTCTTCATCATCCAGATCGATCTGAGAGCCGTCTTCACGAAGAAGAATTGGTCTTTCAGTCTGCTCTACAGCACCTGGTGTAATGATGCATTTCTTGATCTCTTCTTTTGAAGGAAGGTCAAACATCACATCAAGCATCAAATTCTCGATGATCGAACGCAGACCACGGGCTCCGGTTTTCCGCTCAATTGCTTTACGTGAAATTTCACGAAGCGCTTCTTCTTCAAATTCAAGTTCTACATCATCAAGCTCAAGCATCTTCTGATATTGTTTAACGAGTGCATTTTTCGGCTTCGTTAAAATTGAAATCAGTGCTTCTTCATCCAGCGTTTCAAGCGTAGCAGTTACAGGCAGACGCCCGATAAATTCAGGGATCAGACCAAACTTCAGAAGGTCTTCCGGTACTAGCTTAGCAAGAAGTTCACGCTCTGTCAGGTCACCCTTAGATTCACCAGAGCCAAATCCGATTACTTTTTGGCCCAGACGGCGTTTGATGATCTGATCTACTCCATCAAATGCACCGCCGACAATAAACAGGATATTCGTCGTGTCGATCTGAATAAATTCCTGGTGCGGATGCTTTCTTCCGCCTTGTGGAGGCACGCTCGCTGTTGTACCTTCAAGAATTTTCAGCAATGCCTGCTGAACACCTTCACCTGATACATCGCGTGTAATCGACGGGTTCTCAGATTTACGTGCTACTTTATCGATCTCATCGATATAAATAATGCCTTTTTCAGCACGCTCAACGTCATAATCTGCTGCCTGGATCAGCTTAAGCAGAATATTCTCCACATCCTCACCAACATATCCTGCTTCAGTCAGTGAAGTTGCATCTGCAATCGCAAATGGTACGTTCAGAATTCTTGCTAGCGTCTGAGCGAGAAGTGTCTTACCTGATCCAGTAGGTCCAATCAGGCAGATATTACTCTTAGAAAGCTCAACGTCATCTACCTTGCTGTTTGATTTAATACGTTTGTAATGGTTATAAACGGCTACAGAAAGCGATTTCTTTGCTCGTTCCTGACCAATTACATAATCACCGAGAATCGAAAGGATTTCTTTCGGCTTCGGTACATCTTTAAATTCAACTTCTTCTTCAGTACCAAGTTCTTCTTCTACAATCTCAGTACAAAGTTCTATACATTCATCACAAATATATACACCCGGGCCGGCAACAAGCTTACGAACCTGTTCCTGTGTTTTCCCGCAGAAAGAACACTTCAATTGTCCTTTTTCATCGTTAAATTTAAACATTACTTTCACCCCTTTATCAGTGTTGCTCATCAATTGAGCATCTCTTTAACTCTGTAGGAAAAATTGTACCATACAGAACCATCAGACGGAACTAACTCGATTTTCCCGATATGTTTTGCCGTTAAACCTTTATGTATGTACTGATTTAAACACTCTACTATGAAGAAACTGTGCTTATGTTATAAAACAAGGCACGATCTGATCGCGCCTTGCTTCAGTCTTACTTATTATCATGCAACAGTTTTGCTGTTATCTACAAGAAAATCGATTGCTTTTTGAACACGAAGATCGTTTTCAAGAATTTCTGTAGATCCGCCAAGTGCTGCTTTGATCTGATCTACTGACATGTTGAACTGTTCAGTCATGCTGCTTAGCTCTGACTCAACATCCTCTTCAGTGACAGTGATATTTTCAGCTTCAGCAATTGCTTCAAGTACAAGGTTAGTACGTACACGCTTAGCTGCATCTTCCTGCATCTGTCCGCGAAGTGCTTCTTCATCCTGACCGCTGAACTGGAAGTAAAGATCAAGGTTCATACCCTGTGCACTCAGGCGCTGTTCGAACTCCTGCATCATGCGGTCAACTTCAGTGTTGACCATTGACTCAGGGATATCAATTTCAGCGTTTTCAGAAGCTTTTTCAACTACTGAATCACGAAGTGCCATTTCAGCAGCGTTTTTCTTATCTTCAGTCAGACGGTTTTTCGTCTTTTC
This sequence comes from Jeotgalibacillus malaysiensis, assembly GCA_000818095.1. Taxonomy (NCBI): domain Bacteria; kingdom Bacillati; phylum Bacillota; class Bacilli; order Caryophanales; family Caryophanaceae; genus Jeotgalibacillus; species Jeotgalibacillus malaysiensis. The sequence continues at coordinate 2,175,175 of CP009416.1, forward strand.
TTTCAGTTCAGCAAGTGTTTCCACTTCCTCGTCTGCATCCTTGGCGAATTCATCATCAAGCTCAGGAAGTTCTTTTGCTTTGATTTCATGAATTTTCACTTTGAATGTAGCAGGCTTTCCTGCAAGCTCTTCAGCATGGTACTCTTCAGGGAAATTAACTTCAACGTCTTTTTCATCTCCAGCTGAAAGACCCACCAGCTGCTCTTCAAAACCTGGAATGAAAGAACCTGATCCGATTTCAAGAGAATAGTTATCAGCTTGTCCGCCTTCAAACGCTTCTCCATCAACAAATCCTTCAAAGTCAAGAACGACAGTATCGCCGTCTTCTACTTTACCGTCTTCTTTCACAACAAGCTCTGCCTGACGTTCCTGAAGCTGCTTAAGTTCAGCGTCTACATCTTCGTCAGTTACTTCAGCATCAAGCTTTTCCACTTCAAGTCCTTTGTATTCACCCAGTTTAACTTCAGGCTTTACAGTTACTTTTGCTGTGAAGATAAGCTCTTTGCCTTTTTCCATTTGCTCAACGTCGATTTCAGGACGATCAACCGGAACGATACCAGCTTCGTCTACTGCGTTAGCGTAAGCTTCAGGAAGGATCTCATCAAGAGCGTCCTGATAGAGTGATTCAACTCCAAAGCGCTTTTCAAACATTTGACGAGGCATTTTTCCTTTACGGAATCCTGGTACGTTAATTTGCTTAACTACCTTTTTGAATGCACTGTCAAGACCTTTGTTAACTGTTTCAGCGTCTACCTGTACCGTCAGTACGCCTTCGTTTCCTTCTTGCTTTTCCCATTTTGCTGACATAAATAATTCCCTCCAAAACATCTATTAAGTTAATGGTTTCATGTTCTACATGAAATCAATGATTCTTTCATTCTTCTATTAAGAATCCCATTATGCAACCATTTCATTATAACATACGCGGTTTGTCTTTCAACTGCAAACCATTAGACCATTTCCACTTTTTCAAGCCGTCTGATTTCAGCCAGAAACTCAGTGTGATCAAAATCATTAAATGGGTTTTCCTCACCCATGTATTCACGGGCCAGCCTTTGATAAGCAGCCGATATGACAGCTGGCGAATCAACTCTCCAGGTGAATGGATAAAGCAGAAACGCATGTTTTTGCAAGAGCTCTGACGCAATTTCTGTCAGCTGGGGGTGATCACTATTATCTGCAAGAATTGCTGCTGCTTTTTGATAAAGTTCCTGATCGAATGGTTCGAGCAGTTCTGCAGGTGAAACCGATATTTCCTTTCCCCACTTACAAATGACCGTTTCATCAGGTACACCCTGCTCTCTTAAAATGTTCAGCAGCAGAGTTTTAATAAAAGGATGAGTTCCATCCTTTTCAATTTCGCTGATGATATCATTTTTCATCGGTCTAATATTCTGCTTTGCAAGCGCAGCCGCCTGAATCATTTGCTGTTCCAGATCTTTTTGCAGCTGGAATGACTGAAAGGACTCATCCTCAGCTTCTCTCACATCTTTTTGTTCCTGACCAAGATTGATCAGGCTCTGCAGTCTTGCTGCTTTCTCAGGGTCCAGTTCATTTTCTTCTAAAAGAGGCTGGATAAATGAAGCAATCTCATCAAACCGTCTTAGCTGAATCAGATTCATTACGTAAAGCTCCACCAGTTCTTCATATTCGCCAGAACCATTGCGGAGCATTTTCTCACAAAGCTCTGCAGATTCAGACCACTGGTTATTCTCATAATACGCTACCGCAAGTGATGTCCCTGCAGCAGCATCCTGTTCGTCGATTTCAAGCGCCTGCTCTAAAAGGCTGATGGCTTCAACATTTTCCTGATTCTGCAGCATGTCCAATCCCCGCTCCACAAGCCGGTCTTTTAATCCCGGAAACGGTATAACACGCCTGCTCTGCTGCTCAGCCATATATGATGAACCACCTTCCGTAATCTTTTTGAATTGAGTGTAGCATTGTACTTATAAAAATGCCAAGAAAAGCACCATGCGTACATAAAAAAAGCCTGCCTGTTACGATTGTAACAGGCAGGCTTTGGTAGCGTCCCAGGAGCGATTCGAACGCCCGACCGACAGCTTAGAAGGCTGTTGCTCTATCCAGCTGAGCTACTGGGACATTATGTAGTCCGTCTTGTTAAGGACAATTATTATTATATTAATACATTGATAAAAAGTCAACGGATTTTCAAATATTATTTTAAAATATTTTAAAGCTCGTTAAAATCGAATAAAATGTGCCGCTTTTAATGAGGGAAAATATAGCGGCACACATTAGATTCAGTCAGTAAAAGTTCCATTCCATGACAAAAGCTTATCATGCTCATTCGTGTAAAACACAACTTCGACATGTTCGTTCTCGATATCCACAATTGCATAAGTAGGTTCATTACGATCACGCGGCAGCCTGATGCTTCCGGGGTTCAGAAAAAGTTTACGGTCAATCATTTCAGCTCCGAGCTGATGTGAATGTCCGAAAATAATAATATCAGCATTGTTTTCTTCTGCTTTATAATGAACTCTATCTAGTGAAGATTTTATACCATACAGATGTCCATGCGTGATAAAAACTTTTTTATCACCGCATTCAACAACTTCATCTTCAGGATAGGAAGAGTCAAAATCACAGTTTCCTCTGACTTTAATAAAAGGATTCATCTCATCTGAATCAAATGGAAGTTCTGAGTCACCAGCATGAAACATATAATCGACCTGATTGCTCCATTGTTCCTTAACCTCAGTCAGAATATGCGCATCACCGTGATTGTCACTTACGACTAGAATTTTCATCAGCTCACCTCACTGAAACTGTAATTGTAACTTCCTGAGTGCATTTGCCCGGTGACTGATCTGGTTCTTCTCGTCAGGCGTCAGTTCGGCAAATGTTCTTTGAAATACTTCAGTATAAAAAATAGGGTCATAACCGAAGCCATGGTCGCCTGTTGGTTTTGTGGTAATATACCCTTCAGCTTCACCCGTAAACAACTTTGTTTCTTCGCCAGGCATGGCCATTGCAAGCGTACAGTGGAAACGGGCGGTTCTTTTATCCCCGGGCACCTGTTCCATCTTTAATAATACTTTTTCAATATTTTTCTGATCACTTTTTTCAGGACCTGCATATCTTGCAGAATAAACGCCAGGCTCCCCGTTTAAGGCATCAATGATCAACCCGCTGTCATCAGCTATTACGATTTCATTTAACTGCTGCGAAATTGTTTCTGCCTTTAAAGCGGCATTTTCAGCAAAGGTTGTCCCTGTTTCTTCAACTTCACCGAGTTCAGGATAATCTGCGAGTGTTTTTATCTTATAGCCATAAGGATTCAACAGGCGTTCAAAATCTTTTGCTTTTCCAGTATTGTTTGTTGCGATAATAATAGTCTTCATCATGATTGTTCACCTGTGATTTTTGCAGTCAATTCTTCACCGAGTATTGATTTCTGCTCTTGAATGATACGGCCGATTCCTTCTTGACCGATCTGAAGCATATCAAGTAATTCCTGATGCGTAAATGATGCTTCTTCTCCTGTACCCTGAAGCTCCACAAACTCTCCGCTGCCTGTCATCACAATATTCATGTCTACATCTGCAGTACTGTCTTCTGCGTAATTTAAGTCAAGTATAGGCTGCCCCTCTGCATTAATTCCTGCTGATACAGCTGCAAGAAAATCCTTCACAGGAAAAACAGGAAGCTCTTTTTCAACAGTGACTTTTTGTATCGCGAGTGCCATTGCTGCAAAAGCACCGGAAATCGAAGCTGTTCTTGTGCCACCGTCTGCCTGAATCACATCACAGTCGATCCATACAGTTCGTTCTCCGAGTGAATCCAGGTCTACAACAGCTCTTAAAGCACGGCCAATCAGCCGCTGAATTTCCATTGTACGCCCGCTGACTTTTCCTTTAGATGATTCACGAATTGTCCGCTGTCCAGTTGCTCTTGGCAGCATAGCGTACTCAGCAGTGATCCAGCCTTTTCCCTGCCCTCTCATAAAGGGAGGCACTCTTTCCTCAACACTTGCAGTGCAGATAACTTTTGTATCTCCAAAGGATACTAAAACAGATCCTTCAGGGTGCATCAGATAATTTTTTTCTATTGTAATTTGCCTCATTTCTGAAGGCGCTCTTTCATCGGGTCTCACATTGATTCACTCCATCTTTTGTATTAAACGATAAAAGCCGTGATTCGCTCACGGCAATTTCACGGATTCTACCACAATGGAATCGTCGTTCATCCATTCTCTGGCAACTTGTCCAAATATAACAGGAGAACCTGTTGTGTAGTAAAGGTGTTTCTGTCTTTCATGACGGGCATTTAACTCCCCGCGATATGAAAGGATTGCACTGACTTCTCTTGCAGTTTCATCACCGGAGCTGATGACTTTTACTGACGGTCCCATGTATTGTTCGATTAGCGGCTGAAGTAAAGGATAATGAGTACAACCGAGAATCAGCGTGTCGATCGGGTGGTGTCTCATATCACTGAGTGTTTCCGCCACAATTCTTTTTGCAAAAGAACTATTATATTCCCCACTTTCTACAAGCGGAACGAACTTTGGACATGCTTTAGGGTATGTCTGAATGCTTTCTTTTAAACTGCACAGCACTTTTTCATACGCTGCACTTTTAATAGTGCCGGCAGTTCCGAGGATGCCGACATGATTATTTTTTGTATATTTAATCGCTGAGCGCGCACCCGGGGAAATAACACCAATCACCGGTATATCAAATGCAGTTCTGATTTCTTCAAGCGCAGCTGCCGTTGCTGTATTACAGGCTATGACCAGCATTTTAATATCCTGCCTGTAAAGAAACTCAGCCATTTCCCACGTAAAGCGTCTGACCTCTTCTTCAGGTCTCGGACCATAGGGACAGCGTGCTGTGTCACCTAAATAGATGATTTGTTCATTCGGAAGCTGGTAGATAATTTCTCTGGCCACTGTCAGGCCACCAACACCAGAATCCATAACACCGATTGCTCTACTCAAGAAAAACGCCTCACTCTTATTTCATTTCTCCATGTAATTTACTCAGCACTTTTGCAAGAGAAGAGACTTCATCTTCAGTGAAATCCGATAGTACATCACTTAGATCCTGCTGACGCTTTTTAATTACTTCTTCAATAATTCTTTCGCCTTCTTCTAACAGATGAATTCTCACTACCCGGCGGTCATGCTCATCTTTCACTCTGACAACCAGACTGCTTCTTTCCATCCGATCAATTAAATCTGTTGTTGTACTGCAGGCGAGATACATTTTGTTTGATAATTCACCAATAGTCATATCCCCAGCCTCGAACAGCCACTGCAGTGCCACAAATTGTGGCGGCGTGATTGTATACTGGCTCAGGATTTCTCTGCCTTTTTGTTTGATCAGTCCGGAAATATAGCGGAGGTCCTTTTCGATATCTGCTACAACCTCTTTTGAATGAAGCTCCTGCACTTCTTTAGTTTCCATCGTTTAATACACTCCCTATGTTTCGTTCTGTTAATATTGTCGCCTTTTTGTTAACAATAATCAAGAACATTTAACCGATACAATGACGAATAAAATCTGCCTCCCTGTTAAAGAGACAGTTCTTCAAGCCTTAATAGTTCCACAATCGCCTGGGACCTTCCTTTAACACCAAGCTTTTGTATCACATTGGAAATATGATTTCTCACTGTTTTTTCACTAATAAACAACTCAGAAGCAATCTCTTTCGTTATTTTATCTTCAAGTAAAAGTGTAAATACTTCCTTTTCCCTTTTGGTTAAAATTGATGTTCTCCGCGCCACATTCTTTCCCCCTTATTCAATAACACCGTTTGTTCAGTGTATGAATAGCAGAGAGAAGAAGTGAGGAATCAAACGTCTATTTTTAATGAAGGTTTGAGAAGAAGTTCTTTTTGCTGATCCGTCCAGGGGACCCCTTTACCCGTTGCCTTCCCCATCTGCACCATCGTTCCTCTTCCACAAAAAACCGGCTCGCTTTCAGCATTTGTTCCCAGATAGTGAATATCGACTGAGGAATTCCCAACAGATTCAGCTTTTACATACACCTTAAGTTCCTGATCAAAAAATACCTGTTTTAAAAAATCGCACTGCAGATTTGCAACAACCGGAATTGATTCATGAGATGTCTGCAGCCAGTTCTGCATAAACCCAAGATGCTTTAGAAATTCAATTCTTGCCTGCTCGAAATAAATAAATGGAACTGTATTATTTAAGTGACCGAATAAATCAGTTTCAGAAAACCGTACTTTTACCGGGTAGTAAAAATCAAATCCCGCTTTCCACTCTTCCAAATCTTTTATGTATGGTATCTTCATTTTCCGAACCCCCTTCAATAAATGAATGATCATTCATTTATATTCTACATGAACAGGACCTTTTTGAACAGAAAAATCCAGGTGCCGGATCAGCACCTGGATAAGTGATGTTATACTTCTTTGTCACTTCCAAAGAAGTTTCTGAACATTTGAAGATTCGTATCACGGTTAAGTGCCGCAATAGAAGTAGTAAGCGGAATGCCCTTTGGACAAGCCTGTACACAGTTCTGTGAGTTACCACAGTTTGACAGGCCGCCATCACCCATGATTGCTTCAAGGCGCTCATTTTTATTCATTGCGCCAGTTGGATGTGCATTGAAAAGGCGAACCTGTGATAATGGAGCTGGTCCGATAAAGTCTGACTTGCTGTTGACGTTTGGACAAGCTTCCAGACACACACCACAAGTCATACACTTAGAAAGTTCATATGCCCACTGACGTTTCTTCTCAGGCATACGTGGTCCGGGACCAAGATCGTAAGTTCCATCAATTGGAATCCATGCTTTTACTTTCTTAAGTGAGTCAAACATACGGCTGCGGTCAACCTGAAGGTCACGTACAACCGGGAAAGTCTTCATTGGCTCAAGCTTAATTGGCTGTTCCAGCTGATCAACAAGTGCTGTACAAGACTGACGCGGCTTACCATTGATAACCATCGAGCATGCCCCGCATACTTCTTCAAGACAGCCCATGTCCCAAGAGACAGGGGTCGTTTTCTCACCTTTTTTATTAAAAGGGTTTCGTCTGATTTCCATTAGTGCAGATATAACGTTCATATTTGCACGGTATGGAATTTCAAACTCTTCGAAATAAGGTGCAGAATTCTCATCGTCCTGGCGGTGTATTTCAAATCTGATGACTTTTTCTTCTGTTGCTGTTGCCATGATTATTTTGCTCCTTTCTTCTTAGAGTAATCACGCTTACGCGGTTCAATCAGAGATACGTCTACATCTTCAAAGTGGAACTCCGGTGAATTGGTTGACGGATTAAATTTCGCCATTGTCGTCTTCAGGAACTTCTCATCGTTACGTTCCGGGAAGTCCGGCTTGTAGTGAGCGCCACGGCTTTCATCGCGGTTAAGTGCACCGATCGTTACAACGCGTGCAAGATGAAGCATCCCCTTCAGCTGGCGTGTAAATACTGCACCCTGGTTGCTCCATTTAGCAGTATCATTGATATTGATACGCTTGAAGCGCTCCTGAAGTTCCTGGATTTTAGCATCCGTTTCACGCAGCTTGTCGTTATGACGAACCACTGTTACGTTATCTGTCATCCACTCACCAAGTTCCTTATGAATCACGTAAGCATTCTCATCGCCGTCCATTGCCATGATTTCTTCCCACTCCTGCTTTTTCTCCTGTTCGAAGCGTGAGTAGATTTCTTCCGGCATATCTTCAACTGTTTTCTCAAGGCCTTCAATATATTTAACTGCGTTAGGTCCTGCGACCATTCCACCGTAAATAGAAGAAAGCAGTGAGTTTGCCCCAAGTCGGTTCGCACCGTGGATTGAGTAATCACATTCACCTGCTGCAAACAGTCCAGGAATGTTTGTCATCTGATCGAAGTCGACCCATAGTCCACCCATAGAATAGTGAACTGCCGGGAAGATCTTCATTGGCACTTTACGCGGGTCATCACCCATGAATTTTTCATAGATTTCAATGATTCCGCCAAGCTTGATATCAAGCTCTTTAGGATCTTTATGGGAAAGATCAAGATAAACCATGTTCTCGCCATTAATACCTAGCTTCTGTCTGACACACACATCGAAGATTTCACGTGTAGCAATATCACGAGGTACAAGGTTTCCATACGCAGGGTACTTTTCTTCAAGGAAGTACCACGGCTTACCGTCTTTATAAGTCCACACGCGACCACCTTCACCACGAGCTGACTCACTCATCAGTCGAAGCTTGTCATCGCCAGGAATCGCTGTCGGGTGAATCTGAATAAATTCACCGTTTGCATAATATACGCCCTGCTGATACGCAACAGATGCTGCTGCACCTGTGTTGATAACAGAGTTAGTAGATTTTCCGAAAATGATACCAGGTCCTCCAGTAGCAAGGATCACGGCATCTGCTTTAAATGACTGGATTTCCATTGTTTTCAGATCCTGCGACACGACACCACGGCAGACGCCATCATCATCAAGTACTGAACCAAGGAATTCCCATCCCTCATATTTCGTTACAAGCCCTGCAACTTCATGTCTGCGGACCTGCTCATCTAATGCATAGAGCAGCTGCTGGCCTGTTGTAGCGCCTGCAAATGCTGTACGGTGGTGCTGTGTACCACCAAAGCGGCGGAAATCAAGTAATCCTTCAGGTGTTCTGTTGAACATAACACCCATACGGTCTAGAAGGTGAATAATTCCCGGTGCTGCATCGCACATTGCTTTAACCGGAGGCTGGTTCGCAAGGAAGTCTCCACCGTATACTGTGTCATCAAAGTGTTCCCAAGGAGAATCTCCTTCCCCTTTTGTATTAACCGCTCCATTTATACCGCCCTGTGCACAAACAGAGTGTGATCTTTTTACAGGTACAAGCGAGAAGAGGTCTACTGACATTCCTGCTTCAGCTGCTTTAATCGTTGCCATGAGGCCGGCAAGTCCGCCACCTACAACGATAATTCTACCTTTACTCATTTTGTCACTCTCCTTACTGATATCAAAAGCTGCTCACTGCAGCTGAAAGTTCATTTAATTAAACGAATGCAAGAATTGCACGGATACCAATGACCGTTAATACAACAAACACACCTAGAGTCGCGTATGTTGAAATCTTTTGTGAACGAGCGCTCACCGTGATACCCCAGCTGACCATAAATGACCATAAACCGTTAGCGAAGTGGAATGTTGTTGATACAACACCAAGGATATAAAAAGCAACCATCCAAGGGTTTGCAAGGATCTCTTCCATCATGCCAAAGTTTACTTCTGCTCCAAGTGCAGCCTGGATACGCGTTTCCCAAACGTGCCACGTAACGAAAATCAGTGTAATGACTCCTGAGATACGCTGCAGGAAGAACATGTAGTTACGAAGTGTGCCATAACGTCTTGTGTTGTTCTTCGCAGTGAAGGCGATATATACTCCATAGATTGCGTGGAAGTATAAAGGGATAAAGATAATAAATAGTTCTAAAAAGATTCTAAATGGTAAACTCTCCATAAAATGCGCTGCATCGTTGAAAGCCTGTTCGCCTCTAGTAGCGAAATGGTTGACAACTAAATGTTGAATCAGGAAGATCCCTACTGGGATAACCCCAAGTAAAGAGTGCAGCCTCCTCCAATAAAACTCTCGATTTTCCGCCATCGAATGTAACCCCCTCTAAAATAAATACAGCTGCTGAAAACTATTCCCTAGAATGATAGATTCAGCAAAAATTTCGCACAGTATAACATTTATGTGACAAATTTATTGTACTCCTCTCGTAATGGAGCGTCAAGAAAACGTATACATAAAAACAATTCTAAAAATTATTTATTTACCGGGCTCTATTATGAGCCATTTTCCTTTATTTTTCTTCTCTATTTCATAAAGAATTCACAAAATCATTTTTCACAATTTATTATTTCAAAAAACTGCTTATCTCTATGACAATATGCCGATTTCGCTGTTAAATTTCTATTAGACCTTACACTTTAATCTTTTTCACTTTATAATGAAGAGATTGAAAGTGAGGTTCGGTTATACGATGAGCGACAATGAAAATACGACACAACATTTATTCGGTGCCCGGTTAATCAGGGATGAATTGATACCTGACCTGCTGGGCAACCATACAAAGGACATTCTTTACTGGGCCGGTAAAAAGCTCGCAAGAAGTTATCCCTGCAGTAACGAAGGCGACATTATTTCTTTTTTTGAACGGGCAGAGTGGGGTGTCCTCTCCATCATAAAACAAAAAAATGATGAAATACATTTTGAACTTTCCGGGAATGTGGTCGAGGAAAGAATTGCACACAATGACCCCGTTTTCACACTTGAAGCAGGCTTTATTGCTGAACAGATCGCAATGATCAAGCAATATCACACTGAAGCAGTCTATACACGCAAGAAGAAAAGCTGTGTACAGATTGAGCTGAAATCAGATCAGAAAGACCCTTATACACTACCCTCAAGAAAAGCTTCTCTTTAAAAGATCAGCAGGCACCTGATACAGGGGCCTGCTGATTTTTACGCTTCTACAGCACTTCTATTTAATCCAAAGCTTTCATGAATTGCATTGGCAGCTTTAATCATTTCATTCGAATCAACTACAACTGAGACTTTGATCTCTGAAGTACTAACCATTTTCACCTGGATCTCATGCTTCGCAAGTACACTGAACATCTGCGCTGCAACACCAGGGTTTGAAACCATTCCAGACCCAACAATCGAGACTTTTGAAAGGTTTGTCTCATGTTCGATTTCCTGATAACCAATTTCATCTTTGTGACGGCCAAGAATCTGTAATGTCTCGTCAAGTGAAGATTCCTTGATTGAGAAAGAAAGGTTTACTTTGCCTGTATCAAGCTTACTTTGAATAATAATATCAACATCAATATGGTTTTCTGCAAGAATTGAGAACACAGCAGGGAAACCTGTCAGTTCATTCTCAAGACCTACTACGGTCATCCGGACTATATCCTTATCAAATGCCACGCCTCTTACGACTAAATGTTCTTCCATTGGTGCATCCTCCTCAATTAACGTTCCTTCTGTTTCTTCCATACTTGATCTTACAGTCAGCTTGATTCCATAATTTTTTGCAAATTCCACTGCTCTTGGATGCAAAACGCCTGCTCCGAGGTTTGCTAGCTCAAGCATTTCATCATATGAAATTCCATTCAGCTTTCTTGCCCCTGTTACATATCTCGGGTCAGTGGAATAAACTCCGTCAACATCTGTATAAATATCACAGCGTTCAGCATTTATTGCTGCAGCAAGCGCTACTGCAGTTGTATCTGAGCCTCCGCGCCCAAGGGTGGTAATTTCACCATTCTCATCCATACCCTGAAAGCCTGCAACGACAATGACGCGCCCTTCATTCAGCAGACTTTCCACACGATTTGTTTTCACTTCTGTAATTCTTGCATTACTGAAGACTGCCTCTGTACGAATTCCTGCCTGCCAACCGGTTAGTGAAGTGCTTTTGTAGCCTCTGTTTTGAAGCGCCATCGCAAGGAGTGACATCGACATTTGCTCACCCGTTGTTAACAGCATATCCATTTCTCTTTTTTCCGGGCGTGACGTCATTTCGCCTGCAAGTCTGACCAGCTCGTCTGTCGTTTTTCCCATTGCGGATACGACGACGATGACGTCATTGCCTTTTTCTTTTTCCAGAATGACTCTATTTGCCACATGATGAATTTTTTCAACTGATCCTACTGATGTACCTCCGAATTTTTGTACAATGATTCCCACTCTATTTCCTCTTCCCTGACATTATTTCTCAACTGTTTGCGACAATAAAAAAAGCAACGGGGAGAAATTCTCCCCATTGCTTTTGAACAGATTACGCCATCTGTATCGCACAGGTGAGATAGCTCTCCAGAACATGACAGTTCTGACAGCCCTGCATTTTTTAAATACAGAACCAGCAAAAAATCTGATGAATCGATCTTCTGCTTCGGCGGTCCGCACCTTTCACGCTGCTTCAACGGGTTTCATCACCCTCTGCAGCGGTACTATTTGCGTCCGCACCTCTATCACCACTTTAAAATAAAGTGTTTAATTGTGAATCATTATAGCATGTGGCCCTCTGGTCTTCAATGCTATTCTTTTAATTTTTCCATGACTTTTTCAGCCGTCTTAGCCGGCACACCTGATTTTACGATTTCTTCAAGCGATGCTTCTCTCAACTTTTTCACTGAACCAAAATACTTTAGCAGCTGCTTTTTACGCTGCGGACCCACACCATCAATATCATCAAGTACTGACTGGATCGAATTTTTTGCACGCAGCTGCCTGTGAAATGTTATCGCAAAACGGTGCACTTCATCCTGAATCCGCTGCATAAAGTAAAATTCCTGACTGCGTCTATTGAGCGGTACAACTTCAAGCGGATCACCATATAAGAGCTGTGACGTATTGTGCCGGTCATCCTTCGCAAGACCGGCAACCGGAATATCAAGCCCCAGCTCATTTCTGAGAATGTCTTTAGCCGCTTCAATCTGACCCTTACCGCCATCAATCACAATTAAATCGGGCAATGGAAGCTCATCCTTCAGCACTCTTGCATACCTTCTTCTGATGACTTCTCTCATCGATTCATAATCATCCGGACCCTGAACCGTTTTAATTTTATATTTCCGGTATTCTTTTCTTTCAGGCTTACCATCTACAAAAACAACCATCGCTGATACCGGATCTGACCCCTGAATGTTCGAATTATCAAATGCTTCAATTCTGTACGGCGTATAGATATTCATTGCCTGACCAAGATTTTCTGCTGCTTTAATTGTTCTTTCTTCATCACGCTCAATTAATGCAAACTTTTCAGTCAGTGCAATGGACGCATTTTTAGCTGCAAGATTAACCAGGTCTTTCTTTTGTCCTCTGATCGGCTGCCTGACATTTGTCTCGAGTAACTCTTCTGCCATTTGCTGATCAATCGTCTGAGGAATTAAAACTTCTTTTGGCTTAAAATGGTTAGCCTTCATATAGAACTGACCAAGGAAGGAAAGGAATTCTCCTTCTGCTTCATCATAGATCGGAAACATTGATACATCCCGTTCAATCAGCTTACCCTGCCTGATAAAGAACACCTGTACACACATCCATCCTTTATCCACTGCATAGCCGAAAATATCACGGTTTGTAAAATCATTCATCGTCATTTTCTGTTTTTCCATTGTGGCTTCAATATGAGCAATTTGATCACGGAATTCCTTCGCCCGTTCAAATTCAAGGTTTTCTGCAGCATGCTCCATTTTAACTTTCAGATCTTTTTTCACTTCTTTAAATCCGCCGTTCAGAAACCTGGAAATATCTTCAGTCATCTGGCGGTATGTGCTTTGTTCCACATTGAATTCACACGGCGCAAGACACTGTCCCATGTGATAATACAGGCATACTTTGTCCGGCATGGTTCTGCATTTCCTGAGCGGATACATTCGATCGAGCAGCTTTTTTGTTTCGTTTGCTGCTTGCGCATTTGGGTAGGGTCCGAAATACTTTCCTTTATCTTTTTTAACTTTACGGGTAATGAGCAGTCTCGGGTGACGCTCAGCGGTTACCTTGATAAACGGATAATGCTTATCATCTTTTAACATGACGTTATATTTTGGATCATGCTTTTTGATCAGATTTAATTCAAGTACAAGCGCCTCCATGTTCGATGAAGTCACGATATATTCAAAGTCCTCTATCTCTGATACCAGTCGCTGGGTTTTACCATCATGCGACCCGGTAAAATAAGATCTAACTCTATTCTTAAGCACCTTCGCTTTACCTACATAAATAATCGTACCCTGTCTGTCCTTCATCAGATAACAGCCAGGCTGGTCAGGAAGGACTGCGAGTTTATGTTTAAGCTGGTCTTTCATCTGTTTAGCCTCCTGCACACTTGTTACCTTTATTTTACTCAATTAAAAGCCAGAAGCAAAATAAAAGCCGGGCACATGGCCCGGCTAAATGATTATGCGTGTTTATTTAATAATTCTTCTAATGCTTCTTTCGGCTGGAAGCCTACTACTTTGTCAACGATCTCGCCGTCTTTGAATACGACAAGTGTTGGGATACTCATTACACCGTACTTGCTTGCTGTTTCCTGGTTTTCATCAACATCAAGCTTTACGATTTTAACTTTATCACCCATGTCAGTATCAAGCTCTTCAAGAACCGGTGCAATCATTTTACAAGGTCCGCACCAAGTTGCCCAGAAGTCTGCGAGTACTAAACCGTCTTTTGTTTCGTTAGCGAATGTTTGATCTGTTGCGTGTGCAATTGCCATTTAAAATTCCTCCTTGTTGAATCCGAATATAGTCAAAGTATAGCAGGGAGAGTATTGTATTTCCACGTTTTTGCTTGAGAATTAAAAAGAGCCTAAGACAAAAGTGTCAGGCTCCAGAAATCGTTTCGCTGCGCTTCAGGCGGACGCTTTCCGCAGGGTCGGCGGTGAGCCTCCTCGTGCTTTGCACTGCGGGGTCTCACCTGTCCGACTTCTCCTGCTGGAGTCGCCGCCTTCCGCTCCGCTACACTTAAATTTCTTATTCTTATACAGTTTTTTTAATTAAGATACTTTAACTTTTTTAAACTCTTCGATCAATAATGGCACTACATCAAACAGGTCTCCGACGATGCCGTAGTCAGCTACTTTGAAGATGTTTGCTTCAGGGTCTTTGTTGATTGCAACAATGACTTTTGAGTTGGACATGCCCGCCATATGCTGAATTGCACCTGAGATTCCGCATGCAATGTAAAGATCAGGTGTTACAACTTTACCCGTCTGACCAATCTGAAGTGAGTAATCGCAATAGTCAGCGTCACATGCTCCTCTTGAAGCACCTACTGCACCGCCAAGAAGGTCTGCCAGCTCTTTAAGTGGTTCAAACCCATCTTCACTTTTCACTCCGCGACCTCCTGCAACGATAACTTTTGCTTCTGAGAGGTCAACGCCGTCAGTTGCTTTTCTGACAACTTCCTTAATAATTGTGCGAAGATCCGTAATGTCAACGCTTACAGATGATACATCACCTGAGCGGCCTTCTTCTTTTTCAAGAGCAGGAATGTTGTTTGGACGAATCGTGATGAATGTCAGTCCATCTTTAATTACTTTTTTCTCAAATGCTTTACCACTGTAGATTGGACGAATGAACTTCGGTGAGTCTCCATCCGCTTCAATTGCAGTCACATCAGATACTAGTCCGCTGTTTAGTCTGCTTGCAAGCTTAGGTGATAGATCCTTACCTAATGAAGTGTGCCCCATGACAATTCCTTCAGGGCTTTCCTGTTCAATTACTGCAAGCAGCGCCTGAGAAAATCCATCTGAAGAATACTGTTCAAGTTTTGAATCTTCTACTGTGATCACACGGTCAGCTCCGTAAGCAACCAGTTCATTTGCTACATCAGCGATTCCATTTCCGATCAGTACGCTGATTACTTCTCCGCCGTCAGCAATCGTTTTACCCGCTGCAATTGCCTCGAATGATACATTTCTTAGTGAACCTTCTCTTGTTTCTGCTAATACAAGTACTTTTTTGCTCATCGGTTAAACCTCCTGAATAGTTATAGAATTAGACTACTTTTGCTTCTGTACGAAGAAGTTGAACAAGCTCTTTTACCTGCTCATCTACTTCACCTTCAAGAATACGGCCTGCTTCTTTTGCCGGTGGCAGATAAATTTCAACCGTTTCTGTTTTAGGTTCTACATCATCTTCTTCAAGATCTAGATCATCAAGTTCGATTTCATCAAGCGGCTTTTTCTTCGCTTTCATAATACCCGGCAGTGATGGATATCTCGGGTCATTCAGTCCCTGCTGAGCTGTTACTAATAGTGGAAGTGTTGTTTCAATTGTTTCTGAGTCACCTTCAACATCACGCACAATTTCCACTTTATCGCCATCTACTTTAATACTAGTGATTGTCGTTACATAAGGGATGTCCAGGTAATCTGCTACGCGTGGTGCAACTTGTCCTGATCCACCATCGATCGCAACATTACCACCGATAATCAGATCTGCCTCTTTATCTTTCAGATATTCAGAGAGAATCTTCGCAACTGAAAATTCATCTGTCATATCCACATCATCTTCAATGTTAATCAGTACTGCTTTATCAGCACCCATTGCCAGTGCAGTGCGAAGCTGCTTTTCAGTTTCTTCATCACCGACTGAGACAACTGTTACTTCTCCGCCATGCGCATCCTTCAGTTGAATTGCTTCCTCAATTGCATACTCATCGTATGGATTAATGATGAATTCTGCACCATCCTCAGCGATCTGGCCGCCCTGAACAGAAATTTTTTCCTCAGTGTCAAACGTTCTTTTCATTAGCACAAAAATGTTCATGTATATTCCCTCCTGTTAATTATTGACCTTTAAATTCAGGCTTTCTTTTTTCAATAAATGCACTGATGCCTTCTTTTGCATCCTCAGAGACAAATACATCTCCAAAGATCTCAGCTTCTCTTGCAACCCCTTCATGAAAATCAGCTGTTTTTGCATATTGAAGCAGTTCTAGTGCGGCTTTTACTGAAACCGGACTTTTAGCAGCCAGCTTCAATGCAAGCGCTTTCGATTTTTCGTGTACTTCTTCTTCCGGAAATGCTTTATTTGCAAGACCGTACTGAACAGCTTCAATTCCTGTAATCGGGTCACTCGAGAGAAGCATCTCAGCAGCTTTTGCAAATCCAACGTAGCGCGGCAGCCGCTGTGAGCCGGCAAACCCTGGTACAAGGCCCAACTGAAGCTCCGGCAGGCCAAGTTTGGCTGTTTCACTTACATAGCGGATATGACATCCCATCGCAAGCTCAAGACCGCCACCTAGTGCAGCACCGTGAATCGATGCGATAATCGGCTTTGAGAACGCTTCCATTCTTTCGAATACCTGTTGACCTTTTTCAGCGAGCATAGAGAACTCAGCTCCTGATTCAACCTGTGTGAACTCTTTAATATCCGCTCCGGCTGAGAAGAAGCGTCCTTCCCCGTGGATCAGCAGGACACGGACATTCTCATCATGCTCGACTGCATCAAGCCACCCGTCAACTTCGCGGATCAGATCACTTGCCAGCGCATTAGCCGGCGGGCGGTTGATGACGGCAGTTGAAATATACTGGTCATTCTCCCATTTTAAGAAACTCATCCTGTTCTCCCCTTCACTTGCATAATCCTTTTACTAAAAGCCTATGTACGCCCGGTGCCAACTCTGTTATAGAATACTTCTGGTCGTTTATCACCCAGCTTGTTGCCACCTCATCAATCGTACCAAATACCATCTGCCTTGCCAATCGAATATCTAAATCCTCTGTTAAAACACCGGTTTTCACCCCGTGCTGTAATACATCATCAACAAGAACCAGATATTCTTTTAATACTTTATTTATCCTCATTCTAATATCTTTATTGGACTGCCTCAGCTCAAGCTGTGTTACAATAGCTAAATGGTGATCGTCAGCAAGCATTTGAAAGTGGCTTTCCACCAGTACTTTCAGCTGCTCTACAGCATCTTCAGTATTAGTCATTTTCTTTCTGATCTTCTGAACGAACTGACCCATTTTTTCTTCAAAAAGAGAGATCAGAATATCTTCTTTATTCTTGAAGTATAAATAGATCGTTCCATCTGCTACCCCGGCCTGCTTGGCAATCTTTGAAACCTGTGCATGATGGTAGCCGTTTTCAGCAATGACCACTACGGCAGCATCAATAATTAATTTATATTTTGGTTTATCTTTCTTCATCCGGTCATCACCCTTCAATTGCATATAAAAAAGATGAAAATATGAATGACTATTCATTCATATTTTCATCTTACTAAGAAAACCTGACTTCGTCAAGAAAAAACATTGTTATGACGAATGCTTCTGCTGCTGTTGCTTTTCCTTCTCTTCTTCGACAAGCTGTCTTCTGAGAATCTTACCAACTGCTGTTTTCGGAAGCTCTTCACGGAACTCATAGATCCTTGGCACTTTATAAGAAGCCATATGCTTTCTTGCAAATTCATCAAGCTCTTCTTCTGTCACTTTCTGATTCTGTTTTTGTACCACAAACAGCTTAACTGTTTCACCGCGGTACGCATCAGGTACGCCGACAGCGACAACTTCCTGAACTGCAGGATGCTCATACATCACTTCTTCAATCTCACGCGGGTAAATATTAAAGCCGCCTGCAATAATCATATCCTTTTTACGATCTACTACGTAAAAGTAGCCTTCCTCATCCATATAACCGAGATCTCCAGTATAGAGCCATCCATCGCGCAATACAGCTGCTGTTTCTTCAGGCTGGTGCCAGTAGCCTTTCATGATCTGAGGACCTTTTACGATAATTTCCCCAACTTCTCCTGGCGGAAGCTGTTCCCCGGTTTCCATGGAAACAACCTTTGATTCTGTATCCGGCCATGGAACGCCTACACTTCCCTTGACCCGTTTCGCATCCCATATAAAGTTTGAGTGAGTAACCGGTGAAGATTCAGTCAGTCCATATCCTTCCACCAGCTTACCACCTGTCACCTTTTCGAACTCTTCCTGCACTTCAACCGGAAGTGGTGCCGAGCCGCTCAGGCAGGATTCTACAGAAGTAAGATCATATTTCTTCAGATCTGGGTGATTTAATATACCGATATAAATCGTCGGTGCGCCAGGGAAGATCGTCGGCTTTTGCTTATGAATCGTTTTGAGTGCTGTCTCAACATCAAACTTCGGCAGCAGGATCATCTTGTAGCCCTGCATAATTGAAAGAATCATAACAGTTGTCATACCGTACACATGGAAAAACGGTAAAATACCGAGAATACTTTCTTCACCTTTTTTGTTTTTATAAAGCCACGCATCACACATTGAGGCATTTGCAATCAGATTCTTATGCGTCAGCATAACACCCTTTGGAAACCCTGTTGTGCCTCCAGTATACTGCAAAATTGCAATATCTTCTTCAAAATCAAGCGGTGGAATACTTGGATCAGGTGTCGACGTCTTTAGAATTTCAGTCAGCAGATGATTGCTGCCTGCATGCTCAACTTTTACTGTGAGTCCGTATTGCTTCTTTTGTATAAATGGGTAAATCAGATTCTTTGGAAACGGAAGAAAATCTTTAATTGCTGAAATAATAATGTGTTCAAGATCTGTGTCATTAAAAACCTTAGAAATCCTAGGAAATAAAATATCCATTGAGATAATTGCTTTAGCGCCTGAATCCTTCATCTGATATTCAAGTTCCCGCTCTGTGTAAAGTGGGTTCGTCTGAACGACTACTCCGCCTGCGTATAAAATACCGTAATACGCAATCACAGATGCCGGCATGTTTGGCAGCATAATTGCTACACGATCACCTTTTTGAATACCGATGTCCTGCAGATACTTTGCCATTTTAAGAGACGATTCGTACATTTCCTGAAATGTAAATTCTTTGCCCATGAAATGTACAGCGATTTTTTCCGGCCACTGCTTTGCAGCTTCCGTTAAGTACGCGTGAACCGGCTTGGGTTCGTACTCCAGGTGGGTAGGAATTGTTTCGGGGTAAAGCTTCAGCCAAGGCTGTGATGACATCATAAAACCTCCTTCTTTTTAGTAAAATAATTAGAAAATTCTCATTTCTGACTTTATTATAAGCTAAAAAGAAAACGGTTACAATTTTATTATGAGAAAAAAGACACAGAGTGCCTTTTTTCGATTACCCTTCATTTATTACCAGTGGACCCAATACAGACCATAAACCGTGGATCAGCTGAATCACAAATGAATAAAAATATTTATATATCTATTTAAAACGAATCAAGATTAATCCTAAAGAGTGACGAGATAGATGATCCCGATCACCATAAAGACTGCACAGCAGACGAATAGGATTTTAATTAAGTTTTCCATTTGTTATTCTCTCCTAGTTTATACTCGCTCCGATCACATATGACAGTCCGATTGAAATCAGCATTGAAATTAACCCGACCGCCCTGTTATCGGCTTTTATTTCTTCATCGACTTTAAATCCTGGTGTCAGAAATTCAAAAATGAAATAGGCAATAAGCAGGAGAACAAATCCAAATAACCCCCATCCCATCATGGTTAACAAGGTATCGTGCTGACTAATAGAACTGCGGAAAATATTCGCAATCCCAAACACCTTTCCCCCGGTTGCCATTGCGACAGAGATATTTCCATTTTTGATCTCTTCCCAGTTTTTATACTTTGTCACCAATTCAAAAATCGATAGAAATACGATCATACAAACGACTACCACACTAAAGTATCCAGCTGTTTCTATCAGGGGATGCTGCCAGAACCCTTCCATACCGTTCACCTTCTGTTCCATTATTTGAACTCAACAACGGTTACACCGCTGCCCCCCTCACCATCTTCACCGAGCCGGACTTTTTTTACTGAAGGGTGATTTTTTAATTTTTCCTGAACGCCTGATCTGAGAGCGCCTGTACCTTTACCATGAATGATTGACACGCGGGGATATCCTGCAAGCAAAGCATCATCAATATATTTATCAACACGAAGCAGTGCATTTTCAAATCTTTCGCCGCGCAGATCCAGCTCCAGACTGACATGAAAATCTTTTCCTTTTACAGTCGCAAGCGGTTTTGGATCCGGTTTTTTCTCGCCCTTAATGAACTCAAGATCCGCCTCGTTCACTTTCATTTTCAAAATCCCCATCTGAACGGCCCATTCTTTATCATCTGTCTTTTTAATTAATGTACCTTTTTGACCAAAGCTGAGAACATTTACTTCATCTCCGGGTTGGAGCGTACGTTCGGTTTTTGACTTTGGCTGTTTTTTCTTAGCAGATGATTTTGGAGCAGCTTCATCAAGACGCTTACGTGCATCAATGAGCTCATGTTCCTTTACATCAGCCTGCTTTTCAAATCTCAGCTGTCTAAGCTCTGACATTACTTCCTCTGCTTCTGCTTTAGACTTTTCGACAATTTCCTGCGCTTTTACTTTTGCTTTTTCCATCATATCGTCTTTTTTTGCATAGTATTCAGCCATCTGTTTTTGCAAGTCACGATGAATTTTTTCAGCATCCTTCAGCAGTTCGTGCGCTTCCTCGTAATCTGTTTCAGCACTTCTTCTGCTGGTCTCAAGTGAAGCAATCATTGCTTCAACCGCTTTACTATCGGTTCCGACAAAGGATTTTGCATGCTCAATTACGTGATCACTTAAACCGAGGCGCTTTGAAATATCAAATGCATTACTGCGTCCCGGTACACCGATCAACAGTCTGTATGTCGGACTCAGTGTCTCGACATCAAATTCAACACTGGCATTAATGACACCATCCCGATTATAGCCATAAGCCTTTAGTTCAGGATAGTGAGTTGTTGCAACAACCCTTGCTCCTATACCATGCACTTCATCGAGGATTGAAATCGCAAGTGCAGCACCCTCCTGCGGATCAGTACCTGCGCCTAGCTCATCAAATAAAACCAGACTTTCACTATCAGCCTGTTTCAGGATCTCTACGATATTAACCATATGAGATGAGAAAGTACTCAGACTCTGTTCAATGGACTGTTCATCACCAATATCTGCATGTACGGACTGGAATACAGCGATCTGAGAGCCATCAAGCACTGGAATCGGCAGCCCTGCCTGAGCCATCAATGTGCATAACCCGATTGTTTTCAATGTAACAGTTTTACCACCTGTATTTGGACCTGTAATCACAATGGTTGAGAACTCATCACCCAGGTATATATCATTAGCAACCGCCTCATCCATAGGCAGCAGCGGATGACGGGCCTTATTAAGTTTGATGATTCCCTTGTTGTTCACTTCAGGCTTTGTCGCTTTAATTGTACGGCCGTATTTTGCTTTAGAGAACATGAAATCAAGGTCTGCAAGAATATCAACTGTCAGCAGCAGACTTTCTGCTTCCTGCTGCACTTCAAGTGAAAGTGCAATAAGAATTTTCTCAATTTCCTCCTGTTCTTTCAGACGCTGTTCTCTCAGCTGATTATTGAACTGTACAATAGATGCCGGTTCAATAAATAATGTCTGACCGGAGGATGACTGATCATGTACAATTCCGCCGTAATGGCTTCTATACTCCTGTTTCACAGGAATGACATAGCGATCATTACGGATTGTGATAACCGCATCAGAAAGCATGGTAGCAGCATTTTTGGAACGGATCGCACTCTCAAGCTTCTCCCTTACTCTGCTCTCACTCGTTCTGATTCGCTGACGGATTGCGCGCAATTCTATGCTTGCTGAATCAAGTACTTCCCCGCTCTCATCAATTGAATCAAAAATCTGATGCTCAAGCGGTGTAAGAATGGCAAGCATTTCTTTCTTCTCAGTAATAATCGGGATAGAGATTTCACGCTCTTCATGAAGATCCTCTATAAAATTTCTGATATTTTTACCCGCTCTGATTGTACTTGCTACCTGTATCAGTTCTGCAGCACTTAACATACCGCCAATCTGGGACCGTTTAATATGCGGTCTGATATCAAATATCCCCCCGAGCGGCATCCCGCCTTTTACTCTTAAGATCGATGCTGCTTCATCTGTCTCGTCTTGAAGTCTTTGAACTTCCTCCAGTGAAAATGAAGGCTCCATTTTCTCAATTCTCATTGATCCAAGAGATGAAGCTGCATGCTCCATTACCAGGCTCTTAATTTTATTAAATTCAAGTGTTTTAATCGATTTTTTCAACAGTTTTCTCTCCTTAATCGTGGCGTTTCAGGAATTTCATCAGTTCTTCAAGCGTGTATGCATTGACGACTGATTCTTTTTTCAACCATCCCTTACGTCCAACCTTTACACCAAGATCCATAAAATCCAGGTGAGTCCTGTCGTGTGCATCCGTATTTATTAATATTGGTACGCCCTGTTCCTGTGCTTTTGAAACATTCTCATGGTTCAAATCAAACCGGTAAGGATTCGCATTTAGTTCGAGTGCAGTTTTTGTTTCTGCGGCTCTTTTGATCAGCTGGTCCATATCAGGCTCATATCCTTTACGTTCCCCAACAATTCTGCCGGTCGGGTGCGCGATGAAATCAACGTGCGGGTTTTGTAATGCTGTTTCAAGTCTTGCCATAATTTTTTCCTGTGACTGAGAAAATGATGAATGAATCGATGCGATGACAATGTCAAGTTCAGCCAGCAGATCATCTTCATAATCAAGTGAACCATCAGGCAGAATGTCCATCTCGATGCCTGCGAGCACTTCAATTTCATCATATTTTTTATTTAATTCCCTGATCTCAGCCATCTGCTTTCTCAGACGCTCTGCAGAAAGTCCGTTCGCTACTTTTAAATAGGCAGAGTGATCAGTAATCGCCATGTAATCGTATCCTTTTTCAATACAGGCTTCAATCATTTCCTCCAGCGAATAAGCACCGTCACTCCAGGTCGTATGCATATGGAGGTCACCTTTAATATCATCAAGTGTAATCAGACCTGCAGCTTCCTCATGCCTTTCAACTTCCCTGCCATTTTCACGCAGTTCAGGAGAGAGATACTGAAGGTTGAAGTAATTAAAAAATTCCTCTTCTGTTTCAAATGTTTTCACTTCACCTGTTTCATTGTTCTCAACGCCATATTCACTGATTTTTTCTCCACGCTCTTTCGCAAGCTGTCTCAGCTTTACATTGTGATCTTTAGAGCCTGTAAAATGATGAAGCGTTGAAGGGAATGCTTGATCCTCAATGAGCCGGATATCAATTGAAATATCAACTCCGCGTTCCAAAACAAGCGAAACTTTAGTGTCGCCATTTGCAATGATTTCTTTCAACCCTTCAACCTGTAAGATCTGTTCCCTGACTTTTTCAGGCTGGTCAGTAGATGCGATAAAATCAAGATCCTTCACAGTCTCAGACGTTCTGCGCAGACTGCCCGCTCTTGAATACCGCTTTATCTCTTTGATTCCACTGAGCAAAAGATCAATCTCTTCAGCTATCGGCAAAACAGTCGCAATTGGCAGCCGTTCAGGTCTGCTTCCTGCATTTTGTGCAGCTGCCAGTATTTTCTCCTCTGTCTTTGCGCCAAACCCTGAGAGTGCCTGTACTTTACCTTCTTCACAAACCTTAATCAAATCTTCAATTGATTCAACCCCGAGTTCCTGATACAGCCTTGCGATCTTTTTACCGCCAAGTCCCGGTAGTTTAAGTAATGGAATCAGTCCAGCAGGCACTTCTTTTTTCAAAGACTCCAGCACTTCGGATTCACCTGTTTCAACATATTCTTTGATCACAGCTGCTGTCCCTTTTCCTACTCCTTTAAGAGCAGTAACATCATCAATCTGCGCAAGACTGCGCTGATCAGTTTCAAGGGCCTGTGCGGCTTTTCTGAACGCACTGATCTTAAAAGGATTTTCACCTTTTAATTCCATATAAACTGCGATTTTTTCAAGTAATTTGATGATATCTTTTTTATTCAAACCGACCGCTTCCTTTCGTTAAAAAACCCGGAATCCTCAACGGGGAATTCCGGGCTTTCTTCATGTTTAAGACGATGACGATTGTGTTTCCAGCCACCAGTCTTTCACTTGTTCTGAAAACACGGGTGTATGTTCAAGAATCATTGCTGCAATCCAGGAATCAGCTAATGTATTTTGTATGATCCCCATTGGAATCATTGCTGCGATATAGATCAGGACAAATAATACAATATACATTTCGATAAAGCCCATCAGCCCTCCACCTGCGATGTTCAACGGACGGAGCATTGGAAACTGGGCAACAGAATCAAACATTGATCCAATCAGCTGCATCACTATTTTTGCAGCAAAGAAAATTATAGCAAAAGCGATGATTCTATAATAAGAATCCTCAAGGTTCACTGATTCGGCGATTAAGCTGAGGCTTGAATCAGTATCAAAGGCAGGATAAGGTACCCACAGCACCAGATTTGGCGCTAACTGCTCATAGTACCTGTATGCGAGGAAAAATGAAATAATAAATCCAACCATATGAATCAGTTGTAAAATAAAACCGCGGCGCAGTCCGATCAGGAAACCGGCCAAAAGCAAAATGAATAACAGCAAATCCAGCATCTAGCATTCAATCCCTTAATTTTTTTAATTCTTTCTCGAGTTCTTCCATTTCTTCTTTTAACTTCAGATAATCATGTACTGCATTAACAGCTGTCAGTACAGCCAGCTTAGATGTATCAAGCGCCGGATTAACCGAGCTGATCTCTCTCATTTTATCATCTACCATTGAGGCAACAAGTCTGATATGAGACGTGGACTCACTGCCTACGATGGAGTAAGATTGTCCATAGATGTCAACACTTGTGCGATTTTTACGATTGTTCGACAACGCAGCTGCCCCCATTCTCAAGAATCCTAATCACTATCATAACACGTAGAATTTAGAGATGAAAAGAAAAGTTGATTATATTTACAGATGATTATTCTTTTATATTCTGGCTGCTGATTTCCTTTTCAGACGGACGCTTTCCACGGGGACGGCGCTGAGCCTCCTCGGGCTATGCCCTGTGGGGTCTCAGCTGTCCGTTATATCCCGTTGGAGTCGCCGCCTTCAACTCCAATCACAGCTGTGAAGATAATAAACATGTCTATTTATAAGTGTCTTGTGTTAAACTTTCATATCTAATAGATTTAAAAAGGAGAAATAAATGGCAAATGCAGTCTTAACTTTACCAATTTCAACAATCAATGAAATGAAAGTACATTATCAATCTTTTTTAAAGCCAAGCCCTCCGGCAGGGGCACTTTTTGCTGCTAAGGGTCCTACTTATTCAATTACGGCTTACAAGTCAGGGAAAGTACTGTTTCAGGGACAAAGCGGTGAGCGGGAAGCTGCCAAGTGGGGTACTGCAGAACAGAAGACAAAGAAGGTTTCTGCTCCATCTAACCATAGTCTGCCTCATAATATTGCTGAAATGTCTATTATCGGTACTGATGAAGTAGGGACAGGAGATTATTTCGGTCCCATCACCGTTGTCGCTGCCTACGTGTCTAAAGATCAGCTCAGTCTTCTAAAAGAGCTGGGAGTAAAAGATTCAAAGCATTTGACAGATGAAACAATCGTGAAAATCGCTAAGGACCTGATTCATACAATCCCATACAGCCTGCTCACATTACCAAATGAAAAGTATAACGCAAAACAGCAGCAGGGCTGGACGCAGGGGAAAATAAAAGCCGTCCTGCATAATCAGGCGATCATCCACTTAAGAAAAAAAATCGCACCCGTTGCACCTGAATGCGTACTGATAGACCAATTTGCAGAAGAAAAAGTGTATTACCGACATATCAGCGGCGAAAAAGCGATCTACAAAGAAAATGTCTACTTCAGCACGAAAGCAGAAGGCATACATCTAGCAGTAGCAGCAGCTTCCATTATTGCAAGATACGCATTTATAAAAGCAATGGACGAGCTGAGTGAGGAAGCCGGCTTCACTCTACCTAAAGGAGCTGGCGCTAAAGTTGACCAGGCAGCAGCCAGACTAATCCGCTCAAAAGGTGAAAGCAGCTTAAATCACTTTACTAAGATGCATTTTGCGAATACGGTGAAAGCGAAGAAGCTTGTGTAGCAGGTTTTGTCTTGCGGCACAGTGGGGACGGAGTTGACTGTTCCATTTTTAGAATGATTCTAAAAATGAATCACTTAACTCCGTCCCCAATGAGTCGCACAAAATATGTAAAAAAGCTGAGACACAAAGTCTCAGCTTTTTTATTACGAACGCAATTCTGCGCCGGTTTTTTCTTTTACTGCATCAAGCACTTTATTGTGTGCTTTAACAACTTCTTCATCTGTCAGCGTACGTTCAGGGTCCATGTACGTTAGTGAGAATGCGAGGGATTTTTTGCCCTCTTCCATTTTATCTCCCTGGTACAGGTCGAATATCTGTACGTTTTTCAGCAGTTTGCCACCAGCTTCTTTAATGATGGCTTCGAGGGTTCCTGCAGCAACGTCTCTGTCTGTTACAAGTGCGATATCTCTTGAGATTGAAGGATATCTAGGGATCGCACTATATTTAAGAGGCGCCGTTTCATTACCATAGATGTCTTCAAGCTTGATTTCAAATACGTACGTTTCTTTCAGATCAAGCTCTTTTGCTTTTACAGGATGAACCTGACCCACAATACCGATCTGCTGATCTTTATAGAATACAGCAGCCGTTCTGCCCGGGTGCATATGGTCCATTTTAGCTGCTTCGTAACGGATATCACTGCTGATCCCAAGTTTTTCCCACAGCGCGTCAAGGATCCCTTTTGCTACATAGAAATCAACCTGTTTTTTTTCGCCCTGCCATGGATGCAGCTGCCAAAGACCTGTCAGTGCACCTGCAAGATGTTCTTCTTCGTTCGGAAGCTCTGACCCTTCAGCAAGGAATACTGATCCTGTCTCATAAAATGCTGAAGATTCTTTTTGTCTTGCGCTGTTATAAGAAACACTTTCAAGCAGCTGAGGAATGATACTTTGTCTGAGCTGACTTCTTTCTTCACTCATCGGCATCATCAGCTCAACCGGTGTTTTTACATCAAGTGCGAATTCAGTGACTTTCTGCTGATTCGTTAATGAGTACGTTACGGCCTGCACAAGTCCTGCGCCTTCCATTGTCTGACGGATCAGACGGCGTTTTTGCTGGCGTGGTGATAAGCCGCCCGGGTTCGTTTCATGTACTGGTAGTGTCATTGGGATATTGTCATAACCATATAGACGTGCAACTTCCTCAATCAGGTCCTCTTCAATTTCAAGATCTCCGCGTCTGGTTGGAGCTAAAACGGTAATGAGACCTTCGCTTGCTGACGCATCAATTTGTAATCTGCGGAAAATATCCAGTACTGTTTCTTCCGTCAGCTCTGTACCTGTCACACGGTTGATTTTTTCAAGTGTGATTGAGATTTCCTTTTCCTGAATAACCATATGGTCCGCTGCTGAAGTACCTGAGAGTACTTTTCCACCTGCATAAAGTGATAACAGCTGTGCTGCACGCTCTGCGGCAAGTGCCGCACGTTTCGGGTCAACGCCTTTTTCAAAACGTGAGCTTGCTTCACTGCGCAGGCCGATTTCTTTTGATGTCTGACGGACTGATGATGGCGCGAAATAAGCTGATTCAATCACGACATTAACTGTCTGATCCGTTACTTCACTATCATATCCACCCATCACACCGGCAATTGCCATTGGTACTTCGCCGTTTGTGATGACAAGATGATTTTCGCTCAAGCTTCTTTCAGCTTCATCAAGTGTTTTGATCTTTTCACCCTGTTTTGCAAGGCGAATCACAATTTCACCTGTTTTGATCTGATCCAGGTCAAATGCATGGAGCGGCTGACCGTATTCAATTAAAATGTAGTTCGTAATATCGACTACATTGTTATGCGGTCTGATCCCTGCAGCAACAAGACGGTTTTTCATCCACTGCGGGGATTCACCGACTTTTACATCCTTCACGACTTTCGCAAGGTAGATTGGATTTTCATCCACTGCTTCAACACGCACCTTAATTGCATCTTCTGCACGCTCGTCTACTGTCTCATAGCTGAGATCCGGAAGCTTTACAGGACGGTCTAAAATTGCACCAGTTTCATAAGCGACGCCAATCATGCTCATTGCATCTGCACGGTTAGGTGTCAGGCCAAGCTCAAGCACTGCATCATCAAGCATTAGTGCTTCAAGTGCATCTGCACCGACTTCTGCATTTTGAGGGAAATTAAAAATACCTTCCGCGTACTTTTTCTCAACGAGCTTCGCTTCAACACCAAGCTCCTGCAGTGAACAGATCATTCCGTGAGAAGCTTCTCCGCGGAGTTTTGCTTTTTTAATTTTAAAGTTACCCGGCAGCACCGCGCCAACCTTTGCAACAGCTACTTTCTGACCTGCTGCAACATTTGGTGCACCACAGATAATCTGTACATTTTCTTCTTCACCAACATCCACCTGACAAATATTTAACTTATCAGCTTCAGGGTGTTTTTCACATGATACAACGTGTCCGATCACTACGTTTTCAATACCATTTGCAGGAATCTCAACACCTTCTACTTCAATTCCTGAACGGGTAATTTTTTCAGCAAGTTCATCAGGCGTCACGCCGGATAAATCGATATATTCTTCAAGCCATTTATAAGATACAAACATGGTTCATCCTCCTTAGCGAATTTCTTTACGGGCGAATTGTTTTAAGAAACGGTCATCATTTGTATAGAAATGACGGATATCATCAATTCCATATTTCAGCATCGCAATCCGCTCAGGTCCCATTCCAAATGCGAACCCTGTGTATTTCTCAGGATCAAATCCAGCCATTTTGAGTACATTCGGATGTACCATTCCAGCTCCAAGGATTTCAATCCAGCCGGTTCCTTTACATACGCTGCAGCCTTTTCCACCACAGATCTTACATGAAATATCCATTTCAACTGAAGGCTCTGTAAATGGGAAAAAACTTGGACGCAATCTGATTTCACGGTCTTCACCGAACATTTTCTTAGCAAAAACGTTAAGCGTTCCTTTCAAATCACTCATACGGATATTTTCATCCACCACTAGCCCTTCAATCTGCATGAACTGATGAGAGTGCGTTGCATCATCGTTATCGCGGCGATACACTTTACCAGGGCAGATAATTTTCACAGGACCTTTACCTGCATGACGCTCCATTGTTCTTGCCTGCACCGGTGATGTATGTGTTCTGAGCAGAACGTCTTCTGTGATGTAAAATGAATCCTGCATATCGCGTGCCGGGTGACCTTTTGGCAGGTTAAGCGCTTCGAAGTTGTAGTAATCCTTTTCAACTTCCGGGCCCTCTTCAACTGTGTAACCCATCGAAATAAACAGGTCTTCAATTTCCTCAATGACTTGTGTCAGCGGGTGTGCATGGCCTGCCGGCACCGGGCGCCCAGGAAGCGTTACGTCAATTGACTCTTCAGCCAGCTGCTTTTCAACTGCTTCCTTTTCAAGACCTTCCTGCTTTTCTTCAATTGAATTTGTAATGCTGTCACGTACTTCATTTGCTAGCGCACCCATTTTCGGGCGTTCTTCAGCAGAGAGTTTCCCCATCCCTTTTAAGACTTCAGTGATCGGTCCTTTTTTACCGAGATAAGCGACTCTGACATCATTTAATTCTTTTAAATCACTGGCATGCTGAACTTTTTCAAGTGCTTCCTGCTTTAATTCCTGTAATCGTTGTTCCATGTATGCGTTCCTCCTTTATTTCAATACAAAAAAGCACTCCATCCCTGGTAAAAGGGACGAAGTGCTTAGATTCCGTGGTACCACCCTGATTGATCTGTTAAAAACAAACCCGCTCATAAGACTGATAACGGCGTTTAGCCGGTACACCTTTACGCATTAAAGCGGTCCCGGTGACAACTCTGGAGGTGAACTTCATCAATAGTCTCTGCAGGCAGATTTTCAGTCCAGGATCCGCCTTCCCTATTCAACAGATTGACCAGATTACTCTTCTCCGTCAACGTTTTTCAATTCATTCCTCAACAAGTATATACTACTTTTTGAAAAATTTAAAGACAATCATTCACCTTTTAACTGATAGAGCAGAATCCCCGCTGCAATCGCAACGTTGAGCGATTCGCTTTTGCCATAGATCGGTATATAGAGGTTCTGATCCGTCAGCGCAAGCAGTTCATTATTAACGCCTGCTCCTTCATTCCCCATGATCAGCGCAAACTTTTCACCCGCTTTAGCTTCCTTGTATGTTACAGCTCCCTGAAGTGAAGTCCCGTACACAGGAATTCCACTCTCTTTGCAGTGTTCTATACTTGAAAACAGATCCTGCTTTAATATTGGCAGGTGAAAATGACTGCCCTGTGCTGAACGTAACACTTTCGCATTGTAAGGATCGGCTGTTCCTTTGCCAAGGATCACTGCATCCATTCCCGCAGCGTCAGCCGTTCTGATCATCGTTCCGATATTGCCGGGATCCTGAATCGCATCAAGCATCAGAATATTCGATGCCTGTAATGACTCAAATTGTACTTCCGGCTGTCTGCAAACAGCAAAAACCCCTTGAGTGTGCTCCGTCTCAGCCAGCGCTAAAGAAATCTCTTCTGTGACAAAATGTACCTCAACTGCATCCATATAAGAAGGCAGTTCAACCCCTTCCTTTATGATCGCCTCGATCACTGCATCTGCTTTGATCGCTTCTTCAGTCAGATGCCAGCCTTCTACAAGAAATAAGCCACTTTTATCACGGCCTTTTTTCGTCGTCAGCTTTTTCCACTCTTTTACCTTTGTATTTTGCAGTGATTGAATCACGTGTATGCACTCCTCTATTATCGATTTCACTATTATAGCGGATTTTTATGTATAGACATAGTGAATGCGGAGAAAATAATGGTATCAAAGAATGGAGGGTACCTAATGAACTTAAATATCAGACAAACAGTGATGCATAATGTGAAAGACAATAATATTGAACAATTACAGGATACGATTGTGGACTCGATTCAAAGAGAAGAAGAGCAGTTACTTCCGGGTCTAGGTGTATTGTTTGAGATCATCTGGAAAGAAAGCGCCGCTGAAGAACAGCAGCGCATGCTTCAAACGCTAGAAAACGGCTTAAAGCATTAAGTATTCAACAGAAAATCAATTCCAAATATCGCTGCATAACCAAACGCAAGTGTCCAAATGGCAATACTGACTACCTGCCAGATTAGCACCCGCGTCTTATCAGCGCCTAACGATAAAGCGATAAAAGCTGCAATATGCGTGCCAATCAGAATTGGTCCTAGCAAAGACAGGCCCGGGAGACCATATTTGTTCCATATATTCCGGGCTCGGGTCTGGCGTTTATTTTCTTTAGTCGTTTGCTTCTTTTCATTTCTTTTTGCTAAGTATTCTTTTACTTTTTGAAATAATACGATAAGCAGAAACACAGTAAGCAGATTACCCGCAAATCCGGTTACCATCACCCAGAATGGTGACAGGCCTCTCAGGATTCCAAGCGGCACAACAAGCGCAATCTCAAGCCATGGTGTTGCGGCTGCGAGGAATAAAAGCGCATATTCAACAAGTAGCATATGGTGACTCCTTTAGATTTGATTTACTTCATTCAGTATAGCATGTAAAAAGATGCCCCCGCTAAGAGGCATCTTTTCATTTAGTCAAATGTAATTGTATTGACTGCGTCGCGGTCAAGTTTTTTAACAACTTCTACGATCAGTTTTACTGCATTTTCATAATCATCTTTATGAATCATCGCTGCATGTGAGTGAATGTAGCGTGACGCAACTGTAATCGCAATTGAAGGTGCACCGGTTGCAGATAAATGGATTGAACCTGCATCCGTTCCTCCGCCTGCAATTGCATCGAACTGATAAGGAATTCCGTGCTCATCTGCGATACTTGTGATGAAGTCTCTCAATCCTTTATGACCAACCATTGATGCATCATAAAGAATAATCTGAGGCCCCTTACCCATTTTAGAGCTTGCTTCTTTGGCCGTTACACCAGGTGTGTCACCTGCAATCCCTACATCAACTGCGATACCGATATCAGGATTCACAGCAGCTGCAGCTGTGCGTGCACCGCGCAGACCAACTTCCTCCTGAACAGTACCGACGCCGAATACTTCATTCGGGTGCTCCTGACCCTTCAGCTGTCTTAATACATCAATAGCAATGGCACAGCCGATTCTGTTATCCCAGGCTTTTGCCAAAAGCATCTTGTCATTGTTCATCACCGTGAATTCAAAATAAGGCACAGCCATATCACCAGGTGTAACACCCCACTCGACTGCCTCTTCTCTTGATGAAGCACCGATATCAATGAACATATCTTTAATATCAACCGGCTTTTTACGCGCTTCAGGAGGCAGAATGTGTGGCGGTTTTGAACCGATTACACCTGTGATATCCCCTTTTTTCGTCACGATTGTCACACGCTGCGCAAGCATTACCTGTGACCACCAGCCTCCAACCGTCTGGAACTTAAGAAAACCTTTATCATCGATCTGAGTGATCATGAATCCTACTTCATCAAGGTGCCCGGCAACCATTACACGAGGACCGCCAGCTTCACCTGATTTTTTAGCAATTAAACTGCCAATACCGTCTGTAGTTACTTCATCTGCAAACGGTGATATGTATTTTTTCATAACCTCTCTCGGTTCACGCTCGTTACCAGGAATTCCTTTAGCATCAGTTAAATCTTTCAGCATTGTCAGCTGCTCATCATACTTTGTCATTTCTTCGCCTCCCTAACTTATTACCAAGCAATATTATACCACTTCGACTGAGTATTCACAAAATTAGTATTTATTTTTTTGACGCTCAACGTTTACTTCATTTTTTTCTTTATACGCACGGATCGTATCCTCAGCAGAGAAATCAAGTTTTTCTCCAATTAATAAATACACATGCCACATTTGATCATAACGCTCCTGCGTATGCGACTTGGCAAATTCGCTGATATGACGATTGAACTGCAGAAATAACGACGTCAGTGAATCATCTGTTTTAAAAACCGTTTTCTGGTCAAATCTCAGGTCTGTTTCGAGCCCGATTGATAATAAAAAGTGGATACCATCCACGTATTCTTCTAGAATGACACTTTTTTCAGATGGTCCCTTCAAGCTCCAGAACTTAAAACATCTGGTTTCGTTAGCAAGCTCACCCGCTTCAACAAATAATGCAAGAAGCTTATCCTGTAATAAATTCTTTTCTGTCAGACCGTGCTCTTTCTCAATAAATGAATCAAGTTCATATTGCATTAGGTAAAGTTCGTTCCAATTCATCTTATTCACTCCCTCTCACACAGTGTAACAAAATTTTAATTCAAAATTGAAACTTTCAGCGAAACCAAACCGTATGTGTAGTATCTAGATGACAGGGGGTCCCGCATGATCTTAATATTATTACGGGTAGCGATTACTTTATTAATCCTTTATTTACTATATAAAGGGATTAAATATTTATTTGATCCTAAACGAAAACTTGAACTGGCTCATGAAAAAGAAGAATATTTTTTCCACGACGATGCACGCAATCCGAGAAAAAACTTTTTTATTACGTATAAAGGGGTCATGTTTCAAGGGGAAAAATATCTCGGGGAAGCAGACAAATCCTTTGATGTCATTAATATTTTTGTCTGGCCGGATGATCCATCTAATCTTCAGGGCTTCAGAGTCGAAGATTTTCGCTTCATGGAAACTGAAATCAAAAGTAATTACCCTCATGCTAAAATTGACTGGAAAAGCCCGATCAGAGAACTTTTGGGTAAAAAAAGCTAAAAAAGCTGCCTTTGAGGCAGCTTTTTTATCGTATGGCCCAAATAATCAAAGCACTGTGCAAAATAACGAGCACCGGCATACCGACTCTGAATGAGAAGTGCTTCGTTTTATGTCTGAAGAAATTCATCCCCACCCATGAACCCAGTGCACCACCTAAAAGCGCAATCGTCCAGAGAGTTTTCTCAGAAATTCTGTACTCATCATTCCTCGCACGCTTCTTGTCAACTTTCATTGAAATGAATCCGATGAGTGATAAAACAAAATAATAAACCGTAAACACCGTTTCCAAAAAGACACCTCTATTTATTAGCGAATTTTATTCTTATCTTTATTACTGTCAATTATTATATAGAATTTTTAATCGTCTGTCCCTATTGCGATGATAAACACGATTTTTAAGTATGACCGAACGATTTGCCTTCGATCACGGCGAAGACTCCTGCGGCATGAAGGGCCAGGCGAGACCCCGCAGGCGGAGCCGAGGAGGCTTGCCGGACCGGCCGCGGAAAGCGAAGCCCTGACCGGAGACAAATCGTGGTTCCATTAAGCCTAACTACATAAAAAGACTGCCCATAAAGGACAGCCTGATTGATATTACTTGTTAAGTTCAGCTTTAGCAGCGTCTGCAAGCTGTGCGAATGCTTTTTCATCAGCAACAGCAAGATCAGCAAGCATTTTACGGTTTACTTCGATACCCGCAAGCTTAAGTCCGTGCATTAGACGGCTGTAAGAAAGGCCGTTTGTACGAGCAGCTGCGTTGATACGTGTAATCCATAGCTTACGGAAGTCACGCTTCTTCTGACGACGGTCACGGAAAGCATAGTTTCCTGACTTCATTACCTGCTGGTTTGCTACTTTGTATAGCGTGTGTTTTGAACCAAAATAACCTTTAGCGAGTTTAAGAACTCTTTTTCTACGTTTACGAGAAACGATTCCACCTTTAACACGTGGCATAGTAAATTACCTCCTAATAAATCATGTTCGTTATTTTTAGATTAGATCATATCTTTGATGCGCTTGTAATCGCCTGAAGACACAAGTGAGCCTTTGCGCAGTTTACGCTTAGCTTTTGTTGACTTGTTAGCGAAAAGGTGACTAGTGAATGCACGTGAACGCTTAAGTTTCCCTTTACCTGTCTTCTTGAAACGCTTAGCTGATCCACGGTGAGTTTTCATTTTTGGCATGAGTAGTATCCTCCTTAAATCATTACTTTTCGTTCGTTGGTGCAAGCATGAGGAACATGCTGCGGCCGTCCATCTTAGGCTTCGTTTCTACTGTAGAGATATCTTTACACTCTTCAGCAAAACGCTCAAGCACTCTCTGGCCGATTTCTTTATGTGTAATGGCACGTCCGCGGAAACGGATAGAAGCTTTTACTTTGTCGCCTTTTTCAAGGAACTTCCGTGCATTACGAAGCTTTGTATTGAAATCATGTTCTTCAATTCCAGGGCTCAGACGAACCTCTTTTAAATTGATCACTTTTTGATTTTTACGTGCTTCTTTTTCTTTCTTCTGCTGTTCGAATTTGAACTTACCATAGTCCATGATTCTTGCAACAGGCGGCTTAGCATTTGGTGCTACCAGAACGAGGTCAAGGTTGACGCGCGCAGCGATATCAAGCGCTTCATTCTTTGATTTCACACCCAGCTGTTCACCGTTTTGATCAATCAGACGCACCTCGCGTGAACGGATGCTTTCATTAATCTGCGTGTTGTCCTTGCTAATAGTAATCCACCTCCGGATTGATTTTGAATACTTTTGCGACTCGTTTTCAGCAATAAAAAAAGCCGGAAACTTCTTCAGTCTCCCGCTACCATGCACATACTACCCTGTTAAAGGAAATAAAATGCGTGTTACCATCCAGCTTAATCTGCCGGGAAGGTGAGAAGCGGGTGCCTCTGCTTGTACACAAATCCGTATTCGATTCACTCTTGCTATTGTAGCAACTTCTGAGTTGAATGTCAATCCAAGATCGTAATCAACAAAATTGATGATATCAGATTAACTGACATGAAGCAATACTTTTTCGACATGTTTCTGATTTATTCACCCTTTTTTCATATAATGACGTTTGAATTTATTCGCACAGGCTAAACCTAATATAATTATATTTAAATTTATGGAGGCGTTCACAATGAAAGCACGGACCGTTATAACAGCAGCAGGAATCAGTTTATTACTTGCCGCCTGCGGAGAAGAAACAGAAACCGTTGAAGAGCCATCGCCTGAGGAAGTCAGTGAACAGGCAGATGAGCAGCCGGACACTGATCAGGCCGGTGGTGCAGATGAAACCGGCATCACCTTTTTAAGCTTTGAGATGGATGCTGATTATGAAGGAAACGATAATGATTTTGAGGTATCTTATGACAGTGAAGGCGCCGAGATCGAAGCATCTTACGAGAATGAACGTGACATGATGACAATGTCAGGAGACGATGCGTATCAGGAAATCCAGCCTGTGCTCAGTGAATTTGATTTCTCAATCGATTCAACAGATGAGGAGGTCATTGACACGATCATTGAAGGCTTTGAAGTTGAAGAAGGTTTCCAGTCGATTGAAATAGAAATAAAATTTGAAGACGGTACTGAAAAAGAGTATCAGCGTGGAAATTAAAAAATCTGCCGGGAGCACCCTCCCGGCAGATTTTTTTATCGTGTAATTTCCTGTTTCAATTGCTGCGCGAAATCACTAAGTGAAGCAGTGTCTGTATCCTGCTCACCATATTTACGGATGTTGACTTCGTTATTTTCCATTTCTTTATCCCCTACAACAAGCATATAAGGAATTTTCTTCATCTGTGCTTCACGGATTTTATAACCCATCTTCTCGTCACGCGTATCTACTTCTACACGCGCACCGGCAAGCTGAAGCTCATCCTGCACTTTTTTCGCAAAGTCCAGGTGGATCGATGGTGATACAGGAATAACCTGTACCTGCACAGGTGCAAGCCATGCCGGAAGTGCGCCTTTATGTTCCTCAATCAGGAATGCAACAAAGCGTTCCATTGTTGAAACGACGCCGCGGTGAATAACAACCGGACGGTGCTGCTTGCCATCTTCACCGATATAATTCAGATCAAAGCGTTCCGGAAGAAGGAAGTCGAGCTGTACAGTTGAAAGCGTCTCTTCCTTGCCAATTGCAGTCTTCACCTGAACGTCAAGCTTTGGTCCGTAGAACGCCGCTTCACCTTCAGCTTCAAAGTAGTCGTGACCCATGTCATCCATGGCTTCCTTTAGCATTGCCTGAGCTTTTTCCCACATTTCATTATCATCAAAGTACTTTTCAGTGTCTTCCGGATCGCGGTATGAAAGACGGAATTTGTATTCGTGTAAGCCGAAATCTTTATAAACTTCTTCAATCAGACGTACAACGCGCTGAAATTCTTCTTTAATCTGATCAGGTCGTGCGAAGATATGTGCATCATTCAGTGTCATCGCACGAACACGCTGGAGTCCTGACAGTGCACCAGACATTTCATAGCGATGCATCAGACCAAGCTCAGCAATTCTGATTGGCAGTTCACGGTAGCTGTGAATGTCCTGCTTGTATACCATCATATGGTGAGGACAGTTCATCGGACGAAGGACAAGTGTTTCATTATCCATTTCCATCGGCGGGAACATACCTTCTTCATAGTGATCCCAGTGGCCGCTTGTTTTGTAAAGCTCTGCGCTGCCCAGTGCAGGTGTGTACACGTGGTCATAGCCAAGTGAAATTTCCTTATCTACAATGTAACGTTCGATCGTACGACGGATTGTTGCGCCTTTAGGCAGCCAGATTGGAAGCCCCTGTCCAACAAGCTGTGAACTTGTGAACAGATCAAGTTCCTTACCAATTTTACGATGGTCACGCTGCTTTGCTTCTTCAAGCATCTCCAGGTGGTGATCCAGGTCTTCTTTCTTGAAGAAAGCTGTACCATAAATACGCTGAAGCATCTTATTATCACTGTCGCCTCTCCAGTAAGCGCCGGCAACACTTAAGAGCTTGAATTCTTTAATATGCTTTGTAGACGGTACATGAATTCCGCGGCAAAGGTCAAAGAATTCTCCCTGCTTATAAATCGAGACGTCTTCCTCTGAAGGAATGGCTTCGATCAGCTCAAGCTTATAAGGATCATTGATCTCCTCGAACCGGTTAACTGCTTCATCGCGGCTGACAACTTCACGTTCAACATTAATGTTGTCCCCAGTAATTTTTTTCATTTCTTTCTCAATACGCGGCAGATCTTCAGTAGAGATTGATGATTCAGTATCAATATCATAGTAGAACCCGCCTTCAATCACAGGGCCAACACCGAACTTCGCATCAGGATAAAGACGCTTTACTGCCTGGGCCATCAGGTGGGCAGCACTGTGTCGCATGACTTCTAAAGATTCTTCATCATCAGGCGTCAGGATCGCAACCTCTGCATCCTCTTCAAGCGGTGTACGGAGGTCCAGAAGCTGACCGTTTACTTTACCGGCAACTGCTTTCTTTTTCAGGCCTGAAGAAATGGATGATGCAATTTTCTCAACTGTGATCCCTTTAGGATACTCCTTGCTGTTTCCATCAGGAAAAGTCACTTTAATTTGTTCTTCCATGGGTAACACTCCTTCAATTAAATTTTTGCATATAAAAAACCCCATCCCTGGTAAAGGGACGGAGTTATATTAACCCGCGGTTCCACCCTTCTTTCTGAACAAACGTCCAGAATCTCTGGTTCAGCTAACGGGCTGCATCCGGTACGAATTACTAAAGTGTTCACTCATACGGCTCGAGGGTGGTAAATACATTTTGCTTCATAAGAGGATTTCAGCCGGTGTCCTCTCTCTCTATTAATCAGCTTTAAATGATTCGTGTCCCTGTCAGTGCCTTTAATTATAAATTGTTTTGATAAGAGTCATTTTAGATGAGGTTGGTTATAAAAGCAAGTGTAAATTTAAAACATTGGCGTCGCCTCTCCGTTTCAGGCGGATGCTTTCCGGACGGCGGTTGCTGAGCCTCCTCAGCTTCGCATGCGGGGTCTCAGCTGCCCCGCTATTCGTCCGCCTTCCACTGCGAGTCACGCTGTAGATAAGACCCTGATGGTTTGAATATTTTAGAGCTGCCATCAAAACTCATATTGTTCAATTACGTATTCCGCTTATTCTTCCCTTTCATTTCAACCAGAATGGACAGGAATTTGATTCTTTCCATGATTCTGGCTGCTTTGACCGGTTCTTCTTCGCCTCGCTGGGAATAAGTCAGGTGGTGTTCAAGTTCATTGTAGTCAAAGTTTGAGCTGAAAAATGTTGGAAGCCCTTCTGCCATTCTGTACTGCAGAATCGTTCCAAGCACTTCATCACGTGCCCAGCTTGAAAGTGATTCCGCTCCAATGTCATCGAGCATCAAAATGGAAGAACGTTTCACTGCATCAATTTTACCTGAGAAAGACTGGTCTCCAAGTGATTGCTTCATCTCTTTTAAAAACTCAGGGAAATATAGAATAAAGCTTGCTTTATTCTGCTTTTTCAGTTCATTGGCAATGGCTCCGAGCAGATAGCTTTTACCAACGCCGAATTTTCCGTAGAGATAAAGCCCCTTATAATGCTCAGGATCTGCAACAAGCTGACTGACTGTATCTTCTGCAATCTGCAGAGCTTTCATACGTGTAGGGTTGTCTACATCCACCTGGTCAAATGATGCCCTCAGCACGTCCTTTGGCACATACATGCTTTGTACGAGCTTCTCAGTATTACGCTGCTCCTGGGCCGCAATTTGCCTTGGACACGGGGCATATTGCATATCAATATAGCCATTTTGAATAATCAGCTTCGGCTCGTACCCCTTCATTGTATTTTTACATTCTCCAAGACTTGGACAATCTGCACACCTTCTTGATCTTGTCATGAATTCATACAGCTTAATCATGCCCTGATCAGCTGCATTAGGGACAAGCTGTTCTTTATATGTTTGTAAAAATTGCTGAATTTCAGGATCCGCTGCAATTTCTTTTTTCATCATTTCATACCTGCGCTGAAATTCATTTGATCCTGAGATCCGTCTGATCGTTCTGTTAATCGGATCCATTATTCTTCACCTGCCCTGCGCTTTTTCATTTCTCGTTCTTTTAAATACCGCTCCCGTTCTTTCAGAAATTCAGGGTCCATTTCTTCTTCTGAATCCTCTGAAGTAAACCAGTCGGGAAGTTTTTCTTTACGTATGGTCTTTTCTTTCCCTGCAGATTTATTCCCACCTGACTTTTTCCATGTAAGATAGTTTTTATGTTCTTTCTTTGCTTCAGCCATGGCTTCTTCTGCTGTTTTGATGCCTATTCTGACCCATTGTGACGCAATCTGTTCAGTAAAGCCTTTTGTCAGTTTCATATTTGTACGGAGCAGGACAAACTGAATTAACACGTTAATGACTTCATCAGGCAGCTTTTTTTCATGAATCAGATGGTCGATCAGCTGCAATTCTGCATTCGAAGGCTTTACACCTTTAGATGCATCGATTAACACCTGTACAGGAGAGCTCTTTTTTAAATAAGTGAGCGTCTGATCCTCAGATACAGGAGGCTTTTGTGCCGTTGCCTGTTCTGCAAAATGTTTCAGTGCAGGCAGCGCCGAATTTGTTTTGAGCTGGAATGAATCTCTGCAGGCCTTTCTGAGCGCTTCTGTATCAATTTTATCTTCTTCAGTAATAGATGAAAGAATCGGACTCTTCATATCCTGTTCAGATAACCCATAAAGTATTGATAGCTTTACAATCAGTTGTTTCACGTCATAAGTCAGACTTTTTCTCGGCACCATCGCTTCAGACAGTCCTGCATAAAGCGCATGGAAGTCAAACCCTTGAAAATCTGCTGCAATTCCGCTGTTTTCACCTTGAAATGTCAGTGTCTTGCCGTCTTCCACCTTTTCAGGCATATGTGGCGAGATCTTAGCGTCAGAGTAAAAAACATCCTGAAACGAACGGGTGACTTCTTCATATGCATGCAGTTGATCAAACGATACGATAAATCTGTTTTTTAAGCGCTGAAACTGACTGGCCCCAATCTGCCGGTACAAAAATACGCTAAGCATCGGATCTTCAAAAAACGCTTTTGCACTCAGTGGCGGCTGAATCTGATAAGCGTAAGATTTTGTCTCCTCTGTCTTAAGGAAGGTTTTCAAAAGCCCCATCCCTTCAAGCCTGAGTCTTGCCTGAAAAATCCTCTCAATCGACACTGACATCAGATCCATAAGTGTTTTATGCGTGCGTGTTTCACTCTCAAGGTGATGGCGCTCCACCTCAAGCCACAATATATTATACAAACTAATTGCGTCGGCCCCGAGCAGCGGCTGATATAAAAAGGACACCAGCTCTCTGTCATGCTCGCTTAGCTGACCGTTCAGCTGAATTTTATATTCATCTGAAGGCTGTATTTCTTTCCATAAATTCGTCATAAGCTCAGACCTTTCATCTATCCGAATCTACAAAAAAAGAGCAGCTGACTGCTCTTTATTTTCTTTCTTTATTCAACAGTTCTTTCATTTCTTCTATAAATACATTTAAATCTTTGAATTCACGGTATACAGACGCAAACCTTACGTATGCAACTTCATCGACTGATGAAAGTCTGTCCATGACCATTTCTCCGATATCAACAGACGGGATTTCAGAAATTCCCTGACTGCGGAGTTCACGTTCAATATCAGAAGCAATCTGTTCAAGCTTTTCAAATGGTACAGGCCGTTTTTCGCAGGCTTTGATCAGACCGCGCAGAATTTTATCTCTGCTGAATTGTTCTCTGATGCCATCTCTTTTTACAACAATCAGCGGAATTTCCTCCACTTTTTCAAATGTAGTAAAACGGTACTGACAATCTTCACATTCTCTTCTGCGCCGGATCGATTTCCCATCATCTACTTGTCTTGAATCAATTACCCTTGTTGCGTTTTCATGGCAGGATGGACATTTCATTTCACCAGCTCCACATCGAATCTATTTCTTCTAATGATACTGAAAAAAAGCTTAAACCACAAGGCTTCCTCTTACTTTTCAGCTTCTCTCATTTCTTTTGCGAGTGCCTGATAGCAGGCAGAAATTTCTTCCTTCAGTTTCGGATAAGCCCCGCCGACAACCATTTGGTCAGTTGATGCTTTTAAATCGAGCGCTGTATGCATCGGTCTTGTACTGACAACGGTTGCAATTAAAAACATTTTAGGACTCTTTGTGCGGGTGATCATAATTTCCCCGTGATCTTTTGATTCTGACGAAATCTCGTATCCATCACCGGAAAAGTAGCGTTTTACTTCATCGTATACTTTATCGAATGATACTTTGTAATAGCGTGTTTCGAGCTCTTTTTCCTGATGTTTATCAGCCGTTTCGCATTCCTGGCTGAAGCGTTTGAAAACTCCTTTTAACTTGGCCAACGTGATTCCTCCTCGAGTGTCTATATCCTTAGTTTATCAGATTATGTAGAAAATAAAAAAAGAGATGCGAAAATGCATCTCTTATGTCATATTAACCTGCGTGAACAGTTGATTGTGGTACTTTAACAGGTCCCATACCACGCGGCACTTCAATTGTTTCACGAGTCTCAGCACCAAGTGATTCAGCGATATGATTCGCCGCAACATTTGGATCAAGATCTCCGCATGTATATACATCTATACTCGCATAGCCGTGTTCAGGGAAGCTGTGAATCGTTAAGTGTGATTCTGAAATAATCACCACTCCACTTACACCCTGCGGCGCAAATTTATGAAATGCAACTTCTCTTACCTCAGCACCTGATTTCAGTGCTGCATCTACGAATGTTTGTTCAATTAATTCCATGCTGTTTAACTTTTCAAAGTCACAGCCCCATAGTTCCGCTATTACATGACGACCCATTGTTTCCATTGATCGTTCCCCCTTACTGAAAATTTGAACTTACCCGGTTGATCAGACCCTGCTGCCACGGGGGAAAGTTAGTCCAATGAGGTCCTAACCCTTTAAGCAGAAGTTATGTTGTGTGAACCGGAATAAGATCACGAAAATCAGTATAAGGTTTTTTGAATGATTTTGCAATGATTTGTTTTTATTTAGAGATATTTCAGCTCTTATGAAGTGTCCGGGTGACCTACGCGCCAGGCGGACGCTTTCCGCGGCCGGGCGGTGAGCCCCTCCGGCTTCGCCGTATGGTCTCACCTGTCCCTTTCCGCGAGACGCCCTCTGATCCGGTCACCCTGATTGTAAATTCAACTAAGTTAAAACAACAGGCATTTTTACTCTGACTCTCATTTTTACAGAGTACTATCTAAGT
This sequence comes from Jeotgalibacillus malaysiensis, assembly GCA_000818095.1. Taxonomy (NCBI): domain Bacteria; kingdom Bacillati; phylum Bacillota; class Bacilli; order Caryophanales; family Caryophanaceae; genus Jeotgalibacillus; species Jeotgalibacillus malaysiensis. The sequence continues at coordinate 2,218,530 of CP009416.1, forward strand.
GTAACGAAGCGTAAGACGGCGACTCCGGGACGATTAGTGGGAAGCTGAGACCCCGCAACCGAAGGTGAGGAGGCTCAGCAACCACCGTCCGGAAAGCGTCCGTTTGAAGCGTAGTGAAACGATTAAAAAAGACCAGAACATGTTGTCCCGGTCTACATTTATTATATCTGTTTATTAAGAAGCCGTTACTTCTCTCTGGGATTGTTCCATCTGGTTGGCAAGGTGCTGAACAAGATCTACTACGCGGCATGAGTAGCCCCACTCGTTGTCATACCATGCAAGGACTTTTACTTTAGTAGCACCCATAACCATTGTTGATAGTCCGTCAACGATCGCTGAGCTTGGGTTTGTATTGAAATCGATTGACACTAAAGGTTCCGTTGTGTATGACACAATTCCATTCATTTCGTTTTCAGCCGCTTTTCTAAACGCGTTGTTGACTTCTTCAACTGTTACTTCGCGTTTCACATCTACGACAAGGTCGACTAATGATACATTTGGTGTTGGAACGCGCAGTGCCATTCCGTGCAGCTTACCCTGCAAGTTAGGCAGAACCTTACCAAGCGCCTTAGCTGCACCGGTAGAAGTCGGAATGATTGATTGTCCGCATGAACGTGCGCGGCGCAGGTCTTTATGCGGGTTATCAATATTTTTCTGGTCATTCGTATATGCGTGCACTGTTGTCATTAATCCATTTTCGATGCCAAATTCCTGATCAAGAATTTTAGCAACCGGTGCCAGACAGTTTGTCGTACAAGATGCGTTAGAGATCACATCATGCTTTTCGACATTCAGATCCTTTTCGTTAACGCCCATTACAATCATCACATCTTCCTGTTTACCAGGCGCTGTGAGTACGACTTTTTTCGCCCCGGCTTCAAGGTGAAGCGCTGCTTTGTCACGCGCGTTAAATTTACCGGTAGCTTCAATGACAATATCAATATTCATTGATGCCCATGGCAGGTTTGCAGGATCTCTGTCACTGACAAGTTTGATTTCTTTTCCATTGACAATTAATGCATCCTCTTTCGCAATCACTTCTGCAGCAAATGCGCCATGAGTAGAGTCATATTTAATCAGGTGAGCCAGTGTTTCAGGCGGGTAGCTCGCATTGATGGCTACAATATTAAGTGTGTCTTCCATTACCGCTTTTCTAAACACCATACGGCCGATTCGGCCAAACCCGTTGATTGCAATGTTAGTCTTGTTCATGAGGATCCCCCTAATAATGTTATACTTAATTTCAAATTAACTAGCATTAGTATAACATATTAAAAGCGTTTGCAAATACATAATGACATTTTTTCAATAAAAAAGGATGGACAAATTGTCACATCCTTTTAATCGTTTCGCTGTGCTTAAGGCGGACGCTTTCCCCGGGGACGGCGCTGAGCCTCCTCGGGCTTCGCCCTGTGGGGTCTCAGCTGTCCGTCACATCCCGGTGGAGTCGCCGCCTTACGCTCCGCTGCACTTAGATTCTCATCTAGATATTATTATTTTTTTAGAACTTCCTCTTATTAACCCTCTATTCAGGGTCTTAATTGCCAGTCTTTGATTAATTGATTCAGTTGCTCAATAGATTGTTCTACCGTTCCACTGTTATCAATGACAGCGTCTGCCTGTTCACGCTTTTGCTCCACCGGGATTTGTGATGCAATTCTTGAAGCTGCTTCTTCCTCGCTGAAGTCATTACGTTTCATCAGACGATCTTTCTGAAGGTCTGCAGGTGCGTAGACAACGAGTACTTTTTCCACCATCCATTGCAGCCCGCTTTCAAAGAGGAGCGGGATATCCAGAAATACGGTCTGTTTTCCGTTCTCAAAAGCCTGATCTTTCTGCGCGAGCATGTCAGCTCGGACAGCAGGATGAACTATTCCATTAAGCTGCTTACGTTTTTCTTCATCATTAAAGATGATTTCACCTAGCTTAGGCCTGTCGAGATGACCATCTTTAGTGAACACTTCATCTCCGAATACTTCTCTGATCTTTACGTTTGCCTCTTCCCCCGGTTCAACGACTTTACGCGCTGACTGATCGGCGTCAATTACTGTATATCCTAAATCAATCAGTTCTTTGGCAATGGTACTCTTACCTGTAGCAATACTGCCTGTTAACCCGATAATCATATAAGTCCCCTTACTTTTGACATGTTGTGCAGTAATGTGAAGTCCGGCCTCCGACAACTGCTTTTTTAACCGCTGAACCACAGACTGGGCAGGTAGATTTCGCATACATTTGCAGGCGCTCCTGCATACCGCCAGCCTCTCCGTTTACGTTTCTATAATCAGAGATGCTGCTTCCCCCGGCTGCAATCCCTTCTTTCAAAACGTCTACAATATGGTGAAATAGCTCTCTTTTCTTTTTCAGGCTAAGCCTGTCAGTTCTTCTTTTAGGGCTGACGCCGGCTCTGAACAGTGCCTCTGTTGCATAGATATTGCCGCAGCCCGCGATGACACTATGATGCATAATGGATTCTTTAATCGGCTTCCTCGAGAACTTAGGAAGCATTAAAGTAGCTAGAAATCTGAACTCTGCATCTTCATCAAAAGGCTCCGGGCCGATCTCAGCTAAAGGCGGATGTGCTTCTTCAGAGGGAAGAAACCTCATTTCACCGAATCTGCGAATATCGGAATACACAAGCTTCTGCCCATTTGATAAATGAAAAATGACGTGGACATGGTTACGGAATCTGTCTTCAAGTATTTCTCCGAGTTCATTGACTACAAACCACGCACCTGTCATACCAAGGTGTGACAGAATTAGCATCTCATCTTCTGATTGACCGAGGCGGAACAAAAGATACTTGCTTCTGCGATCTATTGCTGAGATTTCTTTTTGAGTAACTGCAAACTTAAAGACATCCAGCCCTCCTCCTTTTACAACCGCTTTTCTACCGGCTTTATGGGCCTTGATGATTGTATCAGAAAAGGTTACCTGCTCTATGATCAGTCCTTCAACCTTTGGAGAGAGACCCCTTTTCACGTGCTCTACTTCCGGTAATTCAGGCATGCCTCTCATCTCCTCTCTTACTTCGCATCATACCAGGTGTCACCGTAAGAGTAATCGACCTTAAGCGGTACTGATAACGCTACTGCAGATTCCATCACTTCCGGTACGATCTTTTCAAGCTTTTCAATTTCATCTTTCGGGCACTCGAAAATCAGTTCATCGTGCACCTGAAGCAGCATACGCGTTTGCAGTTTTTCAGCCTTCAGACGTTCCGCCATTTCAATCATCGCCTTCTTAATAATATCAGCAGCTGTTCCCTGAATCGGGGTATTCATAGCTGTACGTTCAGCAAACCCTCTCAGATTAAAGTTTCTGCTTGTGATCTCAGGAATATATCTGCGGCGGTGCAGCAATGTTTCCACATAGCCTTTCTGCTTTGCCTCATGAATGATATCATCCATATATTCTTTTACCTTAGGATAGCTGTCGAGATATTTTTTAATAAACTCTGCTGCTTCTTTCCTTGTAATGTCAAGACTCTGAGACAAACCGTAATCACTGATACCATAAACGATACCAAAGTTAACTGCTTTCGCATGCCTTCTCATACCCGAAGTGACATCTTCTTTTTCAACTCCGAAAACATCCATTGCAGTTTTCGTATGCACATCCATTCCTTTGTGGAAGGCTTCTTTTAACCCTTCATCCTCAGAAATGTGTGCGAGGACTCTCAGCTCGATCTGTGAGTAGTCCGCTGCAAACATTACCCAGTCTTTTTCAGACGGTATGAATGCCTGACGGATTTTACGGCCTTCTTCTAGTCTGATCGGAATGTTTTGGAGATTAGGGTCAGTTGAGCTTAAGCGCCCAGTCTGGGTGAGTACCTGATTATATCTTGTATGAATTTTATTCGAGTCGTCATGGATCACTTTCAGCAGTCCTTCAATATAGGTGGACTGCAGTTTACCAAGCTGTCTGAAATGTAAAATATGATCAATAATTTCATGCTCAGGCTTTAATTTTTCTAAAATGTCTGCTGAAGTTGAATAGCCTGTTTTTGTTTTTTTCAACACAGGCAGCTGCAGGGTTTCAAATAAAATCACACCGAGCTGCTTAGGCGAATTAATATTAAATTCTTCACCGGCAATTCTGTAAATATCAGACTGAATTTCTTCAAGCCTTTTCTTCAGTTCGATCCCCATATCCTTCAAACGGTCAATATCCACCTGCACGCCCATTCGTTCCATTTCAGCAAGGACGGTGGCAAGCGGCAGTTCAAGCTTTTCAAAAAGCTCAAGTTGTTCATTCTTTTCAAGGGAAGCAATACAGGTTTCTTTAATCGCATGAATTGTTGCTGCTTTTCTGGCTGTATGCTGCGCGAGATCGTAATGTTCAGGAACCTTTTTCTTAGCGCCTTTTCCATACACAGACTCATCTGTCGGTACCGCGTCGGCCCCATGTCTTTTCGCAATTGAAGCAAAATCATCCGCTGCTTCAGAAGCATCGATCACGTAAGAAGCAATCAGCAGGTCGAAATCTATCCCTTTTAACTCCATACCAAGACGGGCAAATGCAACAATTGACGCCTTCGCGTCATAGACAGATTTCGAGTTCGTTTCATCTTCTATCCACTGTTTAAATGTCTCAGACTTTGCAGCATTGTCAGGTGTTATAAAATACGTTTTCTGATCAGCGTGGACAGCAATACCTAGAATATCAGCTGTATGATAATTCACATCATATAGTTCTACATAGAGTCCAGCATCTGATGGAAGCTGCTCCGGTGTAAAGTCTGTCACTTCTTCCCATTCGATATCTTTCAGCTCGATCTCTTCCTCTTCACCGTCCAGCTTATCGAGCAGTGAGTTGAATCCGAGTTCTTTGTAAAGCTTAGTCAATTTATCATAATCAGCTTCCTGTTTTTCAAGCTCGTCCAGTTTAACAGTCACAGGAGCCGTTCTTGTGATCGTCGCAAGCTTCTTACTCATCTCAGCCAGCTGCTTATTTTCTTCAAGTCTTTCTTTCAGTTTTTTACCGCTCACTTGATCGATGGAATCCAGAACATTTTCAAGTGTACCGAACTCCTTCAGCAGCTTAATCGCCGTTTTCTCCCCAACGCCCGGAACCCCAGGTATGTTATCTGAAGAATCTCCCATTAACCCCTTCATATCAATAATCTGATCAGGTGTGAGACCATACTTTTCTTCAATATGAGCAGGCGTGTATTTCTCAAGATCAGTAATACCTTTTTTAGTGATATCCACCCGGATTTTTTCTGAAGCGAGCTGAGTTAAATCTTTATCACCAGAAATAACGACTGTCTCAAAGCCGTCTTTTTCAGCCTGTGTGCTTAATGTGCCGATAATATCGTCCGCTTCATACTGATCAAGCTCATAGTATTTTATGTTATGTGCATTCAGTAAATCCCGAATAAACGGAAACTGCTCTGAAAGCTCAGGCGGCGTTTTTTGTCTGCCACCTTTATAATCTTCAAATGTTTTATGACGGAAAGTTGTTTTCCCCGCGTCAAAAGCAACCATCAGATGTGTCGGTTTCTCCTCATCAAGCAGCTTCATCAGCATAGTGGTAAATCCGTAAATCGCATTTGTATGAATGCCTTTATCGTTGTTCAGTAATGGCAGTGCAAAAAAAGCACGGTAGGCTATACTGTTCCCATCGATCAGCATTAATTTTTTCGGCAAACCGTTCATCTCCTCTATCTTAAATTAACTTAGCGGGGGGGTCTGATCGCTAAAGTTTCGTTCTTTACATAAAAAAGCTGTTTTCCCTCTTCATTTTAGCATGTCCAAAATGAAAGGGAAAACAGCGGGCATTATTCTGTGATACCTTGTAGCAGTGATGCATAAGGTGAATCAGATGGCAGAATAATCATTGTCTCATCGTTTACCGTTTTCTTATAGGATTCTAGTGTTCTGTATAGCTCGTAAAACTCAGGATCAGCTGAAAATGCCTCATTATACATTCTTGCCGCTTCTGCTTCACCTTCAGCACGGATTACATCAGCGTCAGCATTTGCTGTTGAAAGGAGCTCTCTTACTTCACGGTCTGTATTTGCTTCAATCCTGTTTTTGTTGGCATCACCTGTAGAAAGATAATCCTGTGCAGTCGCTTCACGTTCTGAAATCATGTTCGTATAGACCGCTTGTTCATTTTCCTCAGGCAGATTCGTCTGCTTCATTCGGACATCTACTACCTCAATCCCAAACTCTTCCTGGCTGAGCAGTTCATTGACACGCTCAGTTATACGATCATTCAGGCTTCCGCGTGATGACTTTTCATCATTAATAATCTGATCGTAATCAAACTGACCAAGCTCAGATCTCACTACTGAATAAATATATTCTTCCATGCGCGCTTCTGCATTGATCATGGTTCCGGCATTAGAAATCATCTGTACCGGATCAGTAATGCGCCATACTGAATAATTATCAATGATCAGCCTCTTTTTGTCCTTTGTATTGATTTCAGCTTCTGATACATCATACGTCATTTGATATTTAGGAAGCGTCGTCACCGATTGTACAAACGGAATCTTCGCATTTAAGCCTGGTTCGTCAATGATCTTAACAACCTCACCAAACTGTCTGACAACCCGGTATTCACCTTCTTTCACAATAAACACATTTAATAATGCCGTAATTAAAAGGAATAGCAGCAAACCGATCAGGATAAAGGCTTTGGTGAACTTTCTCCACTCAATATCTGCTTTTGGTTTGTTTGTTTTCGGTTTTTTATTAAATTCAAAGATTTTATTCTGATCATTGTCCATTTGCAGATTCCTCACTTTCCTCAGTTGCTGGTGGCTGCTGCTGGCGTTCAGGCTGCAAAGGAAGATATTTCATCGTATCTCCGTCATCATTCATAATGTAAAGCTTTGTGCCTGGAAGGACTTCTTCAAGAGTTTCAAGAATTAGTCGTTCACGTGTAATTTCAGGGTTACTTTGATATTCCGTTAAAATTTCGTTGAATACAGCAATGTCTCCGCGGGCCTGCTCAATTCGAGAAGCTCTTTCCCCCTGCGCCCTTGATTCAATTGCGTCAACTTCACCTTCTGCCTCATTCATTTTCTGACTGCGGTATTTCTTTGCTTCGTTTTCTTTTGTAATCGCGCCTTCACGTGCATCTGTTACCGCCGTAAATGCCTGACGTACTTCTGCGTTAGGGAGTTCAACGTCCTGCAGCTGAACAGCCTGCACGGAAATGCCAACTTCATATTTTTCAATGAGCGTAGCGAGCAGCTCTCTCGTTTCAGCTTCAATTTCCGCTTTTCCCGATGTCAGCGCATCATCAATTGTAGAGCTTCCGATAATACTTCGGATTGATGCAGATGTCGCATCGTATAACACTTCCTGAGGATCCTCGGCATTAAATAAATAATCTTTAGGTTCAGTAATTTTCCACTGGACAACAAGGTCTGCGAGCACTATGTATTCATCTCCGGTGATCATTACTGTTTCTTCAGGAAATGACTTTATTTCTCCGTCTTCCTCTTCATAACCAAACTGTAAACTGAATGTTTCCTTTGATAAAATTTCTACCTGTTGTATTGGCCAGGGCAGCTTAAATTTCAGCCCGGATTCTGTGATTGTTTCATTGGCTTCACCGAAAGTCAGAACAAGTGCCTGCTCTGATTCGTCTACTGTGTACCATGATGTAAAAAGAACAACTAATAAAATTGCAGAACCAACAACGATACCAATACCAGCCATAATACGCCTGATACTCATGCATATCTTCCTTTCTATATGTATTAACTTATATACGTCAAATATTACAAAAAGGTTTCAATTTGTTTTAATTCCAATAGAAAAAGCGTGAACGGGGTCTGTTCACGCTTTTTCATGGGGTTCCCTGGATGAAGGGGTTTTCACTTAGTATCTTATCAATGAAATATTAAGTCACTGTCTTGCGAGTGTAAATTTCATGTAAAGATTCACATTCCTACTACTTATTCACTTTAATAGGTAATGTGATGGTGAAAACTGTACCTTTTTCAGGCTCGCTCTCTACAGCGATTTCCCCGTTATGGACTTCAATAATATGTTTTACGATCGCAAGTCCAAGCCCGGTCCCGCCTGAATTTCTGCTGCGGGCTTTATCAACTCTGTAAAAACGCTCAAAAATCCTTGAAAGTTCTTCTTTCTCCATGCCAATCCCCTGGTCAATAAACTGGAGCTGAATTTTATTTTTCAGCTTTTTGGATTTTACGACAATATCTTGACCGGCATAAGAGTAGGTTAAAGCATTTGTCAGCAGGTTTATAAATACCTGCTTCAGACGGTCTGCATCGCCTTCAATTACTAGCGGTGTCTCAAGATCCAGCTGAATAGAAGCATTTTTCTGATCAGCTTTCTGCTCAAGCATTACAGCGACATCATTTAACGTTTCTACAATATCAACCTGACCCAGGTTTAGTTTGAAGCCCTGCTGTTCAACTCTTGAAAGCTCCAGAAGATCCTGGATCAGCATCTGAAGCCTGTCACTTTCCTTGGCTATAATCTGCAGGAAGGATTCAAGCGCCCCTTTATCATTCATTGCCCCATCAAGAAGTGTTTCTGTAAAACCTTTAATTGATGTGATCGGTGTTTTTACTTCGTGCGATACATTTGCCACGAAATCCTTACGCATCTGTTCAAGCTTCTTTAACTCTGATATATCATGAAAAACGAGTACGATTCCCTGCCACGCACTCCGTTCACCAATAATGGGGGCACCGTATACTTCGAGGTGCTTTTGCGGGAATGCTTCTTCAATCAGAATCTGCTTTCTGACACGCTGTTCTGTTAAAAAAACCTCTTCAGCAAGCGCATTAACCTGCTTGTTTTTAAAAACGGATACATAACTCTCATTCAGAACATCCTCCAGGTCTGAATGAAAGAAATTCAGAAACGGGCGGTTGACCAGTACGATATACCCCTGTTTGTCAATCATGATCAGGCCGCTCCCCATATTCTCGATCAGTGTTTTCAAGCGGTCCTGCTGAACTGACTGCTCACTGACCATTTCCTGAAGGTTTCGGGCCAGAATATTAATGGCGTTACTGAGCATCCCCGTTTCATCGGCTCTATCTTCAAATGTACGTGCCTTATAATTTCCTTTAGCCAGTTGAATCGCGACCTCAGTTGCTGATTCAATCGGCTTCGTATATTGATTTGTGATTCTTGCACCAATATATATGATCATCCCAAGTGCTGCTCCGAGTGTAATCGCAAGGATCAGCCAGATTTGACGGTATACATTTTCAAGATTATCAAACGCAGCAGCAAGCACGACATATCCACTTTCAGACCCTGTCTGCACGTTGCTGATATAATAAAAGCTTGTGTCATCTGTGTCTGCCGGAAATCTGACAATTCCGTTTGATGGTCCGGGCAGTGACTGGTCGATTTCATCAAGCATCAGGTCATGATTCACATCGGAAACGGCCTGTCCGGAATCATATACAATATCCGTATCCTCATTTAAAATTGTAATTCTCGTCTCGAGTACATCGCTCAGTTCATCAAACAATTCAGATCTGAGCTCATTAAATGAGGGTTCCCGTTCTGTCTGGTTAATCACAATGTTCATTTCTTTTTCAATACGTGAATGAAGTGCATTCAGATAGTACGATTTCACCAGTTCTCCAATAATGATACCAAGACCTACTAGTACCAGTACGATTAGTGTAATTAACGCAAATAATAGACGGCCTTTAAATGATGTCAGCCTCACGTTACTTTTGGCTTCTCCATTTTATAGCCAAGGCCTCTGATTGTTTTAATATAGATCGGTTTTTTTGTGTTATCTTCAATCTTTTCACGCAAATGACTGATATGAACATCCACAATACGTGTATCACCTGCAAAGTCATAATTCCATACCGTTTGCAGCAGCTGATCTCTTGTTAGCACACGGCCTTTATTTTCTATTAAATAAACGAGCAGTTCAAATTCTTTTGGCGTAAGATCAATTGATTCGCCTTTATAATAAGCTTCATATTGTTCAGGATAAACTCTCACTTCCCCAAGCTCGATAAAATCTTCTTCCACTTCAGGTTCCTTCATTTCTACACGTCCCGATCTGCGCAGGATTGCTTTCACCCTGGCAACTACTTCACGTGGACTGAATGGTTTTGTCATATAATCGTCGGCTCCAAGTTCCAGGCCAAGTACCTTATCGAACTCTTCATCTTTTGCAGTAAGCATAATGATTGGAATGTGGATTTGCTTTTGTCGAAGCTGCTTACACACTTCAATTCCGTCCATTACAGGCAGCATTAGATCAAGCACGAGCAGATCGGGCTGCTCACTTTCAACAAGTGCAATCCCTTCTGCACCGTCATATGCTGTTAATACTTCGTAGCCTGACTGCTCTAAGTTATACTTTAACAATGTTGCGATTGATTGTTCGTCATCTACAACCAGTACTTTTTTCTTCATTTTAACCCTCCAGAAGCTAGTATTAACCCCAGATCATCCGATTCCATTATAGTACATATTCATTAGGGATGGCGATTTTATTATGTGAATAGTAAAGTTTAAATGGACCGCTGCTGATCTCCACTTCAGGCGGACGCTTTCCGGACGGTGGTTGCTGAGCCTCCTCAACGCTGCGCGTCTGCGGGGTCTCAGCTTCCCACTAATCGTCCCGGAGTCGCCGCCTTACGCTACAATCATCAGCTAAGTAAAAATAAATTTATACTGAATTTCTCCAAAATAAAAAGACCATAAAGGCCTTTTTAAAAGTTATCCAGTGCTGAGCTGTTGAATTTTTGGAGTTTGTCGGGCGGACATACGACGACTGTGCCTTCGATGACTGTATCTCCGCTTTCGTCTGTGCCGCGTACACTGATTTCTACTTCTGATTTTGGACGGTCGATTGATTTGATTTCAAAGACATAATCCACTGTAGCGTAATGATATAGCGGTTTTGGAAAGTTCAGGTGGTGACTCTTGATGTGTGAGCCTGGTCCCGGCATGTATTTTGAAACGGCTGACGTCACGAAACCTGTCAGCATAATCGTTGGGACGATTGGTTTTTTATAGGATGTTTGTGATGCATAATCGTGCTGAATATAAAGTGGATTTGAATCGTTCGTTAAGCCAAGGAATAAGAGCAGGTCCTTGTCTTCTATTTTTTCAGTCAGTGTTAATTTTTCCCCGATTGACATATCTTCTATCTGACGCCCGATCTTTCTTTTCTTACCCAATAACATATTGTCTCCCCCTTGATGACTTTGATCATAACCCCTGTTTTTTCATTTGTGCCTATCTGTCTTTATTATAAAGGAATACCCTTATAATAAAGAAGTGTTTTATATTGCTTTGAAAAAAGGAACTGCCTGAATCAGCAGTTCCTTCTAGCAATTACGTTGATGATAATGCGCTCATCACACTGCGTACTGAATCTGCAGATTTCTGAAGCTGTGATTTTTCGTCGTCTGTCAGATCAAGCTCCATGATTTTTTCGATGCCATTGCCGCCAAGTACGGTTGGAACTCCAAGATAAATACCATCGAATCCATATTCACCTTCGAGATAAGCCACCGATGGCAGGACACGCTTCTGATCTTTTAAGATCGCTTCAGTCATTTCCATCAGTGCGGCAGCAGGTGCGTAATAAGCTGAACCGTTACCAAGCAGGGCTACAATTTCACCGCCGCCTTTTCTTGTGCGTTCAATGATTTCATCGAGACGGTCTTTTGGAATCAGCTTTTCAAGCGGAACACCACCTGCGCTCGAGTAGCGGGTCAATGGTACCATATCGTCTCCGTGACCTCCGAGTACAAACCCCTGAATATCCATTACAGATAATCCAAGCTCCTCCGCGACAAATGTATTAAATCTTGCTGTATCAAGAACGCCGGACTGTCCAATTACACGCTCTTTTGGAAAGCCGGACGCTTTGAAGACAGTATACGTCATGGCATCTACCGGATTAGATAGAACCAGAATCGTTGTGTCAGGAGAATGCTTCACAATCTCAGCTGTCACTGATTTCATGATTTTCTCGTTCGTCTGTACAAGGTCATCACGGCTCATACCAGGTTTTCTTGGCAGACCGGCAGTGATGATTACAACATCTGAACCCACTGTATCAGCGTAGTCTGATGTACCTTTGATTGTTACATCATAACCAAAGACAGGACCCGCTTCTAGCATATCAAGCGCCTTGCCTTTTGTTGGTCCTTCATTTTGAGGAATGTCTACAAGCACAATATCTCCGAGTTCTTTTTGAGCTAAAAACAATGCAGTTGTTGCACCGGTAAATCCTGCTCCAACCACTGAGATCTTTTTTCGTGTGAATGCCATTTCTAATTCCTCCCAGTCAAAAATGATGTAGTTAAAGGCCGGCAAATGCCGGCCTGATTGTCTTACATATTTTCAATTAGTGCAGTTCCGAATTCAGAGCACTTCACTTCTGTAGCGCCATCCATCAGACGTGCAAAGTCGTATGTTACAACTTTAGATGCAATTGTTTTCTCCATTGATTTTGAGATCAGGTTTGCAGCTTCATTCCAGCCAAGGTGCTCAAGAAGCAGTACGCCTGAAAGAATCACTGAAGACGGGTTAACTTTATCAAGTCCAGCATACTTTGGAGCAGTTCCGTGCGTTGCTTCAAAGATCGCATGTCCTGTGTCGTAGTTAATGTTAGCACCAGGTGCGATTCCGATACCGCCAACCTGAGCTGCAAGTGCGTCAGAGATATAGTCTCCGTTAAGGTTCATTGTTGCTACTACATCGAACTCAGCAGGACGAGTAAGGATCTGCTGAAGGAAGATATCTGCAATAGAATCCTTTACGATGATTTTTCCAGCTGCTTCAGCATCACTCTGTGCTTTATTCGCAGCGTCTGTTCCCTGCTCATCTTTAATCTGATCATACTGATTCCATGTGAATACTTTATCTCCGAACTCACGCTCAGCAAGATCGTAACCCCAGCGCTTGAAAGCACCTTCAGTAAACTTCATGATGTTACCTTTGTGCACAAGTGTTACTGACTTACGGCCTTCAGTCAGTGCATAGTTAATCGCCGCACGCACAAGACGCTCAGTACCTTCTTTTGATACAGGCTTTACACCAATACCAGCAGTATCAGGGAAGCGGATATTTGTCGCACCCATTTCATCCTGAAGGAAATTGATGAGCTTTTTCACTTCATCTGATCCTTCAGCAAATTCGATACCTGCATAGATATCCTCAGTGTTTTCACGGAAGATCACCATATCTGTGTCTTCAGGACGCTTTACTGGTGAAGGTACACCTTCAAAGTAACGTACTGGACGCAGGCAAGTAAATAGGTCAAGCTGTTGACGAAGTGCCACGTTTAATGAACGGATTCCTCCGCCGATTGGTGTTGTAAGAGGCCCTTTGATCGCAATGAAATACTCGTTGATTGCATCAAGGGTAGCCTGTGGAAGCCATTCACCAGTCTGATCGAACGCTTTTTGACCAGCAAGTACTTCTTTCCACTCAATTTTCTTTTCTCCGTTATATGCTTTTTCAACAGCTGCATCTAATACGCGCTGTGCAGAAGCCCAGATGTCCGGACCTGTACCGTCACCTTCAATAAAAGGTACGATTGGATTGTTTGGCACCTGAAGATTGCCGTTTGATACTGAAATTTTTTCACCTTGTGTCATAAGTCTTTCCCTCCAAATATCATTGGCCGGGGACTGACGGAGTCCGTCAGTCCCTCAGGCTTTAGTTACTATTACATCAGTTATCTGTCAGTTTGTAAAATGTTCTGTGAAATTAGCGCTTTTCTACCGGTACATATTCCTGCATGCCAGGACCAGTATATTCAGCTCTCGGACGGATCAGGCGGTTGTTTGAATACTGCTCAAGAATATGAGCCAGCCAGCCTGATACACGGCTCACTGCGAAAATTGGTGTGAACAGGTCATGGTCAATACCAAGGCTGTGGTAGACAGACGCTGAATAGAAATCCACGTTCGGTGGAAGTTTCTTTTCAGATGTTACGATTTCCTCGATCTTAACAGACATTTCATACCATTTTGACTCTCCGCGAAGCTCAGTCAGCTTTTTAGACATTTCACGCAGGTGCTTTGCACGAGGGTCTCCCTGCTGGTATACGCGGTGACCGAAGCCCATGATTTTTTCTTTGTTTTCAAGTTTCTTACGAATAACAGATTCAACGTTTTCAACTGAACCGATCTCAGTTAACGTCTTCATAACCTGCTCATTTGCTCCACCATGAAGAGGACCTTTAAGTGCACCGATTGCAGCAGTCACACCTGAATAAACATCAGATAATGTCGCTACACATACGCGTGCTGTGAATGTAGAAGCATTCAGTTCGTGGTCTGCATGAAGAACAAGCGCTTTATTCATTGCTTCAACTTCAATGTCTTCAGGCATTTCGCCATTCATCATATAAAGGAAGTTCGCTGCAAAGCTCAGGTCAGCCTTAGGTGCAACCGGCTCCTGTCCTTTTCGGATACGTGCAAAAGCAGTTACGATTGTAGCAATCTTCGCCTGAAGACGCACTGCTTTACGGTAATTTGCTTCCTCTTCCATTACATCAGCTTCTTCGTCAAACAGTCCAAGCGCTGAAACTGCTGTACGGACAGCTGCCATTGGATGCACTTTATCTACAGGCATCGCCTTGATTTGTGCAATCACTTCATCAGGAATGGCCATATTATCTGCAAGCTGTTGTTCAAGTTCTGCTAGCTCGTCTTCTTTTGGCAGACGTAAGTGCCAAAGCAGATAAATAATTTCTTCGAAGCTCGCATTTTCAGTTAGGTCGTCGATGTTATAACCAACGTATGTAAGAGTGTCATCAATTATTGAGCTGATCGATGAAGTAGTTGCTACAACGTTTTCTAAACCTCTCGTTGCTGTCATAAACAAATCTCTCCTTTTAATCTTAGTCTTGTATTTAAAGCCTTTACCGGCGTTTAAAATACGGGATTGTCATCACATAAAAACTGAGCGATTGCTCAGTCAGCTGACAGAATGGAATTCGTCATTTCGGATGCGCTTACATTGTCCATTATAATCAATAATCAGAACTTTGTGAATGAAAACGCATTAATTTGCCGGGATTAATTTAATTTGCCGAAATTTGACATCCTCAAAACACCTTTGAAGCCCACTCGAAAATCTTCATCGCACTGTAGGCGATCCCCGCTCCAATTAACGGACCTACTGCAATCCCATTAAATAAAGCAACCGCGAGAATCGTTCCGAAAACTAGCGCCACTGTAATATGGGGATCCTCCTGAAGCAGTGAAATACCGCCTTTTGCAATCAAAGCAACAGCAATTCCTGAAGCAAGTGCCACCCAGGCATATGGTGACTTTACCGCATCTGTGAGTTCTTTAAACCCGATTGCGCCGCTTGCGATCGGTGCAAGCACTGCAATTGTGATAATGGTTACTCCCCAGTTAATCCCCTTCCCCTGAATAAAAGCAAAAATCTTTTCATCAGCACCTGCTACTTTTAATAGGATAAGAAAAAGAACTGCAATCATCAGCGAATTGTTTTTAGCAAAAAAACCGATCGCCAGTAATAAAATTAAAAAGATCATTGCCGGATTAATCATGTATTATCCCTCCATTTTCATTTTGACTATACAGGAGGACAGGCCCGTGATAAAACGCTCTATCCATATTTTAATCATTCTGCTGCTGGTTCTGATCACGGTCCGCACTATCCTTGTTTACTTTTTGCCATTTACAGCGGGCGCACTGGTTGCCGTACTTTTATATCCGTTAGTCAATCTGCTATTTCATCAAGTGAAAATTCCTTACAAACTGAGTGTACTGCTGGGAATGATTCTGCTTTTAATTACGGGTCCGCTGATTCTGACGGGCTGCTATGTATTATTAAAAAATGAAATCCTGTATTTATTAAACCGTCTACCAGACTACACTTCATGGATACTGCATTTTACCCAGAATACTGTGCAGACCTTCCCGTCCTTTCTGCATGACCTTACACATCCATATCTGACCCACAGTCATTTATCGATGCTATTAAAAGAAATAGAACAGCTTCTCTTACATACAGGAAAAGAGCTGATCAGTGAGATCTCAAAAACTGCCGGCAACCTGCCTTCTGTCTTATTTTCTATGGGTATGATGCTCATTGCTGCTTATTATATACTTGCAGACTTTCAATCCTGGAAGCACAAACTGCCTCCTGAATTCATCAAACAGCTCGATCAGATCCGGTCATTGGGTTTTCGCGAGGCGGGGGCATATTTTCTGTCTCAGCTATTGCTCGCACTGTTAACCTTTATGATTACATTAACAGGTTTGCTGCTGCTTTGTATGCCTCATCCATTTTTCTTTGCGCTGCTGTCTGCAGCACTTGACTTTGTTCCACTTGCAAGCTCTTTGCTGCTATTTTTGCCGCTGACGATTTATTATTGGATGCAGGCAGGACCTGCACACGCAGCTGGTACTGCCTTCATCTACATCCTGATCGTAGGGGTTAGACAGATCACTGAACCTAAAATCGTTGGTGACAGAATGGGGTTGCACCCTCTGGCGGCTCTGATTGTTCTGTATGCGTCAGTCAGCCTGCTTGGATTAAAAGGACTTTTGCTGACTCCGCTTTTTATGATCATGACTGCTGTTATGATTAAAATCAGGCTGCTGAATGTAATCTGGCGTTATATTTCCACAGGGGACAGTCCTTTTAACAGACTATGATGTAAAAAACACACAGCGGCTGCTGTGTGTTATGGTCTGTGAATGATTACATTGCCATTTCTCATTTTTCTTTGAATCCATTTATAGATCAGCGGTTTCACTAATTTTCTTGTTGCAGGGATCAGCAGAAAGAAACCGATCGCATCTGTAATAAACCCTGGTGTCAGCAATACGACACCACCAATTAAAATACATAATCCATCTATGACAGCATCACCCGGTCCACCATCAAAAACCGTCATATTCTGTACTTTTTTCAAGGCCTGCAGCCCCTGGGACTTGGCCAGATATGCACCCAGGACCCCAGTTAAGATAATCAGGAGAACTGTGGGTATAACACCAATCAGGTTGCCGGCACTGATCAGGATTGCGATCTCAAGTGCAGGAACCACGATAATTAAAAGCATGAGCCATTTCACAAGAAAGATCTCCTTTCAACATTACGCGCTACCTTTATTTTAGCACATTCTGAATCAGATTAAAAAAACCTGAACGGAATCCGCTCAGGTTTTTCAATCATTCTTATAGTACGCTTGCGTGTCCGTTATAGACAACACCGCGCTCAGCGTCAACTGTTACTTCCTGTCCATCTGTAAATGTAGCAATTGCGTTATCCACGCCAACGATTACAGGCAGTCCAAGATTTAGACCAACAACCGCAGCATGACTTGTTAACCCGCCTTCTTCAACGATCAGCGCAGAGCACTTTTCGATTGCAGGCATCATTTCTTTGTCAGTACCGATTGTAACAAGAATTGAACCTTCTGTTACTTTATCTAGTGCTTCTTTTGCATTTGAAGCTGTTACAACTTTACCGAATCCTGACTTACGTCCGATTCCCTGACCCTTTGCAAGTACGTCACCTACAATATGAATCTTCATCAGGTTTGTTGTACCAGATTCACCAACTGGAACGCCAGCCGTGATGACAACGAGGTCACCATGCTTCACGCAGCCGCTGTTTAAGCTCTCTGTTACTGCCATATCAAGCATTTCATCCGTAGTTTCAGTTTTCTCTCCAACCTGAGGGTATACGCCCCATACAAGTGCAAGACGTCTTGATACAGATGAATCAGCTGTAACCGCAACAATTGTCGCTTCCGGACGGTATTTAGAAATCATTTTAGCCGTGTGACCACTTTCAGTTGGCGCGATGATCGCGTTCACTTCAAGATTTAATGCTGTGTGTGCAACAGCCTGACCGATTGCATCTGTCATATTACGCTCAAAACGCTTGCTGCGCTTAGAAAGGATCGCTTTATAATCAAGTGCTTCTTCAGCTCTTGAAGCAATGTTGTTCATTGTTTGAACTGATTCTACTGGGTAGTCCCCGGCAGCCGTTTCACCTGAAAGCATGATTGCATCAGTGCCATCAAAGATTGCGTTAGCTACGTCAGATGCTTCAGCACGTGTCGGACGAGGGTTACGCTGCATTGAATCAAGCATTTGAGTAGCTGTGATCACAGGCTTTCCTACAGCGTTACACTTACGGATCAGCTGCTTTTGAACGAGTGGTACTTCTTCAGCAGGAATTTCAACGCCAAGGTCACCACGTGCAACCATCAGACCATCAGAAACCTGAAGAATCTCATCAATGTTATCTACACCTTCCTGATTTTCGATCTTCGGAATGATGTTGATTTTTGGAGATCCGTTCTTTTCAAGCAGCTCACGGATTTCCATTACATCTGATGCACGACGCACGAATGAAGCAGCGATAAAGTCAACGCCCTGCTCAATTCCAAACAGAATGTCATTTGCATCTTTATCAGTAATACCAGGCAGGTTTACTGATACGCCTGGTACGTTAACACCTTTTTTGTTTTTCAGTGTGCCTGTATTCATGATTTTCGTTCTGATTTCACCTGCATTCTTATCAATAGAAAGCACTTCAAGTCCGATCAGACCGTCATCAAGAAGAATTTTTGACCCTTCATGTACATCGTTTACAAGGTCGCTGTAAGTGATTGAAAACTTTTCAGTCGTTCCAACTACTTCTTCCATTGATACGATGATTTCGTTACCTGCAACAAGTTCAATTGCACCGTTTTCCATCGTGTTCGTACGGATCTCAGGGCCTTTTGTATCTAAAAGAATCCCGATATTTTTACCAAGCTTTGCTGCAGCTTCACGGATATTTTTGATTCTTGCACCATGCTCATCAAAGTCTCCGTGTGAGAAGTTCAGTCGTGCTACGTTCATTCCAGCTTCCATTAGCTGTGTCAGCTTTTCAATACTTTCACTGGCAGGGCCAATCGTACATACAATTTTAGTTTTTCTCATTAGTTTACCTCCTGAAATCAATTAAATAGATAGTTCCTGTGATAAGCGGTACAGATCAACGTCTGCCTTATGCTCCATCTTTAATGCTTCAATAATATCATAATCTACTAGTTCATTCTTCTGGATTCCTACAGCTCGTCCGCCTTTGTCTTCCATTAACAGTTCAACTGCACGTGCACCCAGACGGCTTGCAAGTACACGGTCAGATGCTGTTGGTGAACCGCCGCGCTGCATATGACCAAGCACAGATACTCTTGTATCCACGCCTGTTTTTTCTTTCATCAGAGCAGCGAATTCCCCGCCTGACATCACACCTTCAGCCACAATAATAATACTGTGCTTTTTGCCGCGTGCATGTCCCTTTTTAATTTTATCGACTACTTTGTCGAGGTTATAAGGATCTTCAGGAATCAGGATTGATTCAGCACCACCTGAGAGTCCTGACCAAAGCGCAATATCACCCGCATTACGTCCCATTACTTCAATGATAAATGTACGCTCATGCGAAGTTGCTGTATCACGGATTTTATCAATTGCATCAATGACTGTGTTCAGCGCAGTGTCAAAACCGATTGTAAAGTCAGTACCCGGAATGTCATTATCAATCGTACCCGGTACGCCTACACATGGATAACCATGCTCGGTTAATGCTTTTGCTCCCATATATGAGCCGTCTCCACCAATAACAACAAGACCTTCGATACCGAATTTCTTCAGCTGCTCTATTCCTTTTTTCTGGCCTTCAGGTGTTTTAAATTCTTCGCATCGCGCAGAATAAAGCTTCGTTCCCCC
Source organism: Jeotgalibacillus malaysiensis (assembly GCA_000818095.1). Taxonomy (NCBI): domain Bacteria; kingdom Bacillati; phylum Bacillota; class Bacilli; order Caryophanales; family Caryophanaceae; genus Jeotgalibacillus; species Jeotgalibacillus malaysiensis. The sequence continues at coordinate 2,238,241 of CP009416.1, forward strand.
GCGGTGAATGATATCACCAACAGAACCAAGCTCAAGCTTTTCGATATTACCGGAAATTAACCCCTGGTACCCCTGGTAAATTCCATATACTTCAAGCCCGTGATAGATGGCTTTTCTTACGACCGCTCTGATCGCAGGGTTCATACCCGGAGCATCTCCACCACTGGTCAGTACGCCAATTTTTTTCATTTTGATGTTCCCACCTTTAATTGAAAAATTATGTTAACTATTTCACAGAAATAGTGTTCCGAAGTTGGATGTACAAGTTCGTTTTCATCCTTTTAAAAATAACATGAAGATCTTTTGTTCTCAATCATAAGCTTAAGGTCTCACACATTCTTCTTAAGGGAATATTCATGTAAACGCTTAAATATTCATTATTGTACACATTTTAGACACATAATAACCTGAATGTTCCTTTCTTCTATTGTTTACACATCTCACAAAAGAAAAAACCTCTTCAGAAAAGATCTGAAAAGGTTTTTTGGTTATACCGTTTCTTTCGTAAACTCCCCGATTGACTGGAATTTATCATAGCGCTGGGCTACTAATGACGCTTCGTCTAATTGGGATAATTCTTTCAATGACTGAAGCAGGATCTGATCAATCGCTGATGCCTGCTGTTTAATATCTCTATGTGCCCCGCCTTTAACTTCAGGAATAATTTCATCGATAATACCCATTCCCTTTAGGTCGGGCGCTGTAATTTTCATTGATTCTGCTGCCTGTTTTGCAAGACCTGCATCCTTCCATAGAATAGATGCTGCTCCCTCAGGTGAAATAACAGAGTAAGTAGAGTTCTCAAGCATATGCAGATGATTACCTACACCAAGTGCCAGCGCACCACCGCTGCCTCCTTCACCAATCACGATGCAGATCACCGGTACAGTGAGTCCTGCCATCTCAAACAGATTACGTGCGATTGCTTCACTCTGACCACGCTCTTCAGCTGCTTTACCAGGGTATGCACCCTTTGTATCGATAAAGCAGATAATCGGACGCTTAAACTTCTCAGCCTGCTTCATCAGGCGAAGTGCTTTGCGGTATCCTTCAGGATGTGGCATACCGAAATTCCGCTTAATATTTTCTTTTGTATCCTTCCCTCTCTGATGGCCGATCACTGTGACAGGATTTCCTTTATAGCTTGCAATCCCGCCAACAATTGCATGATCATCTCCATACAGTCGGTCACCGTGCATTTCCATAAAGTTTTCAAATAGCACTTCTATGTACTCAAGCGCTGTCGGACGTTCCGGATGACGCGCAAGCTGTACACGGTCCCATGGTTGGATCGAGGAATAGACATCCGCTTCAAGACGCGCAAGACGCTCTTCAAGCTTTGCAATTTCCTCGCTCAGATCAACTTCCGAGTCAGCAGTAAATGCTTTCAGTTCATTGATTTTTTCACGCAGCTGATTCAACGGCTTTTCAAATTCAAGTTCATTTACCATGATGCCCCTCCTTTTTTATGCAGAGATAGCAGCACACTTAATTTTTCTTTCATCTCAAGTCTTGAGATCACCTGATCAAGCTGACCATGCTCCATCAGAAATTCCGCTGTCTGAAAATCTTCAGGGAGCTTTTCTCTGATTGTCTGCTCAATAATTCGTCGACCTGCGAAACCGATCAGTGCACCCGGCTCAGCAAAATTATAGTCTCCAAGTGAAGCAAAGCTCGCTGAGACACCGCCTGTCGTTGGATGTGTCATAAAGGAGATAATCAGGCCGCCTTTATCACTAAAGCGCTTAAGTGCTGTACTGGTTTTTGCCATTTGCATTAAAGACAGTACGCCTTCCTGCATTCTGGCACCGCCGCTTGCTGTAAAAATAATAAAAGGAAGGTTTTTCTCCTCAGCCACTCTGACAGCTTCAGCAATTTTCTCTCCAACAACAGAACCCATACTGCCCATTCTGAAAGTAGAGTCCATAATGGTAAGCACTGCCTCATTACCATCGATCGAACAGGTTCCGGTCACGACTGCCTCATTTAAGCCGGTCTTTTTCTTGTCCTTCTCAAGCTTTTCAAGGTAATCAGGAAATTCCAGCGGATTTTCAGAAGACAGCTGCTGGTTAAATTCTTTAAAAGAACCTTCATCAGCCAGACATTCGATTCTCTCAGCCGCATTCATTGGATGATGATAACCACACTGCAGACATACCTTTTTATTCTTATAGATTTCTTTCGTGTAAATAATCTTTTTACATTTAGGACACTTGGTTAATATTCCTTCCGGGACATCATTTTTATCATGTTCAGATGGAATCGTTGCGTACTTTTTCTTTTTTGCAAATATATCCTTCAGCAACCGGTCTTCCTCCCTAGTCATTATCTATATTTTTGATCAGCTTTAAAGGCTGCTCAGTATCTTCTGAAAACAAATGTTCATGAAAACGTTCCATTATCTCATCTGTCAGTGGCACCTGCATTTTGTCTTCTGCATGATAAAAATCATTAAGAATCAGCCATATTCTTGTATAAAGCTGATTGCCGCCCGCTTCAACAAGCTCTCTTTTCAGATGAGTCAATAAAGTCAGCTCTGATTGCCTGTATTGATTTAATACGTGCTCATATAAATGCAGCTTATCTACTTCAGGCAGCGCCGACACTCTTCTTATAGCGTCTTCTTCAAGCCATGCTTTCACTTCAGCGACATCACTGACAGCACGGCTCTCCTGGAGAATAAACATACCTAACAGATCAATCAGGTGATGATCCCTGAAATCTCTCAGGAATGTACCCTCGCCTCTTCTCGTTTCAATTAGTCCAAGCAGCTCAAGCGCTCTTAACGCCTCGCGCACAGAAGAGCGTGCAACGCCGAATCGCTCCGACAGTTCACGCTCTGATGGGATTCTGTTGCCGGCTGTCAGACGGTCTTCCCTGATCATATCCCTGATCTGGTGGACAACAGATATATATCTTTTATGTTCATTCAAATGTCTGTCACTCGCTTTTTCCGATTTGGGATAAGCGTGCAGTTTTTTCTCTCACTTCTTCAGGATCCACTTTAATTCTTGCTACACCTGTTTCCATGGCAGCATTTGCTACACGTGAAGCGACAGCAGGTGCTACTCTTGGATCAAATGGAGCAGGGATGACATAATCTGCATTCAGTTCGTCCTCAGAGATTAATGAAGCAATCGCTTCTACTGCAGCAATCTTCATTTTTTCGTTAATATGTGTTGCTCTAACATCGAGTGCCCCTCTGAAAATACCCGGGAATGCAAGCACATTATTAACCTGGTTAGGAAAATCTGAGCGTCCTGTTCCGACAACACTCGCTCCGTTTGCCTTAGCAAGTGCCGGCATAATCTCAGGTACTGGGTTAGCCATTGCAAAAATAATCGAATCCTGGTTCATTTTCTGAACCATCTCTTCAGTCAGTGCACCTGCAACTGATACACCAATAAACACGTCTGCGCCTTCAATCACATCATCAAGTGATCCATCAAGACGCTCTCTGTTCGTGATTTTTGCTACATTATGCTTAACCTCATTCATGCCATAAGGCCGGCCCTCATAGATCGCACCCTTAGAATCACACATAATGATATCTCTTACACCATAGCTGTATAACAGCTTAATAATCGCAATGCCGGCTGCTCCTGCTCCGTTCATTACAACCCTGATTGAAGAGAACTCTTTATTTGTAATCTTAAGAGCATTCACAAGACCTGCCACCGTCACAATAGCTGTTCCGTGCTGATCATCATGAAAGATCGGTATGTTTGTTTCTTTTTTCAGACGCTCTTCAATTTCAAAGCATCTTGGTGCAGCGATATCCTCAAGGTTAACGCCGCCAAAAGTCGGCTCCATCAGCTTCACGGTTTCTACGATTTTATCAATCTCTGTTGTGTTCAGGCAGATTGGAAAAGCATCTACCCCGGCAAAGCTTTTAAATAGAACAGCTTTCCCTTCCATAACAGGCAGTGAAGCTTCCGGTCCGATATTTCCAAGACCGAGGACAGCTGTACCATCAGATACGACGGCAACCATGTTCCCCTTCATTGTATAATCATATACCGTCTCCGGTTTATCATAAATTTCTTTACATGGTTCTGCTACACCAGGTGAATATGCGAGACTGAGCTCCTCTGCATTTCTTACTAGTACTTTTGATTTTGACTCCAGTTTCCCCTGATTCACTCTGTGCATATGCAGTGCTTCATCTCGTAATGACAAAGAACTTCACTCCTATTTTTTGGGTTACCCCTTTATTTAACAATTGGTCAGACCACATTCTTATTCACTATAACAAAAACAATTCAACATTTGCAATTTATTGTTCGACGACATTTTCATTTCCAAGCAGCTGAATTAGCCTGTCTAATAGCGCATTAGCAGGGTTAATGCTGATGCTGAGCTTCTGCTTACTGCCGGATTCTGCATCATATACAACAACCGGCATTTCACCTGCAAATTTTCTGCAGAACTGATCAATCATGTTAAAAGTATCCTTCGTATCCATTGATTCGGGAATTCTTAAAAAAAGGGTTTTTATGCGATCCGCCCCTTTATACTGATCCGCAGGGACCGCATGCTGAACGACAAACTGATTTTTCCTATTGCGTTCTTCTGTTTTTCCTGACAGCACGAGTGTCATCCCTTTTTGAATAATAGGGGACTGTTTTCTGAAAACATCCGGAAACACGACACCATCCATATCCCCTGACTCATCGCTCAAGGTAACAAAACTCATATTCTCACCCTTTTTTGTCCTGATCACACGCACTTCGGTTAAAAGTGCACCAACCATTCCTTTCACCCCAGGCCTGATCTCATCAATTCTGAGTGCCCCTGAGCCTGTCAGCCTGTCCCGGTAGACGGACACAGGATGTGAGGATAAGTAAACACCGAGTACTTCTTTTTCATGAGCCAGCTTCTGTTCATCCGGCATAGGTGAAGCTTTAGCGTGCTTAGGCTTAATATCAAGATCCTCAAACAAGCTGCCTTCTCCCTGCACCAGTCCTGCATGATTAATTGCCACTTCAATCGAGGCAAGCAGTACAGAGCGGTCCTGACCAAAGCTGTCGAGTGCACCTGAAAAGATCAGCGGTTCAAGCAGCTTTCTGTTAACAAGCTTCGGATTCAGCCTGCTGCAGAGATCAAAAAAGTCGCGGAAGGGCTGTTCTTGCCTGACAGTGATAATGTTTTCAGCCGCCGCTTTATTTACACCTTTTATTGCACTAAGACTGTAGATGATTTCACCTTTTTCACCTTTAAAGTACCGCATACTTTTATTAATATCAGGCGGCTGTACTGTAATAGAAAGGTTTCTGCATTCCTTTATATACTGTGCTGTTTTATCTTCGTTTCCTGTCGCAGTGGTCATCAGTGCCGCCATAAATGAAACCGGGTAGTGTGCTTTCAGGTAGGCAAGCTGATAACCAATCTTACTGTAAGCAACAGCGTGACTCCGGTTAAAACCATAATCAGCAAATCTGACAATCAGATCATACAGTTCATTAGCTGCTTCACTTGAATAGCCTTTTTTAACAGCACCTTCAGTAAATCTCTTTCGTTCACGGTCAAGGTCCTGCTTTTTCTTCTTACTGACTGCTCTTCTCAGTACATCTGCCTGCCCGAGTGAGAATCCTGCGAACCTTGAAGCAATCTCCATGATCTGCTCCTGATAGACAATAATGCCATACGTTGAGGATAAAACAGGTTCAAGGTCCTGATGAATATAAGGAACCTTTTCGTGACCATATTTTCTCTTTATATATTGAGGAATAAATTCCATTGGTCCCGGACGGTTTAACGCGTTGACTGCCACAAGATCTTCAAACTCTGACGGCTTCATTGTCATCAGTACTTTTGTAACACCTTCTGCTTCAAATTGAAAAATACCACTTGTCCAGCCTTTGCCGAGCAGCTCAAACGTTTCCTTGTCATCTTCAGGGATCTTTTCGATATCAAATGAAGGTTCACTCTGTCTGACTGACTGGATGACCCGGTGTAAGATCGTCAGGTTCCTGAGCCCCAGGTAATCCATCTTTAAAAGTCCAATCTCCTCTAAAGCGCCCATCGGCCATTGAGTAATATGGGCATAGTCCGTGCCTTTTTGAAGCGGTACAACTTCTGCAAGCGGGACGTCACTGATTATTACGCCTGCTGCGTGAACAGATGTATGTCGCGGAAGCCCTTCAAGCTTCATAGCCGTTTTGAACCAGTCCTTATACCGCGCTGACTGATTCACAAAGCGTTTAAGCGATTCCGACTGCTCGTATGCTTCTTTCAGTGTAATCCCGTGAAGAGATGGAATTGATTTTGAGATCACTTCCATTTCCCCGGTAGTCATGCCGTAAACCCTTGCCATATCACGTGCCACAGCTTTTGCAGAAAGTGTTCCAAACGTTGCTATCTGCGCTACTTTCTTTCTGCCGTATTTCTCAGCTGTATATTGAATCACTTCATCACGGCGGTCATCCGGAAAATCAAGATCAATATCCGGAAGCGTGACACGTTCAGGATTTAAAAAACGTTCAAACAGTAAGTGATGTTCGATCGGATCCACGTGTGTAATAAATAACGCATAAGCGGTTAAAGATCCTGCGGCCGATCCACGACCGGGCCCTGCTAAAATATGCTGTTCACGCGCAAACTTCATCACGTCCCAGATAATCAGGAAATAATCATTAAAGCCCATCTGATCAATGATTTGCAATTCGTATTTAAGACGCTCGCGATAGACATCTGTTACCTGGTCCACGCGCTTTTTAAGTCCTTCTTCACAAAGGTAGGCAAGTACTTCCTTTTGCGTCACATCATCCGGCACTGGAAAAACAGGCAGGTGTGAGGCAGAAAAATCAATATTTACCCGGCAGCGCTCAGCAATTCTGTATGTATTTTCAATCGCTTCGGGCGTATCTGAGAGCTGACTTTCAACCTCATCAGCTGATCGGAAATGATAGCTCCCGTCAGCTTTTACTTCATCTACTGATAAACCGTCTCTAAGAGCAACCAGCGCTTCATAAGCGGTCTGATCGGCAGGCTCGCTATATTTCACTTCAGCGGTAGCCGCCATAGGGAGGTTTGCCTCTGAGGAAAGGGACTGTATTAACGAGTGAAGCGCTGGATCATCAGGCCGGTTCAGACGAGATAACCCCAGATAAAACCGGTCTTTTCCCATCATCTGCATGAGCTGATCTGCCCGTGACTCGGCTGTATCAATCTGTCCATTTAGCAAAAGACGTTCAATTTCACCATCAGGACCGGGTGTGATAGCGATTAATCCTCCTGCGTATGACTTGAGCCACTTTTCAGGAAGCGGCTTTGCTGTCGTTGAGATTGCGCTAGAAATTTTGATCAGATTCTGATAGCCTTCATTCGTTTCAGCTAGCAGGATCAATGGGAATGCCTGATCATCATTTCCGCTGATATCAGCAGTCAGACCAATAATCGGTTTGATCCCTTCTTTTATACAGGCTTTGTAAAAGGGGATCACACCGTACATTGTATTATGATCTGTCAGCGCAAGTGCAGGCAGCTTCTCGCGTTTAGCCTGTGCGACCAATTCAGCGACTGTCATTGTGCCGCTCAGCAGGCTGTATGCACTTGTGACCTGTAAATGTGTAAATGCCATAAAGGATCCCCTTTCATCAAATGTTTTATTGTTTACAAATGGCTTCCAGCTTTTCTATTACTTCTTCTGCTTCAGACCATTTATATATAGATGCTCCTGCAGCTACCGGGTGACCGCCGCCGTTATACTGCTTGGCAAGCTCATTAACGATCGGTCCCTTCGATCTGAGCCGTACACGGATTTCCTTTTCCTCTTCAATGAAAAATACCCATGCACGAATGCCTTTGACGCTTCCAAGCGTACTGACCAGTAAAGATGCTTCTGATGGGACAACATTAAACTCAGCAAGCTTTTCTTTCGTTATTTTTATGTGAGCTGCCCCATTCTCAGACATATAAAAGTTCTGCAGTACATACCCCTGCAACTTCAGTACTTCAGCATCCATTTCGTACAGTGCGTTATACAGCGCTGATCTGTCAAAATCATATTTAATCAGTTCACCGGCATAGTCAAAAGTTTTTTGTGTCGTACTCGGGTATAAAAAGCGCCCGGTATCTCCAACAATCCCTCCATAGATCAGCCGTGCTGCAGCGTCTGACATCTTCAGTCCATCTGCTTTCCCGCTCAGATATAATTCATATATCATTTCACTTGCTGAGCTCGCAGATGTATCGACCCATAACAGATCTCCGTAAGGATCTTCATTAGGATGGTGGTCAATCTTAATTAATTTACTGCCGTTTTTATAGCGCTGATCATCAATTCTGTCAGTGTTAGCTGTATCACAGACAATGATGAGTGCTCCCTCAAAATCTTCATCCTTTAATTCATCAAGTTTATATAGAAAGCTAAGCGTCGGCTCCTCTGTTCCGGTAGTATAGACTTGCTTTTCAGGAAAAGAAGCCTTAATCACCTCTGCAAGTCCGGCCTGTGACCCGTATGCATCCGGATCCGGTCTGACATGTCTATGTAAAATAATTTTGTCATATTGCTTAATTTGTTCAATGATTTGCTCTTTCAATGTGTGTCACTCCCTGAATTAGTGGAATTTCCTCTGATAAGCCTTTACAATAATAGTAGTTTATTATTGGAGGAATCAAAATGGCAATATTAGTGTTTCTAATCATTATGTCCGGCGTTGCTTATCTCTATTTTAAGACGAAGCAGATCCGCACGCCCCGTCCTGTTGAAAAGGCCTGGCAGAAAAGCCGTGCCGGAATCGCACTTGGCGCAGGAATGGGATTAATCGGGCTGAATACCCTTTTTCTTTTTAACTTTGAGCTTGCAACAGATCTGATCTTCACTTATATCATCGCACTTGTTTTTATCATTATCGGATTTTCAAGTGCATGGATTCGATATAAAGCTTATAAACATTATACGCCTTTACTGGCTGAAGAAGAGAATAAATGGAATAACTAATATTATTTAAAAAGCATGCGGCAAACAACTAAGAGGATGGGACATTCAAAACAGTCCCATCCTCTTTTTTATTTTTCAAGCAGCTGACACATCATCATGGCTTTCCCCACGAGATTGCCATCACTAAACACTTCCACATCTACCTTACCGAACTTACGACCGACATCAAGAAGCTTCGGCACAACCTCAAGCGTACTTTCCATCTGGACCGGCTTAATAAAATAAATCGTGATATTTTCCACGACAAGGTCACTGCGCTTATATTCTTTCAGCAGCTGGTTCGCTGACTCAGTCACAAGCGTTGTAAATACTCCATAGGAAATTGCACCGAGGTGGTTTGTCATCTGTGGAGTGACCTGGAAGATCTGACGTTTGTTTTCATTCTTTTCAACCTGCAGTTCTTTTAATATCAGGTCATCGATGGTTTCTCCCATCTGTGGCTGCCGCTGGATCATCTGGAGCGCTTTTAATACATCCTGTCTGCTGATAACACCCTGGAGCTGATGTGATTCGTTAACAACAGGCAGCAGTTCAATCCCTTCCCAGATCATGATATGGGCTGCTGAAGCAACGCTTGTCTTTGCATTCACTGTCAGCGGATATTTTGTCATCACTTTTTCAAGCAGTTCATCTTTAGCACGACCGATAATGTCTTTAGCAGTAACCATTCCTGTCACTTTCAAAGATGAGGCGTCCACTACCGGAAAACGGCTGTGGTGTGTGTCTTTATTCAAATCTTCCCAGTCTTCAATTGTGGACTTTGAATGTAAATAATATGACTGTTCAAGCGGGATCAGAATATCATCAACCAGAACAATTTCTTTCTTAATCATCTGGTCATAAATCGCCCGGTTAATCATCGCAGCTACTGTAAATGTATCATAACTCGTTGAGATCACCGGCAGTTCGAGCTCATCGGCGAGTTTTTTTACAGGCTCTTCTGCATCAAACCCTCCTGTAATCAAAACAGCTGCACCGGCATTTAACGCGTATTCATGTGCTTTTGTTCTGTTTCCTACGATTAAAAGGTTGCCGGCTTCTGTATATCTCATCATGGCTTCAAGCTTCATCGCCCCGATTACAAACTTGTTAAGGGTTTTATGAAGACCGGTTCTGCCGCCGACTACGTGACCGTCTACGATATTGACTACTTCTGCATAGGTAAGGCGTTCTATATTTTCACGGATCTTTTTCTCAATTCTGATTGTACCAACCCGTTCAATGGTACTGACCATCCCTTTGTTTTCTGCTTCTTTTATCGCCCGGTAGGCTGTACCTTCGCTGACAGACATATGTTTTGCTACCTGTCTTACGGAAATTTTGTTTCCGACAGGCAGGGATTCTATATGCTGTAGTATTTGTTCATGTTTTGTCGCCAATCGATAATCCCCGCTTTCTCGTTCCTGCATGTGTTCTTTTATTATAACCGCAGTGGTAAGAAAGGTTCAAATCGAGTTTAAATTGCAGAAAAAAGAGACAGCGACAAGTTGTCTCTGTCTCAGTAACCGGCTCACTGCGTTTCAGGCGGACGCTTTCCGCAGCCGGGCGGTGAGCCTCCTCAGCTTCGCTTCCGGGGTCTCACCTGTCCCTTTTCCGCTGCTGGAGTCGCCGCCTTCCACTCCGTTCCCCTGAATAAAACTGTTTCAATTAAGAATACAATTTAACTTATTTTATAATTCTACGATGTCCCCGGCGTGCATCATTTTGCCTTGTCCACCTTTTAGCATGTTGATGAATTTTTCCGGGTCCTGTTTGATTGGCGGGAATGTGTTGTAGTGAATCGGGACGACGTGTGTGGCCTGGAGGAGTTCTGCTGCATATGCTGCATCTTCAGGTCCCATTGTAAAGTTGTCGCCAATTGGCAGAAATGCGATATCAATCGGGTGTCTGTCACCAATCAGTTTCATATCACCAAATAGTGCTGTGTCCCCTGCGTGATAAACCGTTTTTCCTTCTGCCATAAATAAAATTCCAGCCGGCATGCCAGTATAGATAATCTGGTTATCCTCGGTTGTGTATGATGAGCCGTGGAAGGCCTGTGTGAATTTCACTTTACCAAAATCGAATTCATAGGCACCGCCTATATGCATCGGGTGCGTGTTCAGCCCCTGCATTTCCATGTAATTTGCCAGTTCAAATGGCGCTACGACCAGTGCATTACTGCGTTTAGCAATTGCGACTGTATCTCCTACGTGATCGTTGTGTCCATGTGTGAGCAGGATTACATCCGGGTTCTGATCATCAGCATTCAGATCCGTTTGTTCATTTCCATTGATAAATGGATCTACAAGAATTGTTTTGCCGTTTGTTTCAATTTTAATAATTGAATGTCCATGGTAAGAAATTTTCATTTTCATTCCTCCTAGGTTACAATCTCACTCAAGTTTTCCCTTCCTGCAGGTCATGAAACATTTACATGTGCAAAAGATAGTGATAATTTTGAACTGACTGAAATTGAAAGGATGACAATAATGATCGGAAAAATTCAGGCTTACTTAAAATCAGAACAGGTTGATGGTGCTTTATTAACTTCTGTTGAAAATGTTACATATACGACCGGATTCAGAAGTGATCCGCACGAAAGATGGCTTGCTGTATGGATTCCTGCTGAAGGTGAGGCGATCTTAATCTGCCCGGGTATGGAAACATCGGATGCAAAAGCTGCGGGATGGCACGGGAAAATTATTGGCTATAGTGACACTCAGAGCCCGCTTGAACTATTAAAGAACGAAATTGGAGCTTTAAATAGTCTTGCGGTAGAAAAAAATCACCTGACAATAGATCGAATGGAATTAATTAGTCAGGTATTTGGCGAGTGCAGGATGACTGCTGCTGAACATTTCCTAAATGACCTGCGCGTGGTAAAAACAAAATCTGAAATTGAACTGCTGAAGGAAGCTGCTGCGCTTGCGGATTTTGCGATTGAAACCGCCTGCAGTGAGCTTGAAGAAGGAAAATCTGAACTTGAGGTACTGGCAAAAGTTGAATATGAGTTAAAGAAAAAAGGAATTACTGAAATGTCTTTCTCTACAATGGTACTGACAGGCGAAAATGCATCATCCCCTCACGGCACACCGGGTCAGACAAAGATTAAGAAGGGTGACCTTGTCCTATTTGACCTTGGGGTTGTTTATCAGGGTTATTGTTCTGATATCACACGCACAGTGGCTTTCGGTGAGATTACAGACCGGCAGCGTGAAATATATGACACCGTGTTGAAAGCAGAAATGACTGCACTTGCAATGGTAAAACCGGGTGTTAAATCAAGTGAACTTGACCTTGCTGCCCGTAAAGTGATTGAAGATGCAGGATACGGTGAATACTTCCCGCACAGACTGGGTCATGGACTTGGGTTGAACGTACATGAGTACCCATCCATTACTTCAGAAAGCGACATTACCCTTCAGGCAGGAATGACATTTACAATTGAACCTGGTATTTACGTGCCGGGTGTCGCAGGTGTCAGAATTGAAGATGATGTACTTGTGACTGAAAATGGCTATGAAACGCTGACGAAATTCCCGAAAACGCTGCAGACCTTCTGATAAAATAGTTTTTCTTCTTCAACAAAAAACGTCCGGCCACTAGTGTGATCGGACGTTTTTATATGACTATTATTAAGCTAGCAGCAGTTCTCTCACGTTTGCGTACTCCAAACCGTGCGCTTCAGCTACTGCATTGTATGTGACAAAACCGTCAAGTGTATTGATTCCGCTCATTAATGCTTCGTTATCGATACATGCCTGGCGATATCCTTTGTTCGCAATCTGGATACCATACGGAACAGTTACATTTGTCAGTGCAATTGTAGATGTTCTCGGTACTGCACCCGGCATATTCGCTACAGCGTAATGCACGACGCCGTGCTTTGTATAAGTAGGGTTATCATGTGTTGTAATCTTGTCAGTCGTCTCAAAAATACCACCCTGATCAATTGCAATATCAACTACAACTGCTCCTGGTTTCATTGCTTTAATCATTTCTTCGCTGACTAACTTAGGTGCCTTTGCACCAGGGATCAGTACTGCCCCGATGACAAGATCAGCTTCTGCTACACTTTCAGCAATGTTCAGCGGGTTAGACATGAGCGTTGTCACATCTTTCCCAAAAAGATCATCAAGCTGACGCAGTCTTTCCGGATTCAAGTCAAGAATTGTTACATCTGCTCCAAGACCCACTGCCATTTTAGCTGCATTCGTTCCAGCTACGCCACCACCGATTACCGTTACTTTACCTCTGGCTACTCCTGGTACACCTGCAAGCAGAATGCCCATACCACCATGAATTTTTTCGAGGAATTGCGCGCCAATCTGTGTGGACATTCTGCCCGCTACTTCACTCATCGGCGTTAGTAATGGAAGTGAACCATTTGGAAGCTGTACTGTTTCATAAGCAATTGATACAACTTTGTGATCAATCAGTGCCTTTGTCAGTTCCGGCTCCGGTGCAAGGTGCAGGTATGTGAATAGAATTAATCCTTCATGAAAATAACCATACTCACTTGCAATCGGTTCTTTTACTTTCATCACCATTTCACAGGACCACGCATCAGCTGCTGTGGATGCGATTTGTGCACCTGCTGCTGTGTAATCTTCATTTGTAAATCCAGAACCAATTCCGGCTCCATCTTCAACAAGGACTTCATGTCCCTGATTCACGAAATGATAAACCCCTGATGGTGTAATCGCTACACGATTCTCATTATTCTTTATCTCTTTTGGAATCCCGACACGCATTATATATTCCTCCTAAATCCAGAAAATTTTAACTACCCTTTATGCAGTTCCATTTTAACAAATCGCCTAACCCTTGTCCTTACTTATTTTCCACTTCTGAATTGATTAATAATTCGCACATTTTGAAACCGTTTTCGCTATTACGCTAATGTGTTAAAATGACACTATTCAATTGACAGGAGAATTTCTCATGACAAATGCAATGAGTAAAAAAAGAATTCAAATCGAAACAATCGGTCTCTCTGAAGTACCTGAATCTGAAAAACAGACGAGATGGTTCGATTATGCGTTTATCCAGATGGCCTTTTCAGTTAATACAGGAAATGTGCTGGTTCCTGCTCTTGCAGTCACTGCAGGCGGACTATCTGCCGGTGCTGCAATCACCTCAACGCTAATTGGCGCAATACTGGCATTTTTATTGGTTTCAATTCTGGCGCTGCCTGGTGCAAGGTATGGACTGCCTGCACAATATGTAATCAGAACAATGATCGGAAGTAAGCTGTCTATGTATTTTGCTTCACCTGTAAGATCACTTACTTCATTATATTGGTTCGCGGTTCAGACCATTGGCGGCTCGATCGTCGTACAATTTTTACTGAATGAGTTTGCAGGGCTTACAGTTTCTTTATATGTGTTGGCACCACTGTTTTCTATCGTAATGGCAGTGCTCGCACTCATTGGCTTTGAAGCGGTAAAAAAAGTGATTAAATGGTTTATTCCATTTTTGTTTCTAAGCCAGCTGTTAATGATCTATTTAATTACAGACCTGATTATAAAAGATACAAGTATACTGACTCAGGGTGAATTTTCTCTTAGCACCTGCTTTTTTTACGGCAGCCTTGCATTTATGCAATATGTTTCCGGTGTAAGTGCATCTTCTGATATTACCCGTTATGCAAAGTCTCCTAAAGAAGGCTTTTTTGGTGTACTGGCAGGCAATATTGCAGGCTTTACAGTTGTAGCCGTTCTTGGTGCACTGTTCGCCTCTGCGCTGAATTCAGTTAACCCATTTGTATCTGCAAGCCTGCTGACAGATTCCAATGCTGCAATTGCAATCATAGCGGCCGGTGCGATCATTTCAATGATCTCAATCAATCTTAGCAACGCCTATACAGGCGGATACAGCCTGTTAAATGCACTGCCCTCGCTCGGACGTGTAAAGAGTGCCATAGTTTTTGGGATCGCAGCAACTTCACTCAGCCTGTTCCCACGAATTGTAGAAGAAGCGGAAACATATATTTCACTGCTCGGTGCTGCCATCGTTCCTTTGTCTGCTGTGATTATTACTGATTATGTGATTGTTAAAAAGATGGCGATTACAAAAGATCACCTGACACGTTTAACAACCGGCATGCACTCAGCAAATACTGCTGCTTTATGTACAGTCATTTTGTTTCTTCCAGTTTACTTTATCATTCCTGATTTCTTGTCACCCGGCCTGATTGTATTTACAGCCGCTTGTGCCTTTTATACTGTTTTTCAAAAAATAGTCACAAACCGGTCAGAAATTTCTCACAATTAGCAGGAATATTGACACGATTCGGTGTAATATATAAGTAAAGGAGGCGATCAAAATGACATTAAGCTATGACCACATTCTAGTTGCCGTAGACGGCTCTAAAGAAGCGGAGTGGGCATTTAAAAAGTCAATTGATATCGCGAAAAGAAATGATGCAACGCTGAACCTGCTTCATGTAATCGACACCAGATCTTTTGCGGTTGTTGAAGCATACGACAGAAGTGTTGCAAAGAGAGCAGAAACTTTTGCTGAAGAAATGCTGAACGATTACAAGAAAGAAGCAGAAAACAAAGGTGTTGGAAAGGTTAATGTATTTGTAGAATACGGTTCTCCTAAAGTGCTTGTCCCGAAGGAATTCGCACAAAAAGTTGAAGCCGACCTCATCATTTGTGGCGCGACTGGTCTCAATGCGATGGAGCGCTTCCTGATCGGAAGTATCTCTGAACATATCGTGCGGGCAGCGAAGTGTGATGTACTTGTTGTACGTACTGACCAGCCTCCGGAAAAAGAAGCGAAGGATATTTAACAATGTAAAAGGGTAAGACATTTTAAAATGTCTTACCCTTTTTAAATCGTTTCGCTACACTTAAGGCGGATTCTTTCCGGACGGCGGTCGCTGAGTCACCGCCTTACGCTCCGCTGCACTTAAGATTAAAATTACTTAACCTGATTTTTTTAATTGTCATAGTCCATCATGCATTTACATGATTTTTGATAATATCTTCTGCTTTTTTAATCTGATTTTTTACCTGTTCAAATCCTGTTCCGCCTTCTGATTCCCGGCGTTTAACGGCCTGTGCCGGTTCAAGCACATGATAGATATCCTCTTCGATCAGTGATGAAGCAGCTGTCATTTCACTCAGCGGTAAGTCTTTCAGATAAATACCCTGATTAATACACGTCAGCACAAGCTTCCCGACGACTTCATGCGCTTCACGGAACGGCATTCCTTTTGATGCAAGGTAATCTGCCAGCTCAGTAGCATTTGAGAAGTCTTCATTGACCGCTTTTTCCAGCTGATCTGTTTTGACTTTCATTGTATTGATCATACCTGCGAAGATTTTTAAAGATCCCATCAGCGTATGAACTGTATCAAACATACCCTCTTTATCTTCCTGCATATCTTTATTGTAAGCAAGCGGAAGTCCTTTTAAGACAGTCAGCATAGAGACTAAATGTCCAAATACTCTTCCTGTTTTTCCTCTCACAAGCTCTGCCATATCAGGGTTCTTTTTCTGCGGCATAATACTGCTGCCTGTAGAGAAAGCATCAGCGAGTTCGATAAACTGGAACTCCTGGCTGGACCAGATAATCATTTCCTCTGAAAATCTTGAGAGGTGCATAATTGTCATTGATGCATTGGATAAAAATTCAACGATAAAATCCCGGTCACTTACTGCATCCATGCTGTTTTCGTAAATGTCAGAGAATCCAAGCAGCTCTGCAGAACGTTTTCTGTTAATTGGAAAAGTCGTTCCTGCGAGTGCGCCTGCTCCAAGTGGAGACACATCGATTCTTTTCAGTGAATCCTGAAAACGCTGCGCGTCTCTTTCAAGCATCCAGAAGTAAGCCATCAGATGATGAGCAAAAGAAACAGGCTGTGCGCGCTGAAGATGTGTATATCCAGGTGCAATCGTTTCTACATGCTGCTCTGCCTGCTTGACAATCGCCTTCTGAACAGCACGGATCAGTTCTACAATTTCAATGACTCTGTTTTTAAGATACAGGTGCATATCTGTTGCAACCTGATCGTTTCTGCTTCTTCCTGTATGAAGCTTTCCACCGACCTGACCGATTTCCTGAATCAGAAAATGCTCCAGGTTTAAGTGAATATCTTCATTTTGAACTGAATAAGGCAGGTCACCCTTTTGCGCTTTTTCCTTCAGTACAGACAGACCTGATAAAATCTGCTTTACTTCAGAAGGTTCAAGAATTCCGCACTCTCCAAGCATCGTCACGTGAGCAACTGATCCTTCAAGATCTTCCATTACTAAATTCTGATCAAACCCGATGGAGGCGTTGAACTCGTCAACCCACTCCTCGGGTGATTGTGAAAAACGTCCTCCCCAAAGTTTGCTCATGAAGTCGTCACACCTTTTGATTCCTTCTGAACCATTGAATGAACTTTTGTTGGAAGACCCCATAGCTTGATGAAGCCTACTGCTGCACCGTGGTCAAATTCATCATCAGAAGTATAAGTTGCAAGCTTTTCGTTATAAAGTGAATTTGGTGAAGTTCTTCCTTCAACAATTGCATGTCCCTTGAACAGCTTCACTCTTGCTACACCATTTACATACTGCTGTGTTTCTTCAAGGAATGATTTCAGTGCATCAGTCAGCGGTGAGAACCAGAGACCTTCATAGATCATCTCAGTCAGTTTTTTCTCAATCACCGGCTTAAAGTGAGCCATCTCTTTTACAAGTGTCAGGTCTTCAAGTTCCTTGTGCGCTTTCATCAGTGTCACTGCACCCGGGCACTCATATACTTCTCTTGATTTAATTCCAACAAGACGGTTTTCAACATGATCGATTCTTCCGACACCGTGTTTTCCGGCAATGTCATTTAGCTTCAAAATCATATCTGAAAGCTTCATTCCCTGACCATTCAATGCAACAGGTACACCTTTTTCAAATGTGATTTCAATTGTTTCCGGTGAGTTTGGTGTTGTTTCAAGTGATGCAGTCAGGTCATATGCACCCTCCGGTGGTGCAGCCCATGGATCTTCAAGAATGCCGCACTCATTACTTCTTCCCCAAAGGTTCTGGTCAATTGAGTACGGGCTATCAAGATTGATTGGGATCGGAATGTTATGCTTTTTCGCGTAGTCAATTTCTTCTTCTCTTGACCAGCCCCACTCACGTACAGGCGCCAGTACTTCAAGTTCAGGATTTAGTCCATTGATCGCTACTTCAAAACGTACCTGATCATTCCCTTTACCAGTACAGCCGTGTGCTACTGCTGTAGCTCCTGCTTTTTCAGCTACTTCAACCAGCTTCTTCGCAATCAGTGGTCTTGATAATGCTGAAACCAGTGGATATTTCCCTTCATACATTGTATGTGCCTGAAGTGCGATTAGCGCAAAGTCCTGCGCGAACTCTTCTTTTGCATCAATCACGTAGCTGTCAACAGCACCAACTGTCAGTGCTTTCTCTTTCACAAAATCAAGGTCTTTCCCTTCGCCAACGTCTAAGCAGCAAGCTACAACTGCGTATCCCTGATCCTTTAACCATTGAATCGCCACTGATGTATCAAGTCCGCCTGAATATGCTAAAACTACCTTTTTATTTTGTGTCATGTGTACCAACCTCTTTCGTATTTTTATAAATTGTTTTGTATATTTATTCTTTATATGATGAATGTATCATAACAGGCTCTTTATAAAGATGCAACACTTCTCTATGAAAAAAATAAAGATTAAATATTCTGATTTTATTCACAGCATTGGTTTTTTGGTTTTCTTGTAAAAGGCCTGATCATTGAGCTGATCAGATAAAAAGCGCTTACACAAATAGAGAGAGTGCTGTTTTTCCATTAGCTCTATTAAAGATCAATGTTGTTTTTGCACAGCTGGTGATTGGAGTGGAAGGGGGGGACTCCAGCAGGAGAAGCGTGACAGGTGAAACCCCGCAGACACAAAGCTTCGAGGAGGCGGGGATGGCGCCACAAAACGGCGCACCTGCTAAAAAGCGTCCCCCTGAAGCGGAAATCAACAGCCCACTTTAATAAAGCCTTTCCATTAAAAAAGAACAGCCTCAACTGTTCTTTTCAATCAGATAGCGATATTGATAAAATCGCTCTGCATATTCGGTTACGTTTCTTGTGAGCTGATAGTTGGCAGTTGCGCCGATTGCCATTGAGATGACAGGATAGCCGCCTGCCCGCTTATTTTTAAACATCCTGATTGCGAGAGTTTTGAACAGCTGAAGTCCCGGACCTTCAAGCCAGCGCTCATTGGTTAGCTGATCATTCCCATTAAAGAAATAGTCGCTTTGTACGTTATTCAAAGTGTTCTCAAGTTCATCCCAGGCTTCAGCTTGAAATTTCCTCGGCAGTGTCGCTGCATGAAATAACTTGAGCGCAATCGTCATCTCATAAGGTGTATGTACGTCCCGTCCGTATGCAGCCGCTGTGAATTGAATCGCTCTGATATTGATTAGCAGTAATGCAAGCAGGTCGCTGAGGAAAGCTGCAGTTCCAACTGACCCCGCTATACCGCCTTGCACAAATGAATATAATCGATGTCTGCCGCTCTGCTGCAAGGACATATAATTGAGCTGATCAATACTTAACTTCCGTATATCTTCAATCTGTATAATTGAATCATCAAACGCTTTTGCTGTTCTTAATATATTCTCACGCGCATCCTGCTGAAGCTGAAACCCCTGCATGGTACTATGTATATGAAACAGTGATGTGTCGATATGAGAAAAAATTTCTGTTTTTAATTCTTCCGGTAAAAGTGAAAATGAACGTTCAATCCATTTTGAATAGACGTTTGTCAGGTCATTTCCTGATACTTCATTCAGTGATTGTTTCCATAAGCGGATTTCGTTATAGACTTCCTCGTCTCTTTCAGACCAATTCACTTAATCACCCCACTCTTCTTTCCTTTATTATACTATTGTTATTATGATGATTGCATAAGGAATTAAAAAACACTGCTTATCCTAAAAAAGGAGTAAGCAGTGCCTTGGCATGTTTAAATTAAGTTAAGCGCGTAACGTCACGTGCGATCATCACTTCTTCATCAGTCGGAATGACGATTACTTTAACCGGTGAGTGAGGGTAGTTAATAAATGCTTCCTCACCGCGTGTTTTATTAAGTGCAGGGTCCCAGTATACGCCCATGAATTCCAGGCCTTTTAATACTTCAGCGCGGATCACATCACTATTTTCACCGATACCTGCTGTAAAAATAATTGCGTCAACACCGTTCATGCGTGCTGCATATGAACCGATATATTTGTGAATGCGGTTTGAGAATACATCAAGCGCAAGACGTGCACGCTCATTACCTTCTGCTGATTGAACTTCAATATCACGAAGGTCACTTGAGAAACCTGATACACCAAGCATACCTGACTGCTTATTTAGTACGTTCAGAACGCCTTCAGCTGTCAGATTTGTTTTTTCCATGATAAATGGAATCAGTGCAGGGTCAATGTTACCGCTTCGCGTGCCCATTGTTACGCCTGCAAGCGGTGTGAAGCCCATTGAAGTATCAATAGAATTACCGCCTTCAATCGCAGCAATACTTGCGCCGTTCCCTAGGTGACATGAGATCAGACGAAGCTGTTCAAGCGGACGGCCGAGCATTTCTGATGCACGCTGAGATACATACTTGTGTGATGTACCGTGGAAACCATACTTACGGATCCCGAAGTCTTTGTAGTAATCATATGGAAGACTGTATAAGAATGAACTTTCAGGCATTGTCTGATGGAACGCTGTGTCAAAAACTGCTACTGCAGGTACATTCGGTAATACGTTCTGGAATGCCTTGATACCCGTAATGTTAGCCGGGTTATGCAGTGGTGCAAGTTCAGACAGTTCTTCAAACTTAGCAATTGCATCATCTGTGATGACAACTGAATCGCTGAATACTTCTCCGCCGTGAACGACACGGTGACCTACACCGTTGATCTCATCAAGTGAATTGATAATGCCTGCAGAAGTTAGCTTATCAAGAAGCAGCTTAACTGCTACTTCATGGTTTGGAATATCCGTCACTTCTTTTTGCTTCTCCCCATCAACAGAGATCGTGAATACACTATTGTCTAACCCGATTCGTTCGATTAGACCTTTTGTAATGACTTCCTCTTCCGGCATTTCGAAAAGCTGAAATTTCAGTGAAGAGCTTCCTGCGTTAATTGCAATGACTTTAGTCATAAATTTATTCGCTCCTTTTATATGAAAACATAAGTATTACCTTTATACCCTGTTAAACAATTTACTATCCATGTTCATTTAATCACTCTCTCTGATTGTCTTCAAGGGAAAGCTTGCAGTGGCAACGTTTTCATGTAAAAGTGTTTATTTTCAGAATACAATATTAGAAAAAGACTGAAACAATTTGTCTCAGTCTAGGTAATCGTTCCACTTCGCTTCAGGCGGACGCTTTCCACGCGGCCGGCGGTGAGCCTCCTCGGACGCTTCGCACCTGCGGGGTCTCACCTGTCCGGCTTCTCGCGTTGGAGTCGCCGCCGTACGCTCCGCTGCACTCAATTTCATTTAACACATTTTTTTATTTTTTATATTTCAAATCTAAACTTACTTGTTTTCTTTCATCCACTGCTGAATTTTTGTCATCATGTTCTGCACTGCAGGACCATTTGATAACTTTGGCATTTCTGCGAGGAGTACCTGCTTTGGCGGTTTTGTATTTTCGCCCTGCTTTTGAAGGATCAGGATACTTTTTGCAGATTGTTCGTTTTTAAATAGTGACTGCGGCAGTTTGATGAGACCCTGAATATGCGCTTCGTCTTTCAGAAATTCATGCAGCTGTCCTGATAGCGGAGATTCAAATAAACCGTTCGGTACAAGGAAAAACAGGTAGCCGCTATTCTTTACATGCTTCAGTGACTGCTCGATAAACAGGTGATGGGCATATGAGTGGCCTTCTTCTGCCTGGAGCTTATAGTCAGCTGCGCGCACGTCGTTTGGATAATATCCGACAGGCAGGTCGCTGACAACTGCATCGGCAGGGTCAATGAATAAAGGTTCAAGTGAATCCTGCGTATAGAGATGGATTGGCTGTTCTGAAAGATTTGCTCCTGTGTATGCAAGTCTGATTAGAACTTCATCAATTTCAACTCCGTGCGACACTTCCACTTTCCCGTTCAGCTGGTTCATAATTGAAAGAACCAGGTTTCCTGTACCAAGTGCCGGATCAAGCAGTGTGATTTTTTCCTGATCATGTGTGAATTTTTCAAGAAGGTAGCCAATGACCATCGCAATCGAATCAGGTGTCATCTGATGATTAGGCTGTGTATGCTCTTTCATTCCCTTAAGCACTGCAAGCTGAAATGCTTTTCTTCTGTCATCCTGAGAGAAAGACTCGAGCTGAAGTGTTGCATAGCGGTCTTCAAGCTTTCTTTTCAGTGCAGGATCAGTTTCTTCCACTGTGCCTGTAAACCAGTGCTCCCCTGATTCTGCCAGTGCTTCTAAATATGATAGAGAATGTGCACGCTGAATCTCTTCAGCTGTTTCATTCAGTAATGTAAAAATGGATTCTACAGGTGATATGCTCATAATGTCGTGCCTCCTGTTTAACTTTTGACGCTTCATTTTAACATGTATATAAAAAAAAGAAAGCCATGACGGCTTTCTTACTTATTACTCTGCTTTTTTCGCTGCATTAATCGCTGCGTCGTAGTCCGGGTGATTTGTTGCTTCTGATACATATTCAACGTAAGTAACTTTATCGTTTGTATCAATAACAAACACAGCACGTGCAAGAAGACGCATTTCTTCAATTGCTACACCGTACGCCTTACCGAATGACAGGTCACGGTGGTCAGATAGTGTAATCACTTCTTCAAGACCACTGTCCCCGCACCAGCGTTTCTGTGCAAATGGAAGATCAACAGAAATGGTTAAAACCTCTGCGTTATTAAGCTTTGACGCTTCTTCATTAAACTTACGTGTCTGCGCGTCACATACGCCTGTATCAAGTGATGGTACAACACTGATAATTTTTACTTTTTCTGCAGAGTCTTTCAGATGAAAAGGTGAAAGATCGTTTTTAAGCACTGTAAATTCAGGTGCCTGATCTCCAACTTTCACTTCATCGCCAAGCAGTGTCACCGGATTATTTTTGAATGTAATAGAAGCCATGAAAATCCTCCTTCAGTATATGTATTCACTTTCATCATACTGAAAGGAGGACGCGGCAATCAACTAATATGATTCTTCCTGGCGAAAGACATCTGAAATTCTGCTGACTGCATCAGGGGCCATATCCATCAACTTCTCAAGCAGGTGTGCACCTTCATTCATATGATGAAGCCTGATGCCATCTTTTCCTACGATTAAAAATGCAACAGGTGTAATTGATACACCTCCGCCACTCCCGCCGCCAAAAGGAAGCTCAGGGGCTGCTTCGTATGAAGTCTGATAATCACTGCCTCCCGCCGCGTAACCGAAGCGGACGCGTGATACTGTCATGATCGTACTGCCATCAGCCGTTTCCACCGGGTCCCCGATAATTGTATTGACATCTACCATTTCCTTAAGCTGCTCCATTGCCGTTGTCATTACACCTTCAATTAGATGCTCCAAGTAAGTCACTCCCCGTTCTTTTATAATTAGCCATTCTTCTTATCAAAAGCATGACACCTGCTTTTATAAGGTGTGCAATCGATACGGAAATTATACAGTGACAGACAACTGTTAACTGCGACCGGCTGAACACCGGTTTGATCATCAGCTTGGGAGGTGATGTCAATCTGATATATCTTGAGAGCTGCTGAACAATTAATGCCTGAATCAGACCGATTCCTCCATTCAGCAATGCACTGAGGTCAGGGCTATTCGTTCCAACTCCGGCTGTCAGGTAAAGCGATTCAATAGAGAAACCCTGCAGTGTCTTTTTTAGCCAGCTATTTAACCGGACTACTTTTTCTTTTATTTTATTAAGCTGTAATTTTAATTTTTGTAAATCGCTTTTTGTTAACTTCTTCGGCTTACGATTTATTTTATACTCAGGCTCAGGAGCCAGCTCAACCGGTATCATGTATCGTTTAACGTGAACACCTGCAATTTTCACAACAATTGTAAACTGAATGTTTTTACCCTTCCACTCAATATCAATCATACATTTGCATTTTAAAAACAGCAGCAGTGGCAAACATAATAAAAAGAGCAGCTTAATCATCAAATCCACCTCAATGATAAACTGCCCTTTTCCTATTTATTTATACTTTTACAGTTTCTGCTCTCACAACCGTTCGTTCGTGAATCACTGTCGTGTCAGCGAACAGATCATGAATAGCCTGCTTTTTCGGCGTAAAAGCTGCCACCACATACAAGATAGCGAGAAACGGCAATCCAAAAAATGTGATTGATGTATAGATATAACGACCTGCCAGCTCTCTGATCAATACTGCAATCCACCCCGGTCTTTCACCGTCTGCAGATACAACTTTTAAGCCAAATATCATTTTTCCAAGCGTCTGTCCGAAGAATTTAGTCATTAAGACAAAGTAAGCAAAGAAGATGATCCCTGTTGCGATATTGATACCGCTGAACATACCGCTTCCCATTTCAAGTCCGCTTAATCTGAACACAGGATAGATCAGCAGTCCATTCAGAGCTGCAATCACCATGAGGTCGAATAAAAACGCACATACTCTGATCCAGAAACCGCCGAAGTGAGGCAGGAAAGCCGGTCTTTCGATTGTGTTTGTTTCATTTGTTTCCATACAGCTTCCTCCTTTTAATCAGCATATAAGTACATCGGGCGTGGGCCGCCTGTATGACTTATGACTTCTGACAGAATCTGACCTTCAAGACCGCCAAACGTTTTTTGCACCTGAAGTGACAGCAGTGAGCTTAAATCATTCGGCATCCCGTAATGAATAACAGATGCATTTTCAAGTTCAAGGTCAGTTTTGATTGCACTGATCACATCTTCCTCATAACCAAACTCATCAATTAAATCAAGCTCAAGTGCCTGAACACCATTGTAAATACGGCCATCAGCAATTTCTCTGACGCGGTCTTCAGGAAGATCACGTCCA
Source organism: Jeotgalibacillus malaysiensis (assembly GCA_000818095.1). NCBI lineage: Bacteria > Bacillati > Bacillota > Bacilli > Caryophanales > Caryophanaceae > Jeotgalibacillus > Jeotgalibacillus malaysiensis. The sequence goes on from CP009416.1 coordinate 2,263,180, forward strand.
TTTGCGATAACATCTACAAACCCGTCATAAGAGTCGTTTAAAATACTGCGTACGATTTCTAAATCCTCTTCACGCACTTCCTCAGCCGGATTCAGCATATCCTTGAACTCTCCGGAAGTAACTGTCACAAATTCCACACCGTAATTATCAGCAAGCTCACCAAAGTTGATGCTTTGCAGAATAACGCCAAGTGAACCTGTCATCGTTTCTCTGCTTGCGTAAATTTTATCAGCAGGAGCTGCCACGTAGTAGCCGCCTGAAGTTGCCTGGGCACCCATTGATACATACACAGTCTTACCAGCTTCCTGAATTTCAAGAATTTTATCGTGGATCTGGGCGCTTTCCACAACGCCGCCACCAGGTGTATTTACACTGAGCACGACGCCCTTAATGGTGCCATCATCTTTTACCTGATTCAGCTGGTTCATGAAGTGAGTGTGATTATAGCCGGCTGCGCCAAGCAAGCCACCTGTTTCACCCGTGTCCTGAATCGTACCATTCAAATCAATGACAGCAATTCTGTCTGTTGTACTGCCTGTTTCGATCACTTCTTCAGACAAACCTGATGTTGTTTCAAAAGAAGAAAACATCTCATCAAAATTAGTTGAGAGTGCTGCAGTTGCAAAGTTAATACCGGCTGATACGATAAACAAAACGCCCGCAATGCCGATTGCAATCCACCTTTTTGTATTCATTTTTAAAAACCTCCTCGTAATATCTCTCTTGTCTATACGTTCTACTTTCAGATATGTTTCATTTCATGATACACTTTAATCAATCTTTTATTGTGTTGTATTTTCAAAATTTTCGTGAAAGACCTGGAGGGATTCATATGACTGAAAGAAGAAATATTTATTTTTATGCACGTAAAACTGAACAGGCAAAGGAACATTTGCGTATGCTTGAAGAGCTTGCAGAGCGCTATCAGTTCAATGTCGTTCAGGATTTTAAAAAAGCAAATATCATTGTCAGCCTCGGTGGTGACGGTGCATTTCTTCAGGCTGTCAGAAAAACCGGATTCAGACAGGATTGCCTGTATGCCGGCGTCTCAGACTCAGGTAAGAAAAGCCTGTACTGCGACTTCCATGTAGATGATGTATCTTCAATGATTGACGCAATGACGCAGGACCAGATTGAAGTAAGAAAATACCCGACAATCGAGGTCACTGTTGATGATGAGACAAGCTTCCTTTGTCTGAATGAATTCAGCATCCGTTCGGGAATCATTAAAACCTTCGTTATGGATGTACATATCGACGACCTTCACTTCGAAACATTCCGCGGTGACGGCATGATTATCTCAACACCAACAGGCAGCTCAGCTTATAATAAATCCGTTGGCGGAGCAGTCGTGGATCCAATGCTTCCATGTATGCAGGTGAGTGAGCTTGCTTCAGTGAACAGCAACCGTTTCCGTACGCTCGGTTCTTCATTTATCCTGAGTGGCCAGCGCAAACTTCGCCTGACTGTCACGCAGGACGGCAATGACTATCCGGTGATGGGACTTGATAACGAAGCACTGGGAATCAGCCACGTTCATCACGTAGACCTTGAACTGAGCGAAAATATCGTGAAAACTGTTAAATTGAAAGATAATTCCTTCTGGGAAAAAGTAAAAAGAACATTTCTTTAAAAGAGAAGCTGCGGATGATCCGCAGCTTTTTTATTTTAGCCTGACCTTTCTCGCCATTCTCATTCTTGAGTATGTAAAAACAGTAAGGCTGAGCCATATAAAAATAAATGAAATCAGATCAATCACACTGAACGGTTCCCCGTATAGAAACACACCGAGAATCAGTGTGAGAGTCGGTGCGATATATTGTAAAAACCCGACCATAAAGAGTGGAATCCGCTGTGCTCCATTTGCAAATAATAAAAGCGAGATCGCGGTAGCAGCACCCGCCCCACTAACAAAATATCTGTTGTGAGTGATACATGAAATAATGACAGGCTGCCTGTTCCCTGCAAATAGCCAAGATAAATTAGTGCAATCGGCATAATCGTCAGTGTCTCAAGTGTCAGCCCAATCGCTGCGTTCACGCGAAGCATCTTCTTCACCAGCCCGTAAAAACCAAACGAAAAAGCAAGTGCAAATGCAATCCACGGAAAGCTTCCATAAGAAATCGTTAAAATTAATACGCCGACCAATGCGAGTATAAAAGATAAAACCTGCGCTTTTGATAATACTTCCTTTAGTACAAAAACCCCGAGCAATACAGAAACGAGCGGATTTATATAGTATCCAAGACTCGCTTCTACCATTTGTTCAGAATTAACTGCCCAAATATAAACAAACCAATTAATACTGATCAGTACTGAAGCTGCAACCAGCGCCGCAAAAAGTTTAGGTCTTCTGAAAAGAGACAATGCTTCTTTTTTAAATTGACCAAATTGCCGCATAGCGATCAGTAAGATGAGCATAAACCAGAACGACCAGAATACTCTGTTCGCCAAAATCTCATCTGCCGGCACATGCTGAACAAGCTTCCAGTATACCGGGAGCAGTCCCCAAAGTGTATAGGCCAGGGCAGTATAAATAATACCCAATCTTTCTTCGTTTTCCATTTCACCGCCCCGTTCTTTCCCATAGAAATGCTGATGACTTCTGGATAAGGCAGAAACCATCAGCTGATTAATCATATGTTAGCTTCGTGTATAAACCGTTTTCCCATCAACAATCGTCCGCTCAACTTTCATTGTGAGCAGTTCATCCGGATCTTTTTTAAATGGATCTGCTTCAAGCACCGTAAAGTCTGCTGCAAATCCAGGCTTGATCACACCCCGGTCATGTTCATGGTGACATGCATAGGCACTGCATTTAGTAAATAATGAAATCCCTTCATACATACTCAACTTTTCACTCTCACCATACACTGTTTTATCCGGGTCATCCGGCTTTGTTCTTGTTACAGCAGCATGAATACCAAGCAGCGGATCCACCGGTTCAATCGGTGCATCTGATCCACCGGCACAGGCAATCCCTCTGTCCATGAGCGTTTTCCAAGCGTAATTCCATTGCATACGGTCTTTTCCAATACGGTCCTGCACCCATGGGAAATCAGATGGCACAAACCTTGGCTGAATATCAAGAACAATCGGAAGTTTCTCAGCACGCTGAATCAGCTCTTCATCCAGAATTTGAGCGTGAATCAGTCTATCCCGCTCTCCGTTTGATGGATAAGCTTCGATCGCATCCAGCATATATTCAAATGCCTGATCACCAATTGTATGCACAGCCACAGCCATATCATATTGTCTTGCTTTCCATACGAGCTGCTTTAATTTTTCAGGCGAATGGATTGCTACCCCTTTTTCACCCGGCATATCAGCATAGCCATTTTTAAGCAGTGCAGTCCGGCCACCGAGTGCACCATCAGCAAATATTTTCATCGCACCAAATTCAACATAGCGTGACCCTGATAAAAATGAGTGCCCCTGTCTGTGCCAGTCTTCAATTACATGATGATGCACAAGCAGGTGGGCCCTGAACGGACGGCCGTCTTCTTCAATCACCTTTTGAAAAGCACGGTAGGTTCTTGTAAAATCACCATAATAGCTCAGGTCTTCAGTGTGTCCCCCGGTTAATCCAAGAGACCACGCATGCTCAAGCGCCGTTTTTAAAGATTTCTGGATATATTCATCCTCAATTGGCGGCAGTGCCGGAATCATTAAGTCCTGAGCCGTATCCTTCAGCTGTCCTGTAAGTTTCCCTTCAAATTTCTCAATAACCCCTCCTTCAGGATCAGGTGTCTTGTCATCAATTCTTGCGAGAAAAAGCGCAAATGAATTTACAACGACAGCGTGTCTGCAAATTCTTTTTAGAATGACAGGATGATCAGGTGCTACAGCATCCAGCTCTTCAGCAGTCGGTACTGACGCATCTTCCCACTGATTCTCGTTCCAGCCGTCACCCTGAATCCATTCACCCTTAGGCAATTCAGCCGCTTTTTTCGCAACTGCATCGATTACTTCCTGCTTTGATTTCATTTCAGATAAATCCAGTCTAAGCAGCGTCTCCCCTACTCCGACAATATGTAAGTGGCTATCTACAAAACCAGGGAACATGGTTTTGCCTTTGAGATCAACCGTTGTAACCTCTTCATTGCCTGCAGATGATAAACATTCATCCTCAGTTCCAACTGCTTTAATCTTGCCGTTACTAGTCAAAACAGCTTCTACAGTCGAACCTTCTTCTTCCATTGTATAGATTGTTCCATTTTTAAATAGCTGCAGCATGTTAAAACCCTCTTTTCTTTCGACACATTTATACTCAGTGTACAGAAAATATTTCGAAAGATGAAGTGGTTTGACCTAGAAAAGTGGAGCGGGTGACCTTTCCCGTTTATCGCTTTGTGGCTTATGATTCGAGGACCTGCTTGCTGGAACTGGACACCCAGTAAAGTGGAAGGCACTTGGTCAGCTCCGACAGACATGAGGTGCGAAGCGAAAAATGGCATGGTGATTTTTTTGTGACCTAAAAATTTTTGGAGGTGACCTTAGATTGTTTGGAGGTGACCGCAAATCTGCCGTCGATGACCCGAAATTTCACCTTTTAAAATTTTGTGACCCGAGTTTATTAGAAGGTGACCGCAAAATTTTCGAAGGTGACCGGAAATCCTGTGAATATGACCGGAGATAAACTATTGCTCCGGCACACTCAAATCTGGTTTCACCTCAATTCCTAGGATATCCCCCCACATTCGCAAAAAACAGCAGGCGCCTCAATTAAGCACCTGCTGTTTCTTCATTATTATTTCTGGTATCCGCTAAGCTGTTGTTCAGCCATCTGAACTAGACGCTTAGTGATTTCTCCACCTACTGAACCGTTTGCGCGTGCTGTAGAATCAGCTCCAAGCTGTACGCCGAATTCAGTAGCAATTTCGTATTTCATCTGATCAAGAGCTTGTTCTACACCTGGAACAACAAGCTGATTTGAGCTTCTGTTTGCCATGTGCTATCACCTCCTTGTGAATATAGAATGTGCAATAACACACGGCTTATTAATGGTAAATGTTCCTAACAAATTTAGAACCACATTTATCAGAAACCCGTATTTAAAATAAGTCCAGTTCCTCAATATCATCTGTTCGATATCCGGGCTTCAGCGTAATCGTTTCAGTCTTCTCTACTGATTCACGGATCATTTCTTCAAAATCGATAAAGCTTTCATAAAAAGCAACTTTTTCTGTTTTTGGTCTTGTCTTTGGCGCTGCAGGAGTAAAGATTGTACAGCAGTCTTCATAAGGCAGAATCGACGTTTCATAAGTGCCGATTTCTTTTGCAATATCAATAATGTCCGTTTTATCTGATGCGATGAGCGGACGCAGTACTGGTGTATTTGTCACCGCGTTGATGGCTTCCATGCTTTCTAACGTCTGACTGGCTACCTGCCCTAAGCTTTCACCTGTTACGATCGCCTTTGCACCGGTTTTATTTTTAAGTTCATCTGCGATACGTAGCATCATTCTTCTGGTTGATGTCATTGTATAATTTTCAGGCACCTGCTGATGAATCGTCTGCTGAATGTTTGTAAAAGGAACGATATGAAGCTTTACTGATCCTGAAAATCCTGCAAGTTCAGAAGCCAGCTGCTTTACTTTTTCTTTTGATTTTTCGCTTGTAAATGGCGGACTGAAGAAGTGAACGGCTTCTAGTTCCACGCCTCTTTTCATCATCTGATAACCTGCAACCGGGCTATCAAGTCCGCCTGAGAGCATCAGTACTGCTTTATTTCCTGATCCGATCGGCATGCCGCCTGCTCCCTGGATTGTCTCAGCTGACAGATATACAGCTTCGCTTCGTACTTCAACTGTCAGTTCAACTTCAGGTTTTCTCATTTCGACTTTTAACCCTGGCACCTGTCTTAGCACGTGTGAGCCGATTTCATAATTTAATTCGGTCGTATCGAGCGGATAATTTTTATCGGCACGTCTTGCTTTTACTTTAAATAATGTACCCTCTTTTGCAATTGACTTCACCAGCTCAGCTGCGTGTTGCTTCACTTCATCAAGCGCTCTGTCGGACTTTACAACAGGGCTGAATGACTGGATGCCAAAGATCAGCTTAAGTCTATCCATTACCTGATCAGCTTCTTTCGGTTCATTCAGTTCAAGGTGCATTCTGTCTCTGCCTGATTCAATATGAAATGAACTGAGATCAGCACAGGCATCTGTAATGTTCTGCTGAAGCCGTTTAATAAATTTGTTCCGGTTTCTTCCTTTAGTGGAGATCTCGCCGTAGCGGATTAATATTCTATCGATTTGCATTGTGCTCATACTCCTTTCAGTAAAGGCGGAATCACTTCCTGCCAGATCCTGATGAATTGTTTTATCTCATTTAACGTCTGATCTGTTCCGAGGCTGATTCTAACCGCTCCTCTAATATCACGGTCACTTAGGCCGCATGCAGTCAGCACGTGACTTTTCTTATTTGTTTTTGACGAGCAGGCACTTGAGGTTGTTATAAATACATCCTTTTTGGCTAAAGCATGCACAACCACTTCTCCTGTCAGTTTTGGCACAGTAACAGACAGGATATGAGGTGCAGCATTTTCTGTGGAAATCATTTTTACTTCTTCTCTATTGTAGAAGAATTCTCTCAGCAGCCGCTGACAGTCAAGTAATGTTTCATACGCTTTTGGCTGATGTTCAGACGCGAGGCGCATTGCTTTTGCAAGAGATACTGCTCCGGCCGTGTTAACTGTACCGCTTCTAATGCCATCCTGCTGCCCGCCTCCCCTGATTTCCGGAGTAAGCTTAAGATCCTTTCTAACCGCTAATAAACCGGATCCCTTCAGCCCGTTAAATTTATGAGCTGATAGCGTTACCAGATCAAGCGTGTTAAAATCGGTGGTCAGCTTTCCATAAGCCTGTACTGCATCTGAATGAAAGCGGGCATTTGAAAGTGATTTAATGATATGTCCGGCTTCAGTGATTGGCTGGACGCTGCCGATCTCATTGTTCACATACATGATTGAAACAAGGATTGTATCTTTTCTAAGCGCTGCCTTCAGATCGTCTAAAGATATTTCACCACTTTGTCCAACAGAGAGATACGTTACCTCAAACCCTTCTTCTTCAAGACCTTTGAACACTTCCAGCACAGATGGATGCTCGATCGCAGTTGTGATCAGATGCTTTCCTTTATGCTGTAGTGAATAAGCAGTCCCTTTGATCGCCAGGTTGTTTGATTCTGTTCCGCCTGATGTAAAAATGATGCTGCTGTCAGACATACCTGAGAGCTCCTTGCACTGCTGCTTGGCTTTTTGGAAAAGTGAAGAAGCTTTTTCGCCAAATGTATGAATGGAAGAAGGATTACCATAAAACTGCTCGTTTACCTTTATATATGAAGAAACTACGTACGGGTGTGGTTTTGTCGTTGCACTGTTATCCAGATAAATCATACTGATCACTCTTTCATTTATTTCTTTAACGCTTAGCATTCCTCTAAAATTGTATCATTTAAAAACTGTAGCTTAATGTTATTTCAGCTGACTCCTGTACTGAAGGAGAAAGGCTGATATTGAAAATTCTGCAGGTTGATTCTGCACTTAATTAGATTTCTTTTTAAACCTTCATTATCCTAACACATCTCAAGAAATAATGTTATTTGTTGAAATTTAATCGTATAAAAGACACAATTTTCTCTTTATTTAGACTTTTGCTATTTTCGACAAATTTCAACTTTTCTATGATATGATGTTGCGGTAAAACTTAGAACAATCGGTGGAGGGTATTATGAATAGCAATAAAATAACATTTGGTAGCGTTTTCACGGTTGGCCTGATGCTCTTTGCACTTTTCCTTGGTGCCGGGAACATGATCTTCCCTCCTTTGCTTGGACAGCAGTCCGGAGATAGCAGCTGGGTCGCGATCGCAGGATTTCTTCTGACCGGCGTAGGACTTCCTTTATTAGGTGTCATTGCAATTGCAAAGTCTGGCGGTAGCCCGATGGACCTGGCAAGTCGTGTACACCCAATTTTCGGAATAATCTTTACAATCATCCTGTACCTGGCAATCGGACCTTTCTTTGGTATTCCGAGAACTGCAACTGTGTCTTACGAAATCGGAATTTTGCCATTTTTAGCACAGGAATCAGCAGGTGGCTGGACGTTACTATTATTTTCAATACTATTTTTCGCCATTACGGCTTGGTTATCTTTAAATCCGGCAAAGCTGGTTGACCGGATCGGAAAAATTTTAACACCAGTATTACTCGTTATTTTAGCAGTCTTGGTGGGTGGTGCCTTTATTAATCCGATGGGCGAACCTGGTCAGCCTGTTGCAGGGTATGCGGATTCCCCGTTTATTACAGGATTTTTGGAAGGTTACCTGACACTTGATGCCATTGCTGCACTTGTGTTTGCGATTGTGATTATCTCTGCTATTCAGAATAAAGGTGTGACAGATCGCAAGCAGGTGGTAAGAGCCGCTATTTATGCAGGATTAATTGCCGCATCAGGTCTTGCAGCGGTCTATATCTCGCTTAGCTATCTCGGTGCCACAAGCTTAAATGCAGTTGGTGTTCAGGGTAATGGTGGAGCACTGCTTTCTGCATCTGCTAATTACCTTTACGGATCATCAGGTGCTGTCATATTAGGAATTGCAATTGGCGCGGCGTGTCTGACTACTTCAATCGGACTCGTTTCTGCGACTTCATCTTATTTTTCAAGAACGTTTCCGAATATTTCTTACAGTAAATTTGTCATTGTGTTTTCTGTTTTCAGTATGATGATTGCAAATATTGGCCTGGCTCAGCTAATCGCTGTTTCGGTTCCTGTTCTTGTGATGATCTATCCAATGACAATTGTTCTGATTATACTGTCATTCCTTGATAAAACAATTAAAGGAAAACAGGCTGTTTACGTTGGTGCGATTATCCCTACGTTTGTATTAGGTGTGAGCGATGGACTTGCAGCTGCAGGCTTTACAGCGTTCGCATCCGCATTTTCATTCCTGCCGCTGATGGATCAAAGCCTTGGATGGATTATACCCGCTATTGCTGGGGGAGTGATCGGCTTATTCATTCCCGCAGGATCTGGGTCTACTGCTTCTGTGAAGACTACAAATTAAATGACAGCAAAAAAGCAGTACTTCTCACCGAGAAAGTACTGCTTTTTATATAGAGATTACAATGCATCAATCTTTTTAAGGGCACCTGGCTCAATTTTTTCAATTGATTCTGCAGCCTGTTCAAGTGCATTCTGGTAATCACCGTTTCTAAACATCAGCTCCGCTTCATTTAATCCAATAAAGACTGTTTCATGACGGCTTCTGTAGCGATTACCGTATTGAATCACCTTTTCAGCCTGTTCGGCAGCCTGAATCATTTCATCTGTATTTTCTGTAAAGGTTTCAATCATCTTTTCTGTTGTCATTGTATGCTGATTGATCGCCTTCATATTCATCGGGCGTTCTGCAAGGTAGGAATCGAGCGCTTCGATCTGTCTGATAATGTCCTTCCGCTCAAGAAACCAGAATTCAGGGATCTTAGGCAGATTTGCACTATCTACAACTTTTTCCTGATCTCTTACAGCTCTGATCTGGTACTCCTGCTGTTCGCGCGCAGCCATTTCATCACTTCTCAGCTGGTCAAGCTCTGCTGCATAGTTTTTATGTTCTTCATCAATCTGTTTCAGCTCAGCTTCAATCTTTTCTGTCTCGTTTAATACAGATGTGTAAGGTTCAAGCTGTTTTTCCATCTGCGTTTTTTGATGCTCAAATGCTTCAGACAGCTTCTCAAGCTGAGTTTCTTTGTCTTTAGGCAGGTCAAGATCCTGCTGGTCAAGCTGATATCCCTGGCGAACGTAATCCATTTCACGGATCAGCTCTTTGTTACGAATTTTTAATGCTTCAAGCAGTTTGGTTACATTTGATATTTTAGCTGGAAGCTCAGTTCTTGCATTCACTTCATCTTCAAGTGCAATAAATGCTTCATCAATTTCTTTTTTAGCATTTACGCGCAGCTCTTCAGCTTCTGTAAGTTCAAGTCTAATCAGATGCTTTTCAGCTTCTTTCAGACTGTTTTCAAGTGCCAGACAGCCTTCTTCAAGATTTAAATGATGAATCGGATACTGCTGCTCATTCATTTCCCTGCAGGCTTCTTTTAACTCGTTCAGATCTTTTGGCAGCTCTTCAAGCAGATCATCTGCAAGTCCTGGTGCACTCTCAATCATTGTGCTGATCTCATTCATTTCAGCTGTCAGGTAAATCACAATTTCCCTTGCCTGAAGATAATTCCCTTCAGCTGTCAGGTGATGATATTCATCGAGTTTCGGTTCAAGCGCCAAAATTTTACGCTCAATCGGTTCAGCCGTCTTACTGAACTGAGATCGCCTGTTACGCAGCAGTGAAGCAGCATCTTTGTAATCTGACTCTACTAACTTGATTTCTTCTCTGTTTTTTTCGTCACTGCCCATCAGTTCTTCAAGCTCTGACAAAATCTCATTCATATGCTCTTCAGCTTTATTTAGTTCTACAGCTATTTCTTCTCTGATTTTACGTGACTTTTTAAAACGGAACTTATCAATAGCCTCTTCAGCATCAAAAAGCATCGTGTCAACTTCAGCTAATTGTTTATCCACAATATTGTTCCAGGAGTTTCTCCATTTTTCGAAAAGCTCCTCAGTCTGACCATTCATATTCAGCTGTTTTACTTTTGTCATTTCTTCAAGAACAGGTCTGTGCTGAATATCTAGCTTCTGTTCCTCAAGTTTATCTACTTCTTTATACTGCTTCTTTCTGATAACGAAAGCAGTAATGATTAATATAATGATTAAAATGACGGATCCAATTATGTACTCCATCTTATGCCTCCTGTTCAAGCAGCCCATGTCTATGTCAATATGAAAAATGTATTGACTTTATGATACCATGTAACAAATGAGATTTCTTGTTTTTTCTTGAATTTTTGACACGACTTTTTTCGTATGCGAAAGGACTGGACATGATGATTACCAGAGATGGACATATTCATACGCCATATTGCCCTCACGGCTCAAAGGATCAGTTTTCATTATATGTTGAAAAAGCCATTAATGCAGGGCTCAAAGAAATCACGTTTACTGAGCATGCTCCCTTACCTGAAGGCTTTACCGATACGGTACCCGATCAGGATAGCGGAATGAAGCCAGGTGACCTCGAGCACTATCTGAAAGATGTTGAAGAAGTAAAGCGCGCATATCAAAAAGACCTGCGCATTAACACAGGTCTTGAAGTTGATTATATTGAAGGTTTTGAAAAGCAGACCCGAGAGTTTCTGGATCAATATGGCCCTTCACTGGATGATTCAATTCTTTCAGTCCATTTTTTAAAAGCTGCTGAGCGCTATATTTGTCTGGACTTCAGCCCAGATGCTTTTCAGGAACTGATTTCGTTAACAGGTTCTGCTGATGCTGTGCACGCTCTTTATTACAAAACTGTTATTCAATCAGCTCTCTCTGACCTTGGTAATTATAAACCGAATAGAATCGGTCATATCACACTGGCTAGAAAATTTCAGCGTCTTTTTCCGGCACTCGAATCTCATGAAGCTGAGATTCAACAATTGTTAAATGTGATAAAATCCCGGAAACTTGAGCTTGATTACAATGGAGCCGGAACTGTAAAACCTTATTGTCAGGAAACTTACCCCTCCCCTGCGATTGCCTCAGCAGCGCTCAAACTGGGGATTCCGCTTATTTACGGGTCAGATGCCCATGCAGCAAACGGACTGATGCAGGGAGCAGATCAGCTAATTGCGCTTAACCCGTAGCAGGAAGTGACGCTGTTGAACCACGTTTCCACTGTTTCGATATACTGCTTCGTGAAATACGGATCAGCTGTATTCATATGCCACAGCTCTCTGACAGTCTGACTTTGCAAAAAAGGTGTAGTGATCATTGAGTTCAGCTGAATCAGAAAAAAGGATGGGGACAGCTTAAAGCTGTGCCCTTTTTCTATATCCTCAGCCATCAGCATTTTCCACAGATATCTTTCTTTCCTTAAATAACAGGCCGTCATCTCCCTGATCAGCTGGTGATCAAGTGTGATCTCACGCCAGGCAACCCTTGCAAAACGGTGATGCTGCTGCTGAAACCGGATAATATTACAGGCAGCACTCATCACAGCACTCTTTTGACGCTTACCATCATTTAACGATTTTTCAAGCACATTCAGATATGGTTCAAAAAATGCAATCAGACATTCTTCCAGCAATCCTTTTTTCCCGGCAAAATAATATGATACTGTCCCTACGTTCACCCCTGCTGACGCTGAGATCTCTCTAATACTTGTCCCGTGAAACCCTTTTGTATAAAACAGATCCACTGCTGTTGTCATGACTTCGGATTTTGTTTCGCGCCGCCCATTCATTTGTCTTCACCCTTTCAAATGATTGCTTCAAGTGCCATGCTGTGTTATACCTGTATTATTCTAATGATTATATTCGGGGTGCTGCGGCAGCCTTCCTTTAAAAAGCGTTCTTCAAATTACGCACCTAAAAGGAAAAATCAAATCAATTAAGCGGGTGATATGATGTTTAATGTCGAAACGTATAAAGGCAGTAGAGAAAAACAATATGAAATGGTTCATAAACAACTTCGGGCTTTACTTGAAGATGAACCAAACAAGATCGCAAACCTCAGTAATGCATCTGCGCTGCTGAATCAGTTTCTTGATGAAACGAACTGGGTAGGATTTTACCTGATGGAGGATGGAGAGCTGGTTCTCGGACCATTCCAGGGACTTCCGGCATGCGTGAGAATTCCGCTCGGAAAAGGTGTCTGTGGAACATCTGCCGGAGAAAATAAGACAATGCGCGTCGATGATGTGCACGCATTCCCGGGACATATTGCATGCGATGCAGCCTCCCAGTCTGAAATCGTCGTGCCACTTGTAAAAGCTGGTGAAGTAATCGGGGTACTTGATATTGATAGCCCGGTTAAAAGCCGCTTTGATGAAGAGGATCAAAAAGGACTTGAAATATTCGCAGCTATTTTAACTGAATATATCTAAGATAAAGGCCATACGCTGATCAGCGTATGGCCTTTATGAGTGATCAACTCTCCTGTTTCATCGCTGCACTTTCCTCCATTTTTGCAAACGCCTGGTCAAGATCATCTTTAATATCTTCCCATGATTCAAGTCCCACTGATAGTCTGAGCAGTGTATCACTAATCCCCATAGCCGCTCTGACCTTTTCAGGTACAACTGAATGCGTCATTGAAGCAGGGTGCTGAATCAGCGTTTCTGCATCTCCCAGACTCACAGCAATTTTAATTAGCTGCAACTCATCCATAAAGGACTGAGCCATTTCCTTTGTTCCATTAAAATCAAAGGAAATCAACCCTCCCCATCTGCTCATCTGCTTCGCAGCGATGCCATGTGACTGGTGATCTTTGTCGCCAGGGAAATAAATATTTCTGACAAACGGATGCGCTTTAAGATAAGCTGCAATTTTCTCAGCATTATCACAGTGACGATCGAGCCTGACAGCGAGCGTTTTCAGCCCTCTGAGCAATAGCCATGCATCAAATGGTGACATAATCCCGCCAATATCCTTTTGCGTTGTCATCCTGATCTCAGCAATCGCTTCCGCTGATTTTGCTACAAGCAATCCACCAATGACATCACCGTGACCGCCAATATATTTTGTGGCACTGTGAAGGACAAAGTCTGCGCCAAGCTTCAATGGGTTCTGCAGGTATGGTGAGCTGAATGTGTTATCTACTACTACCGGTATCCCTTTTTCATTCGCTACGCGGCATACAAGCTCCAGATCAATAATTTCCATCGTAGGATTAATTGGTGTTTCAACATATAAACATGCCGTATCCGGTAAGATCGATTGTAAAATCGATTCCTCCGTTGAAAGATCTGCAAACTCATGCGTAATGTTAAATTTCTCTTCCATCATTTCAAGCAAACCAAATGTACAGCCATATACGCCTTTTGAGCAGATTACGTGATCTCCTGATTTTAATAAATGGAACAGAATTGCCGATACAGCAGCCATACCAGAACCAAATGCCAAAGCAGCTTCTCCGCCCTCGATTGCAGTCATCCGGTCTTCAAGTACCTTAACTGTCGGATTTCCAAGACGTGAGTAAATATAACCTTCCTCATCTCCCGCAAATCGTCTTTCCCCTTCTGCAGCATGAGCAAATGTGTAGGTTGACGTCTGAAAAAGCGGAGGCGTCAGTGAACCTTCATATTTTTTTGAATCATACCCGCTATGAATGACCTCAGTTTCAAATCTCTTTTTCTCTCTTGACATCGCAAGCTCCCCTTGTTTTGTAATCGCTTTCATAACCTATTTTACTTGATTTTGTAATAATTTCAATGGACCTTTCCAATTTAAAAAGGACTGCTGTTAAACAGTCCTTTTAAGAGCGCATAATCTGATCTGATTCTCTTTTTAGCCAGACAACACGGTTTTTCCCGGTGTTTTTTGCTTTATATAACGCAATATCAGCACGCCTGACCAGACTGATCATCTGGTCGGGATCTTCTTCTGACCAGCTTGAGACGCCGCAGGAAATGGTTACTTGCGGATCCGTTACATGAAGGACAGACTCTCTCAGATTCTCTGTCAATGCGATGCCTTCATGCAGGGACATATTGCTGAAGTAAATAGCCAGTTCTTCCCCGCCCCATCTCGCAGCAACACTAGCCTCATTCTCATAGGACATCAGGTGCTTTGACACCTGGATAATGACCTGATCACCTACCTGATGACCATGTGTGTCATTCACCTGTTTGAAGTCATCTATATCGATCAGGATAAACACACCATGTTGGTCCTTTGCCATAGATGCTTCGACGAATTGATCGAGATAAAGCCGTGCATAAAGGCCTGTCATATGATCGCGGTTAATCATTTCCTCCATTTCAACGCGCAGCATTGCATTCACAAGCGCCAGTGCTGAATGGTGAACAATTGATTTGAAAAGCTTATACATCTCAAATGAGAATGCATATGAATCACGGTGCAGCACGATACAAAATCCCTTTAATTGATCGTGATGAATCATCGGCACAGCGATTAACGAACGATATCCTGCTTCAAGCTCACAGTCAGACATATATACGCTATCCGTTCCTTCAAGAAGCTGCTGTTTTACATTTTCAATATATACCCTGCCAGCTTCTGTCTTGAAAAAAGGCGTGCTTCCTTCAACGATCTGCCATTGGTCCTGATCCACCCAGATAAAGCCCGTTTCATCGGGGGCTAAAGCTTTTTGGATCTGAACTGTTAAGACGCTCATCATATCCTTCATATTCAGATTTGCATTCAGCTCATGTGACAGATCATTAATGAGCTTAAGGTCATTGATCAGCTGCCTTGATTGCATATAAAGTTTGGCATTCTCAAGTGCATGTCCGGCAGTTGTTGAAAGTACTTTAATAAATTCAATTTCATGCTTTTTCAGCGCTTTATCTGTTTTTCCTTCCGTCTTGAGCAGACCGTACACTCCCTGCTTCCCTTTTAAAGGAGAGTACATGATCGTCTCGCTCCCCTGATCGTCAATCGTTACTTCAGAGGAAACAAACGCATGTAATAATGCTTCATTATCTGATTGATAATCCAGATATTCGATCGGCAGTCCTTTTTCAACTCCCTGGTCATCCGATAAGATTAAAGTAAATGTATAATGAGAGAACGTGTTTTTCAGTGAAAGGATAATCTTCGCCAGCACCTGCGTCACATTCATATGCGAGTTGAACGCTTTTGTCACATCAAACAATTCATGATATCTTTTTCTTTCCTCAGCTGTAATCAGCATTTTTCTGACATTCTGATAAAGAACTGCAGTATCGCACGCTAAAACAGAAACCATTACTTCATCCTGTGCCCACATTGCCCCTGGGAGCGGTCTGATGACGATAAAACCCATAAGGTCTGTTTTTTCATAGCACGGGATTAGCAGATCCCCCTGCTTTAGAAATAACTGATCTTCTTTTAACACTTGATAAGGCTCATGATGAAAATCTTTCATGATTGGCAGCTCAAGCGGCTCTTGCTTATTCAAAGATTCATCATATTGATACAGATGTACCCCATCCTTATATAAATAGAAGGTTTCCTCCACATTAAAGTGTTCTTTTAAAAGGATAGATAACTGACGATACCAGTGCCTGATCGAGCTTTCACCTGACATTGAATGTGCCAGAATATCAAATACCCCGGCTTTAAAACGGTCCATAAACGGTTTCAGCGAATCCATTTTTTCACCTTCGTCTCTTATGTATTAATATAACTGTTTCATTATATAATTTTCAGATATTTACAAATATTAATTATAGCATAATGCATCTTATTTACTATACTGAGAGCACCCTTTTCGTCACACATATTTCAGCAATTATTTCTGCAGGATATGTCATTTATAAAATTAGCTATGTAAAGACTGAGGTTGTTTTAGCACAGCTGTTGATTGTAGCGGATAGGGCGACTCAGCAGGAAAAGCGTGACAGATGTATAATCCATATTAGAAATAACGGTTGACAGAACACCTTATAAATTGTATGATATTCTTTGTGTAAAATAATGCAGCCTTTTGTGAACACATGAATGTCTCATTTTGTTCCTATTGTTTGTAGGTGCATCGTGTAACCCCTGCTGCAGGGCGATGGTGCAAGATAACAAAATGGGTGTTGATGGTTTATCACATGGTTTTTATTTTACAACAAAATAAAAACACAAGGAGGAGTCAAATTATGGCTCGTTATACAGGTCCATCTTGGAAACTGTCTCGTCGTCTTGGTGTTTCACTAAGCGGCACTGGTAAAGAATTAGAAAAGCGTCCTTACGCTCCGGGTCCACACGGTCCTACACAGCGTAAAAAACTATCTGAATATGGTCTTCAGCTTCAAGAGAAGCAGAAGCTTCGTCACACTTACGGCGTAACTGAGCGTCAGTTCCGTAACCTATTCGACAAAGCAGGTAAACTACCTGGACGTCACGGTGATAACTTCATGATCCTTCTTGAAGCTCGTCTTGACAACCTAGTATACCGTCTTGGTCTTGCTCGTACTCGTCGTCAGGCGCGTCAGCTTGTAAACCACGGCCACATTCTTGTTGATGGTTCACGCGTTGACATCCCGTCATACAGCGTAAAGCCAGGACAATCAATCAGCCTTCGTGAAAAGTCACAGAAGCTGAATATCGTTCAGGAAGCAGTTGAGCTTAACAGCTTCACTCCTGAGTATGTATCTTTTGATGCTGACAAGCTTGAAGGTACTTTCACTCGTTTCCCTGAGCGTAATGAGCTTGCTGCTGATATCAATGAAGCATTGATCGTAGAATTCTACTCTCGTTAATCTTTTTAGATGGCAGAGTAATGCACAAACATCCCTTGAAACGTTGTTACATCAACGTTTCAAGGGATGTTTTATTTTTATTTGCTTTGCAAAACAATACATTGATGCTGCCAACCCGATGTCCATACGATCGATTCAGCACTAATTTGCTACAGAGTTCTCAAAACAAAACACAATGTACGAGCTGATTCGACAGCTGGGATACACCGTGATGGGTACGTCCACCCTTTATATAAATGCTGAGGAACAAGAAGCACAGAACACGATAGACCGAATGGATGAATAATAAGAAGAAGCACCGAGAGATTATATTTCTCAGTGCTTCTTCATTTAAGATTCGATAGACTGTTGTACGAAGGTTAAGAGCATGACAAGACATATCATTCGTTCAGTCCATTCTCCCCCTCATTAATACTAAAAATTTACATAAATACCATATAAACCATTCCCACTGTTACAACCCCGGTAAGAAAAGTAAGTGGCATCCCAGCTCGCAGATAATCCCGGAAGCGGTAGCCTCCAGGGCCGTAAACAATCAGGTTCGTCTGGTAACCAATCGGTGACAAGAAGCTTGCAGAAGCTGCTATCGCTACAAGGATCGCCATGCCGATCGGTTCCATCCCGATCGGTCCGGAAATCTGATAGGCGACAGGGAACATGATGACAGCTGCCGCATTATTCGTCACAATTTCTGTTAGAAGAGCAATCATTCCAAATAAAACGACAAGCAGAAGGATGACTCCGTAGGGTTCCATCGCTCCCATAAGCTCCTGCGCCATCCAATCCGCCGCTTTCGATTCGATGATGACGTTGCCTATTCCGAGGGCTCCCGCAATCAGGAGAAGCACCCGGAACTGGATCATATCTCGTGCCTCTTCAGGAGAAACGAGGCGAAAAGCGAGCATCAGACCCACAGCTAAGGCCATGGCTTTGAAAATACTAAGAAATCCGCTTACGACAAAAAGGATAGCTCCTATGAAAATGACCAGAGCACACCATCCAGTACGGTCATCTTCAAAAAATTTCTCTTTTCCCTCAGGAGATGTAACGTAAAAGTCACGATGCCTTTTTACACGCTGATCGAACGAGTTGCCCGTGACCATCAGCAATACATCCCCCGCCCTTGGTTCGATGTCACCGATTTTCCCCTCTAACCGCTCTTCATTACGATGAATGGCTACAACAGCCGCATCATAAGCTTCACGGAACCGATTTTCTTTAACGGTACGACCGAGCAGAGAGGATTGGTGAGAGACCACCCCTTCTCTCAGTTTATTCGTCCCTTTCTTCAGACCGACGATACTTAAATCAGTGCCTGTATCAACGACCAGGCCCCGACGTTTTCCAAGTTCTGCAATCGATGAGATGACCCCTGTGAAAAAGAGCCGATCTCCGGTGAAAATCCGGGTATCCCCGGACACAGGTGCGATGCTCTCTTTCCCCCGTCTGATTTCTATCAGGTATAACCTTTCCAGATTACGGAGGCCTGCTTCTCTTACTGTTTTCCCGGAGTGCGGAAAATCCGCCTGGACCCGGAGTTCACTCAGGAAGTCTCTCGGGCGCTCTTCTTCCTCTTCTCCCTCTCCACTCCGGTGCCCAGGGAGCAGAGGCGGGGCAAAAAGAAGAAGATAAACAAGTCCGACCACCGTAACCGGAAGTCCTACAATCAGAAGGTCGAAGAAACGGAGTCCCTGTCCCTCAAAGTCAAGCAGCAGCCCGTGGATTACAAGGTTCGTCGATGTCCCCATCAATGTCATTGTTCCACCCAGAATGGTCGCATACGACAAGGGCAGGAGAAATTTGGAAGGGGCTATCTTGTGTACTTCACACCATTTCCGGACGAGCGGAGTAAGCGTTACGACGAGCGGGGTATTGTTCAGAAATCCTGAAATGCCGGCCAAGGGAATCAGCAGACGTGCTCTGGCTTTTCCTTCCGATGCTGCACCTGAAAGGATTCGGGAAATGAACTTCTCCGCAAGTCCGCTTTTTTCGAACACTCCCCCAACAATGAACAACAGCCCGATCGTCAGCATTCCCTGGTTTGAAAAACCTGCAAGTCCCTCTTCCGGAGAAATGAAACCAAATACAATGAACACGAAGAGCGTCGTGAGTAATAGCAGCTCAGGTCGTACCACGTCCATAACAAGACAGATCAGCATCAGCCCGACAATCCCTAAAACCAATCCCATCTCCATCGTCATATATATCTCGGCCCCTTTTACCTATTGATTACGGCTGAACCAGATAATTTTTAATTTTTTTCAGCACGTAGTCTGTCGCTTCTTCAATCGTCAGATCGGTTGTATCGACTTGTATATCCGGATCCCCCGGTGCCTCATAAGGAGCAGACACGCCCGTGAATCCGGAGATCTTACCTTTTCTCGCTTTTTTGTATAATCCTTTTACGTCCCTCTCTTCGCAAACCTCCAGAGGTGTATTGACAAAAATTTCGATAAAACCTTCTCCAATGATCCTCTTCGCTTTCTCTCTGTCCGTTTGATACGGGGAAATGAAAGAGGTGAGCGTAATCAGACCGGCATCGTTCATAAGACGTGATACCTCCGCTATCCGGCGGATATTTTCGAAACGGTCTTCTGCATTAAAACCAAGATCACCGTTCAATCCGTGGCGGACATTGTCTCCGTCCAGAAGCATAGTATGGTATCCTTCGTGGAAAAGTCTTGCTTCTATTTCACTAGCAAGAGTCGATTTCCCGGACCCCGACAAGCCGGTGAACCAGAGAGTGACCGGCTTCTGCCCTTTCTGACCGGCTCGGAATTCCCGGGTGATCGATGTATCTTCCCAAGTAGTATTCGGAGAATTGTGCATCGTCTCCTCGATGACACCGCTTGCCGCCGTACTGTTCGTCACGCGGTCGATTAGAATAAATGCCCCCAACGTCTCATTATTTCGGAAGCTGTCAAACACACCTTTTTCCGCCGTAACAACCTCCACAGTAAGCAGCTCATTCTTCTCT
Organism: Jeotgalibacillus malaysiensis; assembly: GCA_000818095.1. Lineage (NCBI taxonomy): Bacteria > Bacillati > Bacillota > Bacilli > Caryophanales > Caryophanaceae > Jeotgalibacillus > Jeotgalibacillus malaysiensis. Next base: position 2,283,457 of record CP009416.1, read on the forward strand.
CCTCGAGATACATCCACCTGGTCCCCGGTGTTGATATCCGTTTTATGATGAATAGCGGTTACTGTACCTGGAATCGTCTTGGTACCAGCTTTCACGAGAAAGTTTTTCCCTTCTGTCAGCGGTTCATCGTCCATCCAGAGGAGACTTGAGGTGAAACGATCCGTAACTGGAAGATCTACATCAGTAATCACGTTGCCTCTCGATATATCCAATTCCCTGTCCAGCTGCACAGTTACCGGCTGTCCGGTATCCCCCCGGCCCACTTCCTGATCAGTGATGAGAATGTTTTTAACTATTGCCCGTTCTCTGCTTGGTAATATCAGAACTTCATCTCCCAGGTGGATTCGACCGGACTCAATCTGCCCCTGAAATCCCCGGAAGTGGTACCCCGGACGGGAGACCCGTTGTACCGGCATGATGAAAGGCGCTTCCTCTTCTTCTTTTGTAACGTCGGCATTCTCAAGATATGTAAGCAGTGGCGGTCCATTATACCAGCGTGTATTCGTAGAGTTCGACGTAATATTGTCCCCTTCCGTGGCGGATACGGGGATCACCGTTGTATTTATGTCCGCAAAAGAAGAGATGAATGTGTCGAAGTCACGATTAATTTTCCTGAACGTTTCTTCGTCATATTTGATAAGGTCCATTTTATTCACGGCCAAAACCATATGACGGATCCCCATAAGGTAGCAGATTCTCGCATGACGTTTCGTCTGGGTGATGACCCCTTTCGTCGCATCGACGAGGATGACTGCGAGATCCGCAAAAGAAGCTCCTACCGCCATGTTTCTCGTATACTGTTCATGTCCCGGCGTATCGGCTACGATAAATGAACGGGCATCCGTCGTAAAGTATCGGTAAGCCACATCGATCGTTATCCCCTGCTCCCGTTCAGCCATCAGCCCGTCAAGAAGCAGCGAATAATCGATTTCTCCGCCCCGGCTTCCGACTTTGCTGTCGAGTTCGAGTGCCTTCTCCTGATCGGCAAATAGTAGCTTCGCATCATATAACATGTGACCGATGAGCGTGGACTTGCCGTCATCCACGCTCCCGCACGTAATGAATTTCAACAGACTTTCCATACTAGAAGTACCCCTCTCTCTTCCGCCGCTCCATGCTTCCGGCCGCTTCCTGATCAATCACCCGGCTGGTCCGTTCCGACGATACTGCTCCGAGCGTTTCCTCGACGATTTCATCCAGCGTTTCCGCTTCCGATTCCACTCCACCGGTCAGTGGATAACACCCGAGCGTACGGAAGCGGACTTTGCGATGGACAATCTTCTCTCCCGGCTCGAAGCGCATCCGGTCATCATCGACCATTACTATATTGTTTTCGCGATAGACGACTGGACGTTCTTTCGCATAATAGAGCGGAACGATATCGATATTTTCCTTTCGGATATACTGCCAGATATCCTTTTCCGTCCAATTGGACAAAGGAAAGACACGCATGCTTTCTCCTTTGTCAATCCTCGTATTGTACAATTTCCACATCTCTGGCTTCTGATTCTTCGGGTCCCAGGCATGGTTCTTGTTACGGAACGAAAACACCCGCTCTTTGGCACGTGACTTCTCCTCGTCCCTGCGTCCTCCACCGAAAGCAGCATCGAACCCGTACTTATCAAGTCCTTCTTTCAGGGCCTGGGTTTTCATGATGTCTGTATAATTTGCTCCGTGATCGAACGGGTTGATCCCTTCCTTCGCTGCCTGTCCGTTGGTATGAACGATCATGTCGATGCCGAGCTCTCTTGCTTTCCTGTCCCGAAACTCTATCATTTCTTTGAATTTCCACGTCGTGTCGATATGCATGAACGGGAAGGGGGGCTTCTCGGGATAAAAAGCCTTCATCACCAGGTGAAGCATCACCGAGCTGTCTTTGCCGATCGAATACAGCATGACCGGATTCTCGCACTCCGCCGCCACTTCCCGGATAATATAGATGGCTTCTGCCTCGAGCCTATCCAAATGCGTAAGCCCGGATCCCTGTTTTTTCTCTTCCGTGTTCACCTTCATACTTTCACCTCCGAATGAAAATCAAGACCTGACTGCACAGCTTTTACGTGCCCGGCCCGAATGACGAAATCACCGAAATGTTCCCCTTCTTCTCTCTCCGTCGCATATTCGATGAAAAGAGGACGGAGAGTATCTAGAATCTCTTCTTCTCCGATATTTTCTCGGTATAGCCGATTCAGTCTGTTTCCTGTAAACCCTCCGCCAAGGTACATGTTGTATTTGCCCGGCGCTTTGCCGATGAACGCGATTTCCGCCAGGGCCGGCCTGGAGCAGCCGTTCGGGCAGCCGGACATCCGGATGACGATTTCTTCCTCCCGGAGACCCGCTTCGTCCAGAATATCTTCGAGTTTATCGACGAGCGTTGGAAGATATCTCTCTGACTCCGCCATCGCAAGCCCACATGTCGGCATTGCGACACAGGCCATCGAATTCCTTCTGAGCGCCGAATGGGACCTGCCATCTGTCAAACCGTACTTTTCAATTAGTGTCTCAATCTCTTCTCTTTTCGCATCCGTTACCCTTGCAATAATGAGATTCTGGTTCGGACTCAGCCGGAACTCCCCTTCATGGACTTTGGCAATTTTTCGGAGACCTGTCATAAGTGGATAATTGTCTTCATCTTTAATCCGGCCGTTCTGGACAAATAAAGTGAAGTGCCATTCACCTTTCCCCTCGGTCCATCCATACCGGTCTCCGTTATGATCAAAGTGGAAGTCACGCTCTTGCTCGAGTCTGTAACCGAGGCGCTGTTCGAGCTCTTCTTTTACCCACGGGAGACCACGCTTATCGATTGTATATTTGAATCTTGCATTTTTCCGATCAGAGCGGTTTCCGTAATCGCGCTGGATGGTGATGATCTTCTCTGCCACGTCTAAAATGTTTTCAGGCTTGCAGAATCCGATGACGCGGGCGAGCTGAGGGTACGTGTTCGTGTCACCATGCGTCATGCCCATTCCGCCTCCGACGGCAACGTTGAATCCGAGCAGCTTTCCATTTTCTACGATGGCGATGAATCCGAGGTCCTGGGAATAGACATCCACGTCATTCGACGGAGGCACGGCGATCCCAATTTTGAACTTCCTCGGAAGGCAGAATTTCCCGTACATCGGTTCGATCTCTTCTTCCGACCTGGTGTCGACAATCTTTTCTTCATCCAGCCATATTTCATGATAAGCACTGGTACGAGGAGATAAGTAATCACTTAATTCTTTAGACCATTCGTACACTTCTCCATGTACCTCCGACTGGTAAGGATTAGCACCGGCCATCACGTTCCGGTTCACATCTCCACAGGCAGCGAGTGTATCCATAAGCGCCTCATTAATCTCTTGGATTTGAGGCTTCATGTCCCATTTCAGTACCCCATGTGTCTGAAAAGCCTGTCGAGTTGTAAGCTTGAGCGTCTTATTTCCATATTTATTCGCTATGTCATCCATAACGAGCCACTGCTCTGGTGTCGCCACCCCTCCCGGGGCCCGAACTCTCGTCATGAACTGATAGGCAGGCTCGAGTTTCTGCTGTTTCCTTTCCAGACGCAGATCACGGTCATCCTGCATATAGCTGCCATGGAACTTCAGAATTTTGGCATCCCCTTCCGGAATACTCGCTGTCAACGGTTCCTGAAAGCTCTTTACGAGGGAGCCTCTCAAGTAATCACTTTTTTCCTTCAGTTTTTCCATTTCACTTGGTGGTCCCGGCTGTTTATCGGTCATTTCTCTCTCCCTTTCTCACTGCAGCGGTTCAGTACACGTCCCGCTGGTATCGTTTTTCTGTTCGAAGTGCTTTCAAATAATCAAACGCTTCCTCAGAAGAAAGGTTCCCTTCCGATTCCACGATAGCTGTAAGTGTCCGCTCCACATCCTTCGCCATTCGGGATTCATCGCCGCATACGTATACATACGCTCCTTCTTGTAGCCAGCGGAACACTTCCTGTCGCTGATCCCACAAACGGTGCTGCACATAAATTTTCTCCGAAGTGTCCCTCGAGAAAGCGACATCCATCCGGGTGAGCAGACCCTCTTTTTTCCAGCGCTGCCACTCCGTCTGATAAAGGAAATCGGTAACGAAGTGTTGCTCTCCAAAAAAGAGCCAGTTCTCTCCCTCGTCCTCCCTTTCTGCGCGTTCTTCGAGAAATGCACGGTACGGAGCTACGCCGGTTCCGGCTCCGATCATGATGATCTTTGAATCTCCTGATTCCGGCAGGCGGAAATTACGGTTTTTTTGGACAAAGACTGGTAGCGTATCCCCTGCGTCTGCCCGCTCTGCACATTGTACCGAGCAGACCCCGTTGCGCTGACGACCGTTCGCTTCATAGCGCAGAGCTCCGATTGTCAGGTGGACTTCATTCGGATTCGCTGCACTGCTGCTGGCAATGGAATACAGACGGGCCGGTAATTTACGAAGGATTGAAAGGAATTCTTCAGCCGGTACGTCCCACGGTCCGAAATCACGGACAAAATCCAGTAAGTCGCGGCCGTATATATAGGATTTCAATGCCTCTGTGTCTTTGATGAGCGCTTTCAGGTCCTCGTTATCCGTCAAGGTAGAGGATTTTTCAAGCAGCGACTTCGTCAGCACCGTCGTTTCGTAGACGGACAGGAGCGCTTCACGCACCGAACGGATTTCTCCATCTTTGGTTATAGTGACCGACGCTTTCCCGTCCCAGCCCATTTCCTGGATCAGTTCATCCGTAAGCTTCTCCTCATTTTCCGGTAAAATGCCGATACTGTCGCCCGGCTCATAGTCAAGTCCCGATCCTTCTAGATCCAGCTCGATGTGGCGGGTTTCCTTGTTGGATCCACGCCCGTTCAGGTTGATATTCTGGAGTATCTCCGCCCGGAACGGATTCACTTTCGAGTAGACGGGCCAGACCGCTGTTTCCTTCGCCTTCGCCACACCTTCAGCCTGAGCGGAGGGACTCTGTTCCTCGAGCTTTTCCAGCACCCCTTCCTTCCATGTTTCTGCCGCTTCTTCAAAGTCGAGATCGCAGTCTATCCTTTCATATAAGCGCTCTGCGCCGAGCTCTTCTAGCCTCGCATCGATGTCTTTTCCTGTCTGGCAGAAGAACTCATACGAACTATCTCCAAGAGCAAGTACGGAGTAGCGCATGTTTTTCAATTCCGGGGCGCGTTTACTGAAGAGAAATTCATAAAAGGTCATTGCATTATCCGGCGGGTCTCCGTCTCCGTGCGTACTCGTCACCAAGAGCAGATCCTCCGTTTTCTTCAGGTTCTTCGGTTTGAAATCATCCATGGAAGAGACTGTGACCTGGAAGTCTTTTTCCTTCAGGTTCTTTGATAATTGCGCTGCAAGTTCTTCACAGTTCCCGGTATGGGAGCCGTACAGAACTGTGATCGACCGCTGCGCTGCTTCTGCTTTCGTTTTTTCGACTTCTCCTCCTGATTGCGTGGGCAATGTCTTCGGTGCAAATGCCGGGGCACTCGCCAGGTAACCACTCAGCCAGATTTTCTGATTTTCCGTCATCGAAGACAGCAGCTGATTAAGAAGATCTGCCTGCTTTTCATTGAACGGGCTGTTCATCACTTCCAGTTGCACCGTCTCCACCTCCTGTTTGTCCTGCATGTTTTTCTTCCCCCTTGTCATTTATCGCATCAAAGTAGCGGGCCATATCTACAACCATCGCTCCCATTTTCTGATTTTCCGGGTACAGTATTTCCTGTACACCGAAATTTCTGAGTTCCTCTGCCGTGACCTTTCCTGTGGCGACCGCTTTCACTCTATTATTCAGTGAATGGATAAGCCGGTCGTCCGCTTCTTCTTCGAACAAATTTCTTACCTGCGTTTTGCTGGTGAACAGGACAGCCTGGACTTCAGCATTCGTTACTCTTTCGACTAACGTTTTCCTGACATCTTTTGATGGTCGTTTGTATTCATAAGGACGGGAAAGGTACACGCAGGAAAAAAACTTCCCGAATGATTCTTTCCATGAGGCATCATCAACACTGTATGCCTGTAGAAAGGCTCTTCCCTGTTCTTTTTCAAGCTTCTCAACCAGCCCTTTCATCGTCCCATCTTCAGAGACGACTTCAGCTGTAAGTTCATGTTCAATGAGCCACCGGAGCGCCTTTTTACCTCGGATCGCGAGCTTCGCATTCTGCAATTTTGCAAGGAAGGCATCAAGTATCCCTTCTTGCTGTGCTGCATTTTCGAGAGTTCGCACACCGATTCCTGTCGTTAGAATGATCCATTCGAAATCTTCTTCCAACAAAATGTGCACGTCTCTGCTACTTCGCTTTTCATGCAGCTGCTGTTCTCCCTGGATGGGCGTATATACAGGAGTGCCACCGAAATTTTTAATGAGCGCTCCCAATTCTTTGCTACGCCTGTCAGCAGCTATTGCTATTCTTTTTCCATTCAAGCTGTTCACTCGATCCCCTCCAACCTTGCGACTATAAGAGCCTGCTCTTTTTCCTCTCCACAGTCTTCATCGAGCAGTTTTTTTATTGCTTCTTTCTTCTTTTCCTCTGAGAGACCTGATGTTTTAATTTTCGTTCGGCAATCGTGCAAATAGTCGAGGTAAGCCGCATAATCTTCGTCATACTCTTCTTCGAGACGGGACTTGATACGCGCGGCAAGAGCCGGACTCGCTCCGCCGGTAGATACGGCAACGGACAGTCGACCGCGGGAAAAGTGAGCAGGGAAGTGTATATTCCCGGCATCTGCCTCTCCGGCAATATTTACTAGCGGCACGTTGTCTCCGGCTTTCTTCACTTCTTCATCCACATGCCGGATACCGGTAGCGGCTATTAAGAGAAATGCCCCTTCTATATCACTTCGCTCAAACGTTCTTCGTTTCCAATGAAAACGTTCTTCTCCTGCCAGATGGCCCAGGCCCGGCGTTATTTCAGGACTCACTATCGTAATCGAAGCATCTGCTTCCAGAAGTTTTTTCACTCGTTTTTCAGCGACATTACCTCCTCCGACAATGACGACCCGCTTCCCCTTCATGTTAACGGTGAGCGGCAAATGACTCATGGTCTGCATCCTCCTTTATCAAGGGAGTGTACGGTTCTTTTTCCAAAGATTCCTGAACCCGTTGCCGCAGGAGTTCGATGATGAAGTGGTGGTTATCGAGGTAATGAGCTGTGTGGACATTACAACCTTTCTCTTTCAAAATCCCCACTTCCTTTTCGATGTGCCGGATCAGTCTGCCGGTAAACCAGAGACAGGGAAGTACAATGAGACCTTCTGGATGCTTTTTAACTGCGTCCGCCAGTCCCTGTTCAAACGTCGGTTCCAGAACAGCAAGGTAGCAAACCTCTCCATGCCTGCTTCCGGTTTTCGCTACAAGGTGTTCCCTAATCGTTTCCATCACCTGTTCCGTTGCCGGATTCGTGCTTCCTCTTGCTACAAGGAGAAATGCATCCGTTGATCCTTTTTCGCAAAGCCTGTCGGAGAGTGCATCAATTAAAGCCCCCTGTACACCTAGAGGTTCTCCGTATGTAAAAGTGACATCCGGATATTTCATCTGAAGGTTCTCCAGTTCATCCGGAATATCTGAATAATAGTGACCGGCACTGAACAGAAGCAGCGGAACAATAGCTATCCGCTTTGCACCTTCCGCTATCAGTTTTCCTGCCCCTTCTTCTATGCCTGGAGAAGCGATTTCCAAGTAGCACAGCTTGTGAAGCGCAACATCAATACCCTTGTGCGCTTCTTCCACTACCCGCTCCACTTCAGCTTTCGTCTCCTCGATCCTACTTCCGTGACTGACATAGAGTACTCCCTGCATCTTATCCTGAGACCTCCATTTCTTTCGCTTCTGTGGGCTTTTCGAACCACTGGATGGATTCCCTGCAGCGGACCACCTCTCCGACAATAATAATAGCCGGATTTTTTATGTGTCCTGCCTTTTCTACAATCGTGTCGACGTCTCCTGTAACCGTCTCCTGCCATTCCGTCGTTCCCCAACCGATCAGAGCAATCGGCGTCGTTCCTTGTTTTCCATGACGGATGAGCCTTTCACAGATATCCGGCAGTTTTCTCACGCCCATGTATATGCAGAGAGTATCCATACTTTTCACGACATGCTCCCAATACACTTCATCCTCCATACCGAGTTTGCTTACGCCTGAGATAAATGCAACAGAAGAACTGTGTTCTCTATGAGTTACTGGAATTCCCGCGTAAGCCGGAGCTGCAATACCTGCGGTGATGCCTGGTACGACTTCAAAAGGGATACCGCGTGCAGCAAGCACTTCCGCTTCTTCCCCGCCACGTCCAAATATGAATGGATCGCCGCCTTTCAGCCTGGTGACTGTCAGACCCTGCGCCTGGAAATCGCAAAGCAGTGTGTTAATCTCTTCCTGGGTTAATGAATGGTGATCCGGACTCTTACCGCAGTAGACAAGACGGGTGTCGCTACCTGCTTCTTCCAGCAGATCCTGATTCACGAGCCGATCGTACAAAATCACGTCTGCCTGCCGGATCGCCTTTAATCCTTTAATAGTGATAAGGTCCGCATCTCCTGGACCTGCACCTACGATATAGACTTTACTCATTTCTCCACCCTCCTTTATCACGATTGACCACCTGTATGGAGTCCACACTCCGTTTTCTCCATCCCTTTCCATCTGCCATCACGACCACCACTTTCTGCTTTAAATGTACATGGAATGCATCCGATACTCGGATACCCTTCATCATGCAAATCATTGTAATTCAACCCATTTAGTCGGATATAAGACCAGACGTCATCCCATGTCCAGTAAATAAGGGGGCATACCTTTATCGATTGGAAACGTTCATCTTTGTTTACGAAATTTGTGTTGCTTCGACTGAGCGACTGCTCCCGTCTCAGCCCTGAAACCCACGCCTCTGCTCCTTCAAGCGCTTCTTCTAGTGGTTTGATTTTACGGATGAAGCAGCACTGATCTGGATTTCTTCCCCAAAGAGCAGAACCGTGTTCCTCCGCTTGTTCCTCCAGTGTCAGTGCCGGCTTTTTCATTTCGATTTGAAGCGCCGGATATCTCTCCTTCACTTTTTCAATAAGGTCATATGTCTCCTGAAAATGGATGCCGGTATCGAGAAATACGATTTTTGCATCCTTTTTCACTTTTGCAATCAGATCGATGAGCACGATTCCCTCCGCTCCAAAACTGCAGGCATACGTGATAGAGTCATATCCTTCGTAAGCCCATCTGAGAACCTTTAAAGCTCCTTTCGTCTGATCATCAGCAGGTAGGTCGCTTAACGGATCTCCGGTGAAATTGTCATAGGTAACGGCTGTATTAGTCATAGTCGACTCCTTTCAATAGATATAGAAAAACCTCTCTTCCAAGTAAAAAGAAAGGTTTAAATATCATTCATTTCACTCTTTTACCTTTCCTTTAATTGGAAGACCCTCTTCATAAACCGCTGTCAAAGCTTCGTCGGGACAAGTCCCTCTACCTCTCTTGATAAGATAAAGCGACAAAAATATACAAAACCGATAATTCTTAGTGTTTTAGTATGTTTTAACTACGATATCATGAGTCACCTATATATACAACTTAAAATTTGAAAAATTCTAAATTAAGAAAAAACGTAATAAAATCGTTTTCTAGCCTTAGACTTTTCAATGACTTTAAAGGTGGATCTTTTAGAAATTCTTCTTCTAAAAATTGTTTAAACATTGAAAAGCGTTTGCTAAGGGTATCAACATCAACTATAAAAACCCTTCACTTACAGTTGATCAATACTCTCTTGACATATTGCTTAATTGTGTTGATATAAAGCTCCAACTTCACGTTCGTTTGTGAAATCAACTTTTTACCTTTTTCAAATAGTTAGTTTTATTGTGCAAGTCTTTCTGTCAAACAGCATAATACTTCCATTTTTTATATTTTTGAATAGCTTTTCTGCGACTCAGGTTAAAAAATCTTATCTATGCTTCTGGGATATTTACAATTCACTTTGGAACTATGTTTTTTAACTGCTGTACAGAAGGGAAGAGAGTAATTATAACTAAGTCAAAGATTGTTTCAGAGGTGCAATGATAATAATGGTCCTTCAAACATTTCCAAGCGACTTATGTTAATATGATGTAGCGTAAAATATCACGCTTAGGAGTGAACAGAGTGGATAAGAAAGATGTAGCAAATATCCGTAAACAATTAAAAACTGATAATGACCTGCTCAGGATTGCAGATATCTTTAATGTGTATATTATGAAGGAATCGACAGATATGTATCACTATCAAAGGCAACCTTTTGAAATGCTCGATATTGATCAGCAGGAGCTATTTATGAATAATTTTAAAAAAGTACTGACTGGTCAAATGAATGAAAAGCTTTTCGAACTAAAGTTCAAGCGTGATGCAGAAAATAGCAGCCAGCTGATTTTACATAAAGGATTACTTGGAGAAGGTGAAGACTGGCAGGAACAGATGCTTCAGATGACTGAGAAAATGATTCAGAACCCTTTTGAAAAGGATATTGTCATTACTTTTATCCGCGGTGAATACATGAAACCGACTAAAAAAAGAAGTGAAGAATCTGATGAAAGCAGTCGTGATACAGTCTATTCCCATCCATTCACACTATGTACTGTAAATAAAACGGAAGAACCAAAAAAAGAAATTCAGTTTGATTATATTGAAAAAGAATTCAAATATAAGGTCGAAGTCGATCCGGTTATCGATTTGAAAAACCCAATGACCGGATTTCTATTTCCGTGTATTACAAATCATGCTTCTGATGTGAATCATGTATTATACGCAGCGCCAAAAGCAAATGAACCGGATTTTCATTTTATCGAGGAGGTACTGAACGGAGAAGAAATCATGACTGCGCAGGAAGATAAAGCAGTATTTGAAGAAGTAATTAAGAGCGTCGTCGGTGACCGCCTTTCTCCTTCTACGCTTGCAAAAGTATATAGTGAAATCAATACAACAATTGAAGAGAACGAAGAAGACGAACCGCCAAAGCTTGATTATAAGGATGTTGAACGTGTACTGACAAACAGTGGTGAAAAAGTGGAAACAGATAAGGTAAAAGAAGCCTTCCAACTAATCACTGATGATGAATCATACGAGCTAAAAGCCGGTAGCATTGTACCGAAATATAAATCGAAGTCGATTAAAATCCAGACGATGATCGCAAATATTTCCATCAGCCCTCAGGATCTGCAATACGTCAGACAGGTCAATTATAAAGGAAAGCGATGTATTATGATTGAGATTGAGGAAGATGCAGAGATTGACGGCTTTAAGATGCTTCCTGAAGCGTTCGGGGAAGAATAAACATAGCGTTTTTATTAATAATCGTTCCGCTGCGCTTCAGGCGGACGCTTTCCCCGGAACGGCGGTGAGCCTCCTCAGCTTCGCTTGCGGGGTCTCACCTGTCCGTTATATCCCGGTGGAGTCGCCGCCTTACGCTCCGCTACACTTAACTTACTATTTGAGATAAAAATGTTTACTATGTAATCACCTTTTCATGATAAAAAACTGTTATAAAAATGATAGCTGTCTCTTGGAGTGTAGGGCGTAGACTCCTGCGGCATAGAAGCGACAGGTGAGACCCCGGAGAGCGAAGCTCGAGGAGGCTCACCGCGCGGCCGCGGAAAGCGCAGCCCTCCACGGAAAGAGACAGCGGTTCTCTTAAAAGTTGCAAATTATTTCACTTTTTCTTTAATGGTGTCACTGCAGGTCCTTCCAGTACTGCACCGTCAAATGAAAATCTCGAACCGTGACACGGGCAGTCCCATGAACGTTCATCCTGATTCCAGGCGCACTCACAGCCCATATGCGTACATGTAATATCGACTTTATGAAGGTTGCCTTCCTCATCCCGATAAGCGCCGGTTTTACCACTGTGATCTTTAATGATTCCGCCTTCCCCGCTTAGAATATCTTCCTCAGTTTTGCCAGGGCTTTTCAGCTTTCCTTTTACAAGCTCTGCTCCTACATTGGCATTCTCACTGACAAAGGTACCGATAGATGATGAAACATCGTGATCAGCCGGATTGAAGAGTTCCTGAAAACGATTATGTTTATGTGTAATTAAATCTTTAATAATATGTGCAGCTGCAGTTCCGCCTGTCATGCCCCATTTTCTAAAACCGGTCGCAATATAAATGTGGTCATGATGACCTGTCACAAGTCCGGCATAAGGGATTCCGCTAACTGTATATAAATCCTGTGAGGACCACCTGTATTTAAAGTCAGTTACACCGAATTTTGCTTTAGCGAATGACTCCAACCGCTGATATCTGCTGCCTTCAATATCATTCTGACCTGTCTTATGCCCTTCCCCTCCGATGATAAGAAGCTTTTTACCATCTTTATAGGGAGTCATTCTGATCGATTTCGTCGGGTTTTCCGCACTGATATACATGCCTTCTGCAAAGGAACCATCTACGATCGCAGCTGATGTATAAGATCGTTCAGGTTTGAGCCTTGAGAAATAGAGCCCTTTAAAATCAACAAAAGGAAAGTGAGTCGCTGCAATCAATTTTTTTGCTTTGATGACATATCCATCTTCAGTTTTAGCTTCTACCCCATTACTGTGTTCATCAGCATCAAGTAATCTGGTTTTTTCATAAATTTCCCCGCCGTGCTTGATATATTCATCCAGCAGCGCTTTTAAATACTTGACCGGATGGAATTGAAACTGATTCGGCATTTTTAATACTGCCGCTGCCCCGATATCATAAGGCATTTCATCTGTGAATTCACCGGCAATACCAAGCGTCTGATAAGCTTTCCATTCTTTTTCAAGCTGTTCCGGCTGATCAATTGTGTAGATGCCTGCTTCCTGCACACTAAAATCACAGTCAATCTCATGCTCACTGATTTGCTGCTTCATCCAGTTCATTGCTTCCGTATTAGCATCGTAATAAAGCTTTGCCTTTTCTTTTCCGTGCTGAGAAATAAATTGATCATATACCATTCCGTGCTGTGCAGTTACTTTTGCGGTCGTATAGCCTGTCGTGCCCTGAAAGACCCGGTTTGCGTCTGCAATGGTTACTTTAAATCCTTCTTTAATGAGTAACAGTCCTGCTGTGATCCCGGCGATTCCTGCTCCTGCAATCAGAATATCTGTCTCATGGTTATCAGTCAGTTTTTCTGCGTCAGGTACTCCGTCTTCAAGCCAGTATGACTGGTTGATTATATATTGATCGATAAATGATTCTCCCATTTTAGAAACCTCCTTTACTCAATAGTACTAACATTTCCTTCAACTGGATTTTTTAAACAAAGGTTCTATCAAATACTGGCTGCAGATTTCCGCTTCAGGGGGACGCTTTCCGTGGCCGGGCGGTGAGCCCGCAGGCTTCGCCATGCCTAGTCTCACACGTCCCTTCCTGCCACAGGAGTCGCCCCCTTCCGCTCCAATCAGCAGCTGTGCGAATATTAAATTTTCAATTCATATTTATATTAATTAAAATAAAAAGCACCCGATTAATCGGATGCTTTTAAGGATCATGCGTATTGAATCATAAAGTATTTCTTTTTACCGCGGCGGATGATGGTGAATTCGTTGTCGAGTCTGACTGATGCATCAAGGTCGAAGCCCAGGTCCTGGACTCTTTCGCCATTAATGTATACCGCTCCGTTTGTAACATCTTCACGCGCCTGACGTTTTGAAGATGAAATTTTCGCATCAACAAGAACTTCAACCAGGTTAACAGATTGACCTTCTTCAACTTTATGTGTCGGCACATCTTTGAACCCTTCACGGATCTCTGAGCTGCTGAGTGACTTCAGGTCACCGCTGAATAGTGCTGCAGTAATTCTCTTCGCCTGATCAAGTGCATCTTCACCGTGAATCATTCTTGTCATATCTTCAGCCAGTGCTTTTTGGGCTGCACGCATATGCGGTTCTTCCTGCACAGCTTTTTCAAGTCCTTCAATTGTTTCTTTATCAAGGAATGTAAAGAACTTCAGATATTTTACAACGTCAGCATCTGTTGTGTTAATCCAGAACTGGTAGAACTCATAAGGTGACGTCTTGTCAGCATCAAGCCATACTGCGCCGCCCTCTGTTTTACCAAACTTGGTACCGTCTGCTTTTGTGACAAGCGGAATGGTCATGCCGAATGCCTTTGCATCCTCATTATTCATTTTTCGGATCATTTCAAGACCGGTTGTAATATTCCCCCACTGGTCACTGCCTCCGATCTGAAGCTTACAGTTGAATTCTTGGTATAAATGGTTAAAGTCCATCGCCTGCAAAATCGTGTAGGTGAATTCAGTGTATGAGATCCCTGTTTCAAGGCGTGATGAAATCGTGTCTTTCGCAAGCATGTAATTAACACCAATATGTTTTCCGTAATCACGCAGGAATGTAATCATGTCAATTTGACCGATCCAGTCCATGTTGTTTACCATAATTGCTTTATTGTCACCTTCAGCAGTATACAGTTTTTCAAGCTGCTTTTTAATCGCTTCTACATTGTACTCAACCTGCTCACGTGTCTGCAGCTGCCGTTCTTCTTTCTTACCGCTCGGGTCACCAATCTGACCAGTTGCTCCTCCGACCAGTACGACTGGACGATGGCCATGCTCCTGAAATCTCTTCATTGTTAAAAATGGCAGCAGGTGACCGATATGCAGACTGTCTGCTGTCGGATCTGCCCCGCAGTATAGTGAAACTGATTCTTTTTCAAGCAGTTCCTTCATACCTGCTTCATCTGTTTGCTGATAAATAATGCCGCGCCACTGTAAATCCTGTAATAAGTCCATGTTGTTTCCTCCTTCGGTCAATTCTATCAAACAAAAAACACGCATAAAAAAATCCCTTGCAAATTATGCAGGGACGCTTTTATGCGTGGTACCACCCAGCTTAAGAAGAGATATCTCTTCCTCACTTCATTGATATAACGGATCGCTCCGGTTTCCCAGCTAAGGGAAAACTGCTCCAAGAATGTAATTCGATTACCTGTCGTAGCGGTTTGCAGCAACCACCGCTTCTCTGAATGTACGGGTCAGGATCTCTACTTCGTTCTTTTCGAGGCATTTACATATGTGCTTTAATAAAGATAGTTTTAGCACAAACAAATTTCATCTGTCAAGTCATTGTTTCACTCTCTTAACCTCTTTAAATTTACATTTCAGCTGTATAAAATATGTTATAATCGTAAGGATGCTGCAAGGAGGATGATCTATATTGTCAGACCAAAATAAATCATTTCGTGAGCGGATCGCCGGATGGAGCGAGGCTTCAAACCGGATCGGATTGCCACGAAAGCTGCATACGTCGTACCAGGTTTTTTGGAATTTACTATTATTACTCTTAATTTTTATTGTAATAGGTGCCGCATTTGCCGGTGGCGTCGGTGCAGGATACTTTGCTTCTCTTGTAAAAGATGAAGAAGTCCATTCACAAGAGTCACTTGAACAAAATATTTATAATTATACCGAAACATCAGACTTATATTTTGCCAACGATGTCTATCTCGGTAAGATCAGAACAGATCTTGAGAGAGATGAAGTTGCACTTGAAGATGTTTCACCACTGCTGATTGATGCAGTCATTGCAACAGAAGATGAATACTTTATGGAGCACGACGGGGTTGTACCAAAAGCAATCATGCGTGCAATTTTTCAGGAAGTCACAAACGCTGCCAACCAGACCGGTGGTAGTACACTCACACAACAGCTGATTAAAAATCAGGTGCTGACGAACGAAGTATCTTTTGACCGTAAAGCAAAAGAAATTCTGCTCGCACTAAGAGTTGAGCGATTCTTTGAAAAAGATGAGATTTTAGAAGCTTATTTGAATGTTGCTGATATGGGTAGAAATGCTTCCGGACGTAATATTGCCGGCGTCCAAACGGCTGCCATGGGACTGTTTGGTGTGAACGCTAGTGAATTAACATTACCGCAGGCCGCCTTTATCGCAGGACTTCCTCAGGCTCCGTTTGGTTATACACCTTTTACTAATGGCGGTGAGCTGAAGGAAGACGCCGGTTTACAGCCTGGGCGCGAGCGTAAAAATGAAGTACTTTCACGTATGCTGAGAGATGGCTCAATCACACAGGAAGAACATGATGAAGCCGTAGCATACGACTTAACACAGGATTTCGTTGAGCCGAGCTCTGGTGCATTAGAGCGTTACCCATATGTGACTGAGGAACTTGAGCGCCGTGCACAGGATATTCTAATGTATATGCTTGCTGAAAAAGATGGCTATTCTGAAGCGCAGGTAGATGCAAGTCAGACGCTTTTCGAGAAATATGCTGTACTAGCAGCAAGAGATATGCGTCAGAATGGTTATCAGATTCACTCAACGATCGATAAAGAAGTTTATGACAAGATGGAAGAAGTCAAAAATAATTACACACGTTTTGACGTCGAAAGAGAAGGCGAAGAATGGGACGCTGAAGAAGGCCGATTTGTACCTATCATGGAACAGGAACAGGTTGGAACAGTTCTGATGGAAAACGCGACTGGAAAGATTATCAGCTTTACAGGGGGGCGTGATCATGAGAGGAACAGTATTAATCACGCTACAATGTCATATAGATCTAGTGGTTCAACCATTAAACCACTTGCAGTTTATGCACCAGCCGTCGAATATGGTTTGATCGGCGCAGGCTCACCATTAGCCGATGTTGCATTCACAGGTCCAGGTGGATGGCAGCCAGCAAACTATGTTGTTGGAAGAGAATATGGATTGATCCCTGCAAGAACCGCTCTTGCTGCTTCTCATAACCTTTCAGCCGCTCGCCTTTATGGAAGAATGCTGCAATCAGGTTATACCCCGGGAGAATTTTTGGAAGTAATTGATCCACAGGGAATTGAAGATGTTGAATATAGTTACCCTGCATTCTCTCTTGGCGGGATGGAAAAAGGAATAACAGTTGAAGAAAACGTATCTGCTTATGCAGCAATTGCTAACTACGGTCAATATAACGAACCTTATATGATCGAAAAAATTATCGATAGAGATGGAAATGTAGTGTTTGAACATGAATCTGAGTCAAAAGAGATGTTCTCTCCTGCTGCCTCATACGTAACACTTGATATGATGAGAGACACTTTAACATCCATTGGTTCTGGACGAACTGCACCAGGCTACCTGAACTTCTCTACTGACTGGGCAGGTAAATCCGGAACATCCCAGGAAACAAGAGATAACTGGTTTATTGCTTCTAATCCTGAAGTAACATTCGGATTATGGCTTGGTTATGACACACCTAAAACGTTAAGAGATCAGAGCTCTGTACGTGCAATTAACCTCTGGGCGTTCATGATGAATGGTGTCAACGAAATCAGAACAGACTTGATCGACCCGGAATACAGCTTCCAGCAGCCTGAAGGGGTTGTAAGCCGTTCGTTCTGTACATTTACAGGATTACCAGCGGGTCAGGCTTGTTCTGCTGCAGGTCTAGTAACGTCTGATCTATTTACAACTGCGTGGAGCCCTTCCGGTGAAGAAGCCGGTCTTGAGACTTCCAAATATGTGACAAGAAATGGTCAGCGGTATATTGCACTTGATTCAACTCCGGATGAGTTTTCATCAACCGGTGCAATCTTAAGCCCTGACTTTGCAGAAACAATGTTATATCCATATGGCGGAGATGCTTCAAAACTATTCCCTGAGAATAATAGCTTCTTTGACAATATGCTTGTTGCAGATAACACATTGAATGACGATGGATCTAACCCATCGCCTGTTACAGCAAGCGTATCCGGCACAACACTCAGCTGGACCAACTCAGGCAGTGGTGATGTGATCGGATATCGCATTTACTCAGGATCAAGAGTCGTTACCATCAGTCAATTTGATGATGATAATTCTACTACGCTTCCTGCCGGCACTTATGAAGTGGTCGCAGTTGATGTAGCAGGTAAGGAATCTGCAAGATCAAATGAAGTAAGAATCGGCGCTGAGCCTGATCCTGAGCCTGCAGAACCGGAAGAAAACAATAACGGTAACAGCGGAAATGCGGGCAATGGTAATGGCAGTGGAAATGGTAACGGAAACGGAAATGGAGGCGGCAGCACTCCTCCGGCTGAGGAAGACCCTCCAGCTGAAGAAGAACCACCTGCTGAAGAAGAGCCTCCTGCTGAAGAAGAGCCTCCTGCTGAGGAGGAACCTCCAGCCGAAGAAGAACCACCTGCTGACGAAGACCCTGAAGAACCAGGTGAAGGTGACGAAGCATAACACTAAAGGAACCAGGATTGCTGATGCAATCCTGGTTTTTTATATAAATGGATTATTTAACATTTACCATTTTAAAAATCCGTCCTGATTTCAGAACGGATTTTTCACACGATTAATCTTCCATTGTAGATAAATCACCAGTTGGCAGATCAAGCTCCCACGCTTTCAATACGCGTCTCATAATCTTACCGCTTCTTGTTTTAGGCAGCTTATCTTTAAATTCAATCTCTCTAGGCGCCGCGTGCGCTGAAAGACCTTTTTTAACATGCTGTCTGATTTCTTCCTTCAGTTCATCACTTGCCTCGTATCCTTCACGAAGTGCGATGAACGCTTTAATAATTTCACCGCGAACAGGGTCAGGCTTTCCGATCACGCCGGCTTCAGCGATCGCGGGGTGTTCGACAAGCTTACTTTCTACTTCGAACGGTCCTACACGCTCACCTGAAGTCATAATGACATCATCAATTCTACCCTGGAACCAGAAGTATCCATCTTCATCCTGGTAAGCAGAGTCACCGGACACATACCAGTCACCCGGCATAAAATAAGATTCGTATTTTTCTTTATTATTCCAGATCGTATGCATCATGGATGGCCAGCCCTTTTTAAGTGCAAGATTACCCATCCGGTTAGCCGGCAGTTCATTCCCCTGATCATCCACAATGGCTGCTTCAACGCCCGGCACCGGTTTACCCATTGAGCCTGGACGGATTTCCATTGCAGGGTAATTACAGATCATCTGTCCGCCAGTTTCAGTCATCCACCACGTATCATGAATACGATGATTAAATACCTTCATCCCCCATCTGATCACTTCCGGGTTGAGCGGCTCTCCTACACTCAGTACGTGACGAAGGTTGGAAAGGTCATATTTTTTAACAAGGTCATCCCCTGCTCCCATTAACATACGGAATGCTGTCGGAGCACTGTACCACACTGTTACTTCATAGTCTTCAAGTGTCTGATACCATGCCTCCGGGCTGAAGCGTCCTCCCACAATGACAGAAGTTGTCCCGGTGAGCCACGGTCCAAAAATACCGTATGATGTTCCTGTTACCCAGCCCGGGTCAGCAGTACACCAGTAAATATCATTATCTTTCAGATCAAGCACCCATCTTGCAGTCTGATAATGCTGCAGCATCGCTCGCTGTACATGCAGCACACCTTTTGGCTTACCTGTTGAACCTGATGTGTAATGCAGAATCAGTCCATCATCCTGTTCTAACCACTCAATCTCAAATGAGCGGGAAGCTTCACTGAAATGCTGATTAAAATCGATATATTTGCCTTCTTCAGTCACGTTATCGCCAACGACGATTACATGCTTCAGGTTAGGCAGTTCATCCACCGGAATTCTCTCAAGCAGCTCAGGTGTTGTAATAATTGCTTTAGCATCGCTGTCTTCGAGGCGATCTCTTACTGCGCCTTCCATGAATGCTTCAAAAAGCGGTCCGACAATGGCACCGATTTTTAATGCGCCAAGGAGTGCAAAATACAGTTCAGGAGATCTTGGCATAAAAATAAATACTCTATCTCCTTTTTCTATATCTGCCTGACTCTTCAGCACGTTTGCTGCTTTATTCGTCATTTCTTTCATTTCTCTGAATGTGTACTTTTCGTTGCGGTTCGCATCGCGGTAATACAATGCGATCTTGTTCTTTTTATCCCCTTCAGCATGACGGTCGATTGCTTCATACGCCATATTAATCTTGCCTGTATGATGCCATGAAAATTCCTTTTCTACCTCACTCCAGTCAAATGAATCAACTGCAGCTTCATAGTTTTGAAGATTATAGTCCCCTTTAACTGCTGGTAGCGCTTCCAATTTCATATTATCTTCCCCCTATGTACAAGTTCTTTTACAGTATAGTACACTTCCAATATTATCTCAATTTTTTTAATATTCCGTTTGACAAATTCTGCTTTAAAACTGGCTGTTGATTTCCGCTGTGCAAGAATAAGGTTTGACTTTTATATACCCTTTCAAAAAAGCAATCGCCATTTCTATTCTCCTTTTTGTTGAAAGCGCTTTTATAATTAGGGTATGCTGTATAGTAGGACTACTATGAAATGTAGGTGACAGTGATGGACCATCCAAAATTATATAATGCGAAAGAACTGAAAACAGCAAAAGGTGCAATCATGATCGAAGGGCCAGTATCAAAAGATCAGCTTGCATCAATGGAATTTCACGAAGACCTTGTTGCTTTCCGGGTGCCTGAGCAGCAGCATAAAGCACTAATTGAGATTGCGGGACTACCTGAAGGAAGAATCATTATTGCAAGAGACCATAATACAATTGTCGGTTATGTCACATACCTCTACCCTGATCCGCTTGAAAGATGGTCACAGGGGAAAATGGATAATCTCATTGAACTTGGCGCAATTGAAGTCATTCCTAAATATCGCGGGGCATCTGTAGGTAAAAATCTTCTGAGGGTTTCAATGATGGATGATGCAATGGAAGATTATATCGTCATTACTACTGAGTACTACTGGCACTGGGACTTAAAAGGAACCGGTCTTAATGTATGGGATTACAGAAAAGTAATGGAGAAAATGATGAACGCCGGCGGACTTGAATATTATGCGACAGATGACCCTGAGATCAGCTCTCATCCTGCCAACTGTCTGATGGCACGGATCGGGAATCGTGTGGATCCGGAATCTATTCAGAAGTTCGATCAGCTCAGATTCATGAATCGATTTATGTACTAGGAGGAATGTCCAGTGATCATTGAAGATATGATGGTGCGTGATGTACATACACTTGCGCCTGATGCGACCTTAAATGAAGCGATTGAATTAATGAGCAGTGAAAAAGTCCGCCATCTGCCTGTAACAGATGTAACCGGAAAGGTTGTCGGTATTATTACTGACAGGGACATAAAAGAGTTTTCCCCCTCTCCCTTTCAGACAGCTGACAGTAAAGCGCTGTATGAGACGAAGCTGCTTGATATCATGACAACACCCGTGATAACGGGGCATCCACTTGACTTTGTGGAAGAAGTGGCTGTTACTTTCATGGAAGAGAGAATCGGCTGTCTCCCTATTGTCAGTGAAGATAAATTAGTTGGGATGATTACTGAGACTGATATTTTGCATACGCTCGTTCAGCTGACCGGAGCCACTCAGCCCGGTTCACAGATTGAAGTAAAAGTGCCGAATAAACAGGGTATGCTGTACGAAGTGGCAGGCATCATCAGAAAAAATCACTCTAACATTCATTCAGTGCTCGTCTATCCGGACCGGCACGATGAAAAATATAAAGTGTTAGTATTCCGCGTACAAACAATGAATCCGATGTCCGTCATTGAAGACTTACGCGAAGAAGGGCATGAAGTATTATGGCCAAACCTTCCAAGTTCCCCACTGTAGAAAAAGATGCAGTCTTTATCTATTCAGATGATCTATTAAACTATCGTTTTTCAGAGGATCATCCCTTTAATCAAAAAAGACTGCAGCTGACACTTGATCTATTAAAGTTTTCAGGGGCAATTACTGATTCGGACATTATCCCGCCCCGCTTAGCAACTGATGAAGAGCTGGCACTTGTACATGACACATCTTATATTGAAGCGGTTAAGCTCGCAGGAATTGGTCAGCTGCCAAGGGAAAAAGCTGAAAATTTCGGACTTGGCACAGAAGACACACCTATTTTTAAGGATATGCACGAAGCAAGCGCCAGACTTGTAGGGGGGACTTTAACCGCAGTCGACCTGGTGATGGAAGGTAAAGCTTTACATGCGCTAAATCTAGGTGGCGGTCTGCATCATGGCTTTAGAGGAAAGGCTTCCGGATTTTGTATCTATAATGACAGCTCAGTTGCGATCCGTTATATGCAGGAGAAATATAACGCAAAGGTGCTTTATGTTGATACAGATGCACACCATGGTGATGGAGTGCAGTGGTCTTTTTATGATGATCCTACCTCATGCACGCTTTCATTACACGAAACAGGCCGCTACCTGTTCCCTGGTACAGGAGCTGTAAATGAGCGTGGTCATGGTAAAGGATATGGATGTGCTTTTAATATTCCGCTGGATGCATTTACAGAGGACGAGTCTTTTCTTGCAGCGTATGAACGATCCTTCAGAGAAGTCATTGAGTTTTTTAAACCGGATGTGATTTTAACACAAAACGGGGCTGATGCTCACTGCCTTGATCCGCTGACGCATTTATCTTCAACAATGAAGATCTATGAGGAAATTCCAAAGCTTGCACATGAACTGGCTCATGAGTATTGCGGTGGTAAATGGATCGCAGTCGGTGGCGGAGGATATGATATCTGGCGTGTTGTACCGAGAGCCTGGTCCCGTGTGTGGATGGAGATGAGTGGTTATCAGCCAGAGTCAGAGAACCTGCCTGAGGAATGGATTGAGAAATGGCAGCCAGCTTCACCGGTTCCGTTAATTAAAACCTGGCATGACCCAAATGGTATCTATAAACCCATTCCACGAAAAAAAGAAATTACTGAAAAAAATGCTCAGACAGTAGAAAAAGCATTATACCCGCTCCAGAAATCAAAAAGCCAGGAATAGCTCCCTGGCTTTTCATTGTGATTGATTTTCATTCAAGTACTGATTTAATATTACGATCTCCACTCTTCGATTCATCGCCCAGCCTTCCGGACCATTGTTCTCAGCTACCGGTCTTGTATCCCCGTATCCAACCGCCGCAAAACGTTCTGAGCTGATCTCATAACGTTCCTGCAAATACCTGACAACACTGCTTGCACGTGCGCCTGAGAGCTCCCAGTTTGAAGGATAGACAGCTGTCTGAATCGGACGGTTATCTGTATGACCTTCAATGCGGACAAAATTAGGAATATCTTCAAGAAGATTTCCTATCTCTTCAAGCACCGGCTCAGCCTCAGACAGAAGCTCTGCCTGACCGGAATCAAACAGCACCTGTTCCTGAAGGGTAATGACAACGCCCCTGTCCGTCTGTGACGCAGTGACCTGATCAGTCAGCCCGTTTTCAAGAAGGAAAGAATTGATATCCTGATAGAGCGTCTGTAGCTCCTGATCTTCTCTAATCTCTTCTTCAAGCCACTCTTCATCAAATGGTATAACTGAATCCGACTCTTCAAAAACACCCTGATTTCTAAATGCCTGTGTAATGGAGTCGAATTTATCCTGATCGACCTGTGAAATTGAAAATAATAAAATAAAAAATACCAAAATCAGCATCATGAAATCTGCAAAAGTGACCATCCATTTCGGCGTATTATTTTCAGGTGGACTGACAGTTGTAAATCGTTTACGCTTTGCCATTAGACTTTGCCTCTGTCAGATTCGGAATCATACGGTCAGATGCAGACAGGTAAACCGATAACTGCTCTTCTAGCACTCTTGGATTCTGACCGTGATGAACACCGATCACCCCGTCGATCATGGCCTGCTTCATAAAAATTTCTTTTTCCGTTTTCTGAGCGAGCTTACTTGCAATCGGATGAAAAACAAGGTTGGCAAGAAGCACACCATAAAAGGTTGTCAGTAAGGCAATGGCCATATTCGGTCCAATCGCAGCAGGGTCATTTAGTTCCTGAAGCATCAGGACAAGCCCAATAAGCGTGCCAAGCATTCCCCATGCCGGCGCATAATCTGCAGCCTTTTCAACCATTCTTCTGTTACGCTTGTGTCTTTCTTCTAGAGACTGGATTTCAGCTTCAAGAATCTCAGTGATTGTATCACTCTCTACTCCGTCAATGGCAAGGTATACCCCTTTTTTCATAAAAGGATCCCTGATCTCTTCAAGTTCTCTCTCGAGTGAGAGCAGTCCTTCTCTCCTGGCAATTTCAGCAAGCCTGATAAAAAGACTGACCACTTCTTTCATGTCAGAAGGCTGTTGTTTAAAAGCCTGAGACATCACGATCAGCACCCGCTTTAATTCGCTTACAGGAAAAGTGACTGTCAGAGCTGCAAGTACACCCCCAAGGACAATCATGAGTGAAGGCAGATGAAAGAAAAATGAAAAGCCTCCTGATCCGCTGTTCCAAAGGATTGCACCGGCAATTAATAATACCCCCGCTATAACGCCAATCGGTGTTAAAGCATCAAAACGTTTCATCATTTGAACTCCCCATCATTTTAATAAAAGCCAGCCAGGAAACCCCGACCGGCTCATATGCATTATTCTCTATCTGTTATATCGGCTGAAAGCCAATGGATGTTAAGACAGAAATCAACATTATTTCGTTGATTGTCTCTCCTCTATTCTGTGAGGCAGTACGACAGTCTGGTCGTCGATTGACTCTTTATTCATCAGCTTTGTCAGCAGGCGCATTGCAACGGCTCCGATATCGTAAAGAGGCTGCACAACTGATGTCAGCTGCGGACGAACCATTAGTGCAAGCTTCGTATTATCAAAGCTCATTACTTCTACATCATCCGGAATGTTCAGCCCTTCATCCTGGGCACCGTGCACGACTCCTAATGCCATCTCATCATTGCCAACAAAAATGGCTGTCGGCTTGTCATCGAGCTCGCGCAGCTTTGCCCATGCATCAAGACCGGAGTCATACGTATAGTCTCCTTCAAATACGAAATCTTCATTATAAGTCAAACCGTTATTTTCAAGAGCAGCTTTATACCCTTCAAGCTTCATCGAACGGTTAATCGTATCGTGGAAAGGTCCACTCACAAAGGCTACATTCTTGTGTCCCTTCTCAATCAGAGAAGTCACAGCATCAATAGACGCCTGGTAATAATCAATGTTAACTGAAGGTGTCTGGTTTGTTTCTTCAACTGAACCTGCAATGACAATCGGGACAGGTGAGCGCTGGAATTCAGCTACGTGCTCTTCTGTAATCCTGCCACCCATGAAGACAATTCCGTCAACCTGTTTTCCGAGCATGGTATTTAAAAGATGTAATTCCTTTTCTTCATTTTGATCTGAGTTACTCAAAATGATGTTGTATTTATACATCGTTGCAATATCTTCAATTCCGCGTGCAAGCTCTGCAAAAAAGATATTTGAAATATCGGGAATGATTACGCCGACTGTTGTTGTCTTCTTACTTGCAAGACCACGCGCTACAGCATTCGGGCGATATCCAAGACGTTCAATTACTTCAAGTACCTTTTTTCTTGTTGCGGGTTTTACATTTGGGTTTCCGTTCACTACACGGGAAACGGTCGCCATTGAGACGTTCGCTTCACGTGCTACATCATAAATTGTAATATTCATCGACAGCACTCCTTTGATCCATTTTCATTTATTTTCATTTTACACGAAAAATCCTTTAAAACGAACTAATAACTCAGTATTGCTCAATTACACTATCATACTCGACTGATAAGGCGCTTTCAAATAAAATCAAAAAAATCTGAAGCTTTGTGACAAAGCTTCAGATTTTGTTCAATTATTTAGCATGAACACCCAGGTATTCCTGAATTGCATTCCAAAAATGATCAAACTGCTCGAAGTTCATCTGCTGAGCAGAATCTGACAGCGCAACCGCCGGATCTGGATGCACTTCAGCCATCACACCGTCAGCTCCTACCGCAAGTGCTGCTTTTGCAGTCGGCAGTAACAGGTCACGACGACCGGTAGAGTGAGTAACATCTACAAATACAGGTAAGTGCGTTTCCTGCTTCAGGATTGGCACTGCTGAAATATCAAGCGTGTTTCTTGTCGCTTTTTCATACGTACGGATACCGCGTTCACAAAGGATAATCTTATCGTTACCCTGTGCCATAATATATTCAGCTGCATTGACAAATTCATCAATCGTTGCTGATAGACCACGTTTTAGGAGTACAGGCTTTTTAGATGCTCCTGCTGCTTTTAACAGTTCAAAGTTCTGCATATTACGAGCGCCGATCTGAATCACATCAATGTAATCTGCTGCTTCTTCAATATGCGCCGGGTTTACAATTTCACTGATGACTGCAAGATCGTGCTTATCTGCCACCTGCTTCAGAATCTGTAGACCTTCAAGGCCAAGCCCCTGGAAGTCGTATGGAGATGTTCTAGGCTTGTACGCTCCACCGCGAAGCAGCTTCAGTCCTTTTGCTTTCATTTGTTCAGCTACAGCGTCCACCTGCTCAAATGATTCTACCGCACATGGTCCGAAGATAAATTGAGGCGCACCATTACCAATGCTCTCACCTTTCAGCGTTACGACTGTATCCTCATTTTTCTTCTTACGGGATACAAGCAGCGCTTTACGGTGATCATCTTTTTGTAATTCAAGTCCTGCCTTAAAGATCTCTTTAAAAATATGCTCAATGGTAGAATTCAAAAACGGACCTTTGTTATGTTCCTTCAAAAGATCAAGCATTGCCCGCTCACGAACAGGTTCAAAGCGGTTCATACCCTGCTTTTCTTTCACACGTCCAATTTCCTGTACCGTCTCTGCGCGCTGATTAATCAGTTCTAGCAGCTGAAGGTTCATCTCATCTACTTTCTTTCTAAGCTGGTCTAATTCAACATTCGTCATAACAAAACATTCCTTTCATTTGAAAATACCATTGATTGTCTAGCTGCCTTTTCCATCTTTCTGAATTGTGATACATTTTGATAGAAGGTTTCAGCTGATCAATTGTAGATCATTATATATGATGTTTTTTAAAAAGTCACGCAAAATATTTTATTAATTAAACGCTTTTAAGCGGTAAAGCGTAAAAGGACAGGTGTGCATTTGTGAAAAAACTATTTGCATTGGATATCGGAACCCGCTCAATCGTTGGTCTGATCATGACTGTAGATCAGTCAGGCTACGAGCTGATCGATTACATACAGAAGGAACATCAGGAGCGGGCAATGCTCGATGGACAGATCCATCATGTACCGGCTGTTGCTTCTCTTATTACAGAAATTAAGCAGGAACTTGAAGAAACGCACGGACCGTTAAAAGAAGTATCCGTTGCAGCAGCCGGACGGGCTCTAAAGACAAAGCGTGCCTCTTTTTCTAAGGAAATGTCAGCAGATAAAGCGTTAACTAAACAGGATATTTTACATATGGAATTAAGTGCCGTTCAATCTGCTCAGGAAGCTGCAGCTGCAAGTGAAGACAGCCAGGCTTATCACTGTGTCGGTTATTCAGTCGTGCACTACTTGCTTGACCATCAGGAAATTGGCAGCCTTGAAGATCAATTGGGTGATCATGTAGGTGTTGAGATCATTGCAACGTTTCTCCCACGTGTCGTTGTGGAATCACTGCTAGCCTCTTTAAACAGGGCTGGGCTGAAAATGAGTGCCTTAACACTTGAACCAATTGCTGCTATTAATGTATTAATCCCTCCTTCTATGCGCAGGCTGAACGTCGCGCTTGTCGATATTGGAGCGGGGACTTCTGATATTGCAATCACCAATGAAGGAACTGTAACTGCCTATGGGATGGTTCCAGTTGCCGGAGATGAGATTTCAGAAGCTTTAAGCGATGAGTTTCTGCTGGATTTTAACGATGCAGAAACGCTGAAGAGAAAATTATTCAGCTCTGATGATGAAATTGAATTTACAGATATATTAGGCTTCACCCAAAAGCTTTCAAAGGAATCCATAATTGAAAAGATCCTGCCTGCTGTTGATAAGCTGGCTGACGCTATTTCAAAAGAGATTTCTATACTAAATAATGAGTTGTCACCTAAAGCCGTTATGCTGGTTGGAGGTGGCAGCCTGACACCAAAACTGACGGTGAAACTGGCTGAAAAGTTGGAGCTGCCTGAAAATCGGGTTGCGGTTCGTGGAATTGAAGCTATTCAGGGGTTAAAGCTGAATCATAAAGCTGCCGGTCCTGAACTTGTAACCCCTGCAGGCATCGCTATCGCAGCGAATCAGATGCCTATCAGCTATATGCCTGTTAAGGTGAATGGTCACGACGTCAGATTATTTGAGATCAGAGAACTGACGGCAGGAGATGCAATCCTCGCTTCCGGGTTGAGCGTACCAAAACTTTATGGAAAACCAGGTCTTGCTAAAATGGTGAAAGTGAACGGCAGCCATGTTACTTTGCCCGGCTCGCATGGTCTTCCACCAGTTCTGACGATCAACGGTAACATCAGTGAATTGAATTCACCTCTTCAGGCACACGATGAACTAAGCATTGTCCCTGGGAAAGACGGAGAAGAAGCCTGTGTCCAGGTTAAAGACCTGCTTGAGGAATCACTGGTGATCAGTGTGAGCTTGAATGAAAGACCTCTTCAGATTAAACGAAAAGTCTTTGTAAATGGGGTTGAGCGTGATGTCGATTCACCTGTACATGATCGTGATGACATCTTGATCGAGCATAAAATGACTGCTGGGGAAGCATTTATAAAAGCTGGTATGATTGTTCCAGATCCTGAAAACACTTTTTACCTGAATATAGACGGTAAAGGCACCTATTTTCCGCAGTGGGATCAGATATTTATTCATAACCGGCAGCCTTTTCCACTTAAAAAGCTGGATCGTGTCATTCATCATGGGGATCAGTTATCACTGCCTCCTGCGCCAAAGCGGACAATCGCAGAACTGAAAAAGACACTTCATGTAAACAGTCTTCATGCTACAGTTTCATTCAACGGGCAGAATATCAATGTGTCGTCTGCTTCAGTTCAGATTTTAAAAGATGGAGCGGTACTTGAAGATAACTTTGAATTAAAAAATGGCGATTCGATCGATGTTATAAAGAAATCAGGTGAAATGATTTTTCAGGATATATTCAATTATGTGGATTGGAAGCCACCTGCTTCAGCCAAAAAGATTGAAATCAAGAAAAATGGGGAAGACTGCGAGCTCTCATCTGCTATTATTGCAGGGGATTCGCTTGAGGTCATCATACATGAAAAATAAAAAGCTGGCCGCAATGGCCAGCTTTTTATTTTGTGCTTGCTTCCTTCAGTGCTTTTTCAGTAATACGTGAGTGCGAAGTATTCCATACCGGTTCTCCGTCTTTCACATGAAAGATCTGCGGAGACTCATGACGGGTGTTGAATGCTTCTGCAATATGCGTTGAAGTTTCACGTGCTTCCTGAATTGGTACATATACAACCTTCGCAGTGCTATGATCAGCAAAAGATTTACATGCCTGATATGCAGCTGATGAGATTGGACACGTCAGACTATGCTTTAAAATGAAAAAGTCTTTTTCATTCTGGAGTACTTGATTAAATGCTTCTACACTTGAGATCTTCTCCATCAGGCTCACTCCTTTACTTATCGATTTGTTCTGAGTGGCTCACTTGAAGTTGGTGGTGTTAATGGATCTACCGGATGAACAGTAGGAAGTGAAGGATCTTTTGCCGTTACAAGCGTTGGTGCCTGCTCGTCAGCCTTATCTTTCGAACGGAAAGATTTCACTTTTTCCATTACACCACTTGATTGATCCTGAACGTTTTTAGAAATAGCCGATGACTTTTCTTTTGCCAGTGCCGCCATCTCAGAGCTCTTTGTTACAGCCTGGTCCTTCCATTCATAAGAACGGTCCTTCAGTCTTCCGGCCTGTGTATTTAAGTCCTGACGGAACTCCCCGCCGGATTTAGGTGCTAAAATCAAAGCAGTTACCGCTCCTGCAATACTGCCGATTAATGCACCGAGTACAAAATCTCTTGAGTTTGTGTTCTTTTCCATAACTGATCCTCCTGCATTGTTTTATTTTTGATTTTCATCAACTGGGGGCAATGCGCGCTGAGGTTCAGGATATTGCTGTTCACGCGTAGCGTATTCCTTTTTACGCGTCTTCCACTTATTACGGATTTCCATTGCCACATTACTCCACTGAACGACCTGAGCGATCTTATCCTCATTTTGTTCTGCAGTTTGCGTAACAGAGTGAGTAATTTTACCAATTGAATTATTCAGCTGCTGTACGTTTGTTCCTACACCTTTAACTGCGTCAACAACAGAGTTCAGCTTAGCCGATTTACCCTGGATATCTTCAGCCAATCCATTTGTTTTATGTAGAAGTTCAGTCGTTTCTGTTGTAATTCCGTCAAGCTGCTTCTGAAGTGCAGCAACTGTGTCTGCCAGACTGTTCAACGTCTTCTTCACAGCATTCAGTGTCACTGCCAGACTGATACATAAAATTAAAAAGCCTCCTGCTGCAAGCAGCGCACTAATATAAAGTAACATTTCCATAATCACTTTCAGCTCCTTTCTATTTATAATTTGGTATTACCCTTGCCCCCTGATACCTAAACGCTCACAATCCCTATTCTACAAAGATCTCATGATTTCCTTCATAAAATTCAAATTCAGCTTAAAAAAAGAAGCCTGATTGAATCAGGCTTCCATATATAAACGTTTCGCTGTTATTCAGATTGCTGAGAAATCCAGTCTTCAAAAGCTTCCTGGAATTTTTGTACGTCTCCTGCACCCATAAAGAGGAATACGCCGTCTTCATGTTTGCCGAGTACAGATGGATCTTCTACAGTGAGGATCTCTGCACCTTCGATTTTGTTTTGCAGATCTGAAATGGACAGCTTGCCGTGATTTTCACGTGCCGAGCCGAAGATTTCACAAAGATATACATGATCTGCGCCTTTTAAGCAATCTGCAAACTCTTCAAGGAACGTCTGTGTTCTTGTAAAAGTATGCGGCTGGAAGATCGCAACAATTTCTCTATCAGGATATTTCTTTGAAGCAGAGTCAAGCGTTGCTCTGATCTCTGTCGGGTGGTGTGCATAGTCATCGATCAGCGTTCTGCCGCCGATATGTTTTTCAGTAAAACGTCTTTTCACACCGCCGAATGTCTTCAGCTGCTCCTGTACAACTTCAGTAGAAATGCCTTCATAGTGACAAAGCGCAATTACTGAAAGTGCGTTAAGAATTGTATGATCTCCATACATCGGAATCTCAAAAGATGCGAAGTATTCGTTTCTGACGAACACATCAAAAGAAGTACCTGATGGCGACGTTTCTACATTACGCGCCTGGAAATCATTCTCTTCGTTAAATCCGTAAAACAATACAGGTACGTTTGCAACCAGGCTCTGAAGGTGTTCATCATCACCGCAAGCAATGATGCCCTTGTTTACCTGCTTAGCCATATCCTGAAATGCTGAGAACACGTCATCAATATCAGCAAAGTAATCCGGATGGTCAAAATCAATGTTTGTCATGATCATATAATCAGGGGAGTATGAAAGAAAATGTCTGCGGTATTCGCAGGCTTCAAAAACAAAATATTTGCTGTCTTCATATCCTTTTCCTGACCCGTCACCAATCAGATACGAAGTCTGATCCGCACCCTGCATCACGTGAGCAAGCAGTCCGGTTGTTGATGTTTTACCGTGTGCACCTGAAACGCCGACAGAAATGTATTTGTTCATAAAATCACCAAGGAATTTATGATATCTGATGAGTTCAATTCCCTGATCTTTTGCTGCCTGAATTTCTTCATGGTCATCAGGAAATGCATTTCCGGCAATGACAGTCATATCCGGCTTAATATTTTCTTTATTAAAAGGCAGTATTTCAATCCCTCTGTCTTCAAGAGGCTTTTGTGTAAAGAAGCGCTTATCAATATCCGATCCCTGTACGTCGTGATTCATATCGTGAAGAATTTGAGCAAGGGGACTCATCCCCGATCCTTTAATTCCTACAAAGTGAAAACTTGTCATGGTTGAACCTCCAACAGTCAGCTGATCAAGCAGTCTGACAGTATATAATTATCTTTATGATTTGCACATATTTTGTTATTATAACATGTTTTAAATTGCACACAAATAAACAGTTTATTTTCCCGATCTTACTGTATCCTGAAGCTCTGATAGATCTTCATAAGCCATCAGTACATCACGCGGCTTACTGCCTTTTGCTTCTGAAATCCACCCGTTTTTCTCCATCATATCAATCAGTCTGGCAGCACGGTTGTAACCGATACGGAATTGCCTCTGCAGAAGTGACGTTGAAGCGCCACCCTGTTCAATTACGAACTCACAAGCCTCAGTCAGCAGCTCATCTTCGTCATCCTGCAGGTCCACTTTGGCAAGCAGCTCTTCCTGTTCAAACAGGTAGCTCGCCTTCCGCTCATTTCTGACGTGATCTGCTACTTCATCAATCTCATCATCTGAGACAAACGTGCCCTGCAGCCGGACAGGCTTTGATGCCCCGTTTTCAAGGAACAGCATATCTCCGCGGCCCAGCAGTCGCTCAGCACCTGAACTGTCAATAATCGTTCTTGAGTCTATCTGTGAACTCACTGAAAAGGCAATTCTCGTTGGAACGTTCGCTTTAATCAGGCCTGTGATTACATCTACTGAAGGACGCTGCGTTGCGATCAGCAAGTGAATCCCGCATGCTCTTGCCTTTTGTGCAATACGGCAGATTGCTTCCTCTACATCAGCAGGTGCCATCATCATCAGATCAGCAAGCTCATCAATCACAACAACAAGATAAGGCAGCTTTTGTGAATAGTTCCCTTCATTTTTAACCTTTTGATTATAGCGGTTAATATCTCTTACGCCTGCATGAGCGAAGAGCTGATAGCGTCTTTCCATCTCTTCTACTGCCCATTTAAGTGCTGCAGTTGCTGCTTTTACATCTGTAATGACAGGACTGACGAGGTGCGGAATATGATTATAAGGTGCAAGTTCAACTACTTTAGGATCAATCAGCAGCATTTTCACATCGTCAGGTGAAGAATGATACATCAGACTGATTAAAATAGAGTTGATGCATACACTCTTACCCGAACCTGTTGCACCGGCAATTAAACCGTGCGGCATTTTGCTGATATCTGTCACTACAGGCTTTCCTTCAATATCAAGACCAAGCGCGACAGGTAACGCAGCATTGCTATTTTGAAATGCCTCATCTGCCAGAATTTCTTTTATGGCTACGGGTCTGCTGTGGGGGTTTGGAATCTCAATTCCGACTGCCATCTTACCTGGAATCGGCGCTTCCATTCTGATATCCCTTGCAGCGAGCCCAAGCTTGATATCATCTGTCAGACTCGTGATTTTACTGACCTTAACCCCTTTTTCAGGGAATAGTTCAAACCGTGTGACTGAAGGTCCCTGAGTAACATTTTTTACAGTTGCACTGACATTGAAATGGAACAGTGTCTCATTCAACAGTTCAGCCTGATAATCCAGCCAGTCCTGATCAGGCTCAGCGTGAACTGGTGGTGCAAGCAAATCAAGAGAAGGCTTCATAAAATGAGGAAGATCTTCCGCAACTGGTGCTTCTGTCTTTTTCAGTTCTTCCTTTACAGCTTTTTCTCCCGGCTGCTGATGATCATTATTATATGCCCGGTCCGGACGTTTGCGTTTATCCTGCTTCAGCATCATTACATTGAACGGTACTCTTGGACCTCTTCGTTTTTCCTGCTCTTTTTGTTCAGCTTCAGCTGACGGTTTTATTTCATCCGTCATTCCGGCATCTTTTTCGACAGGTTCTGTTTCAACTGCTTCTGCCTCAGTAGAATCGTCAACCGGTTGATCCGCTTCATGGATTTCAAGTTCAGGTTCCTGGACTTCAACCTGCTCTTCACTGTCTGCCTTTTCCTTATCTTCAGGTTCAGCCTCTTCAACTGAAACGGTCGCCTCTTCAGCTTTTAATTCTGGCTCAGCTGTCGTATCAGACTGATCCTTTCTGTGCTCCTGCAGATCTGCTATCTGATCCTGCTGATCTTCTGATTGAGTTTTCTTTTCTTCAATCGAATCGACTTCAACAGGCTCCGGCTGCTTTTTCTCTTCAGCAATTTTCCTCTTTAACTCACTGAAAGATGAAATTTCATATTCTACAGGCTCGGTGTTATGTACAGGCTTTAATTTTTTCGGCCTCTCTCTGAAACCATAAACAGGTGATGGAACATCCGTCGGTTTAAAGGGTCCTGCATGAGGACTCTTCTCTATCATCCTGGATTTCTCTTTTTCGGGCTCCGGTTCTTTTTTAGGTTCGCGTTCTTTTTTCTGTGAAGATTCATCAGGAATCAAGGGAAACCTGAATTCTCCTTTTGGATATTGATAAGACACCCTCGTCTGCAAATCTTTTCTGACTTCCTGCTTTTTTGGTGTATTTTCTTCTATATAGTCATCCTCCTGCCGCTGAACGAAGGACAAGAGTTTTTGAATCCAGTTCATTAACATCACTCTTTCTATTATGTTCTCATTCATTCTAGCAGGTTTTATCCCTTTTTCGCTTAGTTTAAACAAAATTGGTCATATTGGTTTATGATGTGGAAAAAATCCGCTCTGTCATATAAACAGAGCGGATTTCAATTACAGGTTGAATGGTTCTCCTGCATGTCCATCTTCTAAAACAAGAATTCCTTTTTTCTCAGGTGCATTTGGCAGTCCAAGTTCCTTCGCTGAACAGATCATGCCACTTGAAGGTACCCCTCTCAGCTCAGCATCTTTAATCACCATTCCGCTCGGCATGACTGCGCCGACCTTAGCTACAACAACCTTTTGACCGGCATCCACATTCGGTGCACCGCAGACGATCTGAAGGCGCTCTTCTCCAACATTTACCTGACAGATATTCAGCTTATCTGCATTCGGGTGCTTATCCATTTCCTCAATGTATCCCACTACAAACTTAGGTGAAAAATCTGCATCAATCTGATGATCAAAGCCGCTCTTCTGAATCATTTGATTCACTTTGTGAAGCTTCTTTTCATCCATTTCTACCGGTCCTTCAGAACGAAATTCCTGATCCGGCTGCCCGAAAACGTTATAGCCGGTTACTTCTCCGGTTTCATTATTTTTAATTTGTACCACATCGCCTTTTTTCTCAAAAGACTTTGAATGACGCGGCGTGTCCTTTAACTTAATAATCAGTACTTCTCCAATACCACTTTCGTTGTAAAATACGTTCATTCTTTTGAATCTCCTTCATTTTTACTTTTGTTTTTACCTAAGATAA
The DNA here is from genome assembly GCA_000818095.1 of Jeotgalibacillus malaysiensis. Taxonomy (NCBI): domain Bacteria; kingdom Bacillati; phylum Bacillota; class Bacilli; order Caryophanales; family Caryophanaceae; genus Jeotgalibacillus; species Jeotgalibacillus malaysiensis. The sequence goes on from CP009416.1 coordinate 2,318,380, forward strand.
AGACCGGCTCAAGCTCCCCATCTTCATAGAGGAAGGATAATGCTGTAATCGGTACATGACCTGCAGCGAAAAATGACATCGCCATTTGCGCAAGCACGTCATAACCCGTTTCATTTCTCATGTCACCAATAATGAGTACATCCTGGTGAGGCACAGCAATCGTCATCTCACCTTCCATTTTAGCAGACATGTCTTTTAGGAAGGATTCATTCAGGATCCGGCTTGCGTCATATCCATCGTTAGAGTTCAGGAAGTAAAACACATTTCCTGCTACTTCATCTCTCTTCATCTCTGTATCAAGAGAGCGTACGTTAAACATTGCAATTTCTTTGACCTGTTCTCTTGTCCAGGACTGCTTTTCAAGAAATTGCTCGTCAATCATCCGGTATGTCTTACCGAGATCTACCGCATAATAAATACGTGTTTCAGCTGTATGCTCGTCAAACACGAATGGCACACCTTCAGAAGATTCACCCGGAAATGACGTTGAGCGGATAACAGGAAAGATCTGTTTCTCAGCTTCTTCAACAATCGTTTCCTTTCCCATCACAGCTAAAGCCTCGTTTATATAATACACAGTTTCTGCGATTGCTTCATCCTTCTTTTCATTCCACTTTCCGACTACACTTGGAAGTGAGACTTCAATCCCCTTTTTTGTATCGGCATTTTCAACGCGAAGCTGATCTTTTTCACGGTTATAGCGGATATTCCGACCGGGTTTTTCAAGCTTCTCTGTCAAAATCTTTTTCATTTTTATCGAGTCCATCTTCTCAGCCATGGTACCCCTCCTTATATAATTTAGACTTTCTGAAAGCGGGCTGGTGATTTCCGCTTCAGGGGAACGCTTTCCGCAGGGCCGGCGGTGAGCCTCCTCAGGCTAAGCCTTGCGGGGCCTCACCTGTCCGACTTCTCCTGCTGGAGTCGTCCTCTTCCGCTCCAATCATCAGCTGTGCTAAACAACAGGTCACTTTAACAAAGCTTATGATTTAAAAGTAGGTATTGAAAAAGGCAGTAGACTTACATTAAGTCATCTGACGTGCAAATTAAACAATATGCTTATTTATAACCAATTCAAATGTTCCAATTTACTATTTTTTCTCCGCATTTCATTGTACACGAAAAAGCCCTGCTCCTAAAGCAATTCAATTTAGGAACAGGGCTTTTTATAAAACAATATCTATATTGAATTTTTAGTGTAGCGAAGCGTAAGGCGGCGACTCCACCGGGATATGACCGACAGCTGAGACCCCACAGGGCGAAGCCCGAGGAGGCTCAGCACGGTCCCCGGGGAAAGCGTCCGCCTGAAGCGCAGCGAAACGGTTAAGACTCTGAAACAACTTGTTCAGAGTCAAATTTATGAAACTTTCAGACCTTCTACAAACTGTTCGATTTCTTCCTGTGTCTTGCGGTCTTTGCTGACAAATCTGCCTGTTTCTGTTCCACCTTCAAATGCAACAAAGCTTGGAATACCAAAAACGCTCAGGTCAGCACAAATATCAATAAACTCATCGCGATCAACATAAATGAACTGATAATCAGGATACTTACTTTCAACTTCCGGTAAAATCGGTTCAATTACCCGGCAATCCGGGCACCAGTCTGCTGAAAACATAAAGATATGCTTCCCGTTGTTTTTCATTTCATTAAACTGTTCAATTGATTCAAGCTTTTTCATGTTTAACTCCTCCTGTAGCAATTCTCATCTGGCCGGGCTTAATCATCCCTGCCTTTAGCATGTAATGAGATAGTAACAGGCTGATCACTGCCGGTCCAATAATATGCAACAATCCGACTTTTAATAAAACATCAGTTGTAAAGCCCATCGTTTCAAAAGTCATGATCTGACCGACAAAGCCGCTCGTTCCCATACCTGCTCCTGAAGCGTTATTCTCCATTTGAAACCAAATCGTACCGATCGGCGCAAGGAGTACTCCTGCTACTGTGGGCGGAATCAGGATAAGCGGGTTCCTGACGATATTAGGGACCTGAAGCATTGAAGTACCAATTGCCTGAGCAATAGAGCCTCCCCACTTATTATCACGATAGCTCGCCACTGCAAATCCAATCATCTGCGCACTGCATCCGATTGCTGCCGCTCCCGCTGCAAGCCCATCCAGCTCAAGCATGAGCGCAATCGCTGCACTTGAGATCGGTGCAGTAAGGGCAAGTCCCATCAGCCCTGCTACCAGCATCCCCATGATAAGCGGGCGTTGTTCTGTCGCCCAGCCAATCGTTTCTCCTGTTGCCTGCATAAATGACTGTATTTCAGGACCTACAAGTGCGGAAATACCGTATCCTGCTGCAATCGTGACAAATGGCGTGATAATAATATCGATTTTAGTGGACCCGCTGACCAGTTTCCCAATCTCAGTCGAGAATACCGCTGCCACATAAGCCCCCGCTGGACCACCAAGCGCATAACCTGCTGCTCCAGTGATCACTCCTGCAAACAAGACAAGCGGCGGTGCTTTTAAACCGTAGGCTACAGCTGCTCCAATCGCAGGGCCGGCAAGACCCATTGCGAGTACACCCATTTCTGTCAGGAATGAAATACCCAGTTCGTTCCCGGCGGTCTGCATAATCAGCCCGATAATTAACGAACTGAAAAGTCCGAGCGCCATAAAGCTTAATCCATCAATTAAATAAGTCTTAAAAGAAATATGTATGCCTTTTTTCTTCAAAAATCCCATGCTGTCCTCTCCTTCCTATAACAGTGTAATGACAAGTGTAAATGTTGTAAAGTTCATTTTGCTGAACCGTTGATTTATTTAAAATAAAATTGAATACCAAAAAACCCGAAAGATTATTCTTCCGGGTTTTCTTGAGTCCATTGTATCGATCTGACTGTTTCCATCATCCATTTTGCATTACTGCTAATGTCTTCAAGATTAGTGATCGTGGTCATTTTTGTGTAATCCATGCCTGTCGTCAGCTCATAGCTTTCTTCATCAACCTGTCTGAGCAGAACATAACCAAATCGGTCTTTTTCTTCAAACGTCTCATTGACGAGCCACTCTTCTTCAGCAGCTTCAGTCATTGTATAAATCACATCATTACCTGCTTCTTCATTTAGATGATGAAAAAGAACAAATGTCTCATTGCTTTTTTCAATAACTGCATTGTGGTCAGACGTTTCAGCGATTTCCGCATTGTAAGGAAGGTGAACTTCCAGATCATCTAATTCAGTATTCGGTCTTTCCGCTTCATCAAGGAAAATCTCTTCGACTTCCTCTAATGATTTTTCTCTTTCCTGCTCTATGGTTGTATTACAAGCTGCAAGTACAGCGGACGTGAAAATAATAAATAAAATAAACAGATGTTTCTTCAATGGTTTTCCTCCTTTTGAACACGTTCGCTACTCATCATACTAATCGACTGACATTTTGACAACCCTTTGAAGCGGCAAATTATTTCCAGCCCGATTTTAGCCATGTTATACTTTAGCTATTACATATGGCTTTGTTATTGCTGGCTGTTGATTGCAGCTGTGCAAAAAACGTTAAGTTTTAACAGAGCCTATATTATAAAGGGGCGATTTGATGGAACTGACGATTTATTTAGCAGGAGAAATTCACAGCGACTGGCGTGCAAAGTTGAAAGAACAGGCTGAATCACTTCCGTACAAGCTTCAATTTACTGGCCCAATGGAAAATCATAGCCGCTCTGATGATATCGGCGAGGAAATTCTTGGTGAGCAGCCAAATGCTATTTTTAAAGACGATGCTGCTTCTGCCTTTAATAATTTGCGTACGCAGGTGCTGCTGCAAAAATCAGATTTAGTCATCGCATTATTTGGAGAACAGTATAAGCAGTGGAATACAGCTATGGATGCTTCTGCAGCACTGACAATGAATAAACCGCTTATTCTGATCAGACCGGAAAAACTGCACCATGCATTAAAAGAGCTTTCACGAAAAGCAACTGTTACTGTTGAAACGCCCGATCAGGCATTAAAAGCAGTCTCATACATTTTTGAAACAGAGTAAGAAAAAAGGGATCGCCTGAACGATCCCTTTTTTTATTTGTTCTTTTCGTATTCCCACTGACCGATTAAAAGCTCGACAATATGTTCAAACATCTGTGCTCTCGTTATTCTTCCATTCGTGAAGAAGCCGACTGCACCATCATGCTGTCTGATATTCTGCTGCTTACTGTATTCCTCCATCAACGGACCCAGTTCCTGCCCTTTTCTTAGTGGCTCTGCAAGTTCTTCAGGCAGCCTGATACTCGCTCCTGAGGCTGTAAATGGTTCTTTAAAGCCAGGCACAAAAAGCGCACCCCAGTTGCATATATAAAGACCATCTTCCATCTCAGCAACGCCACCTTCAAGACCCAGACCGGCTGCATTTTCATAGCAGGCTGCTGCATTCATTGCACGATTGACCGCTCCCTGTCTGGTCTCATCATGACCAAAAGGCTGATCACTCACACCTGATTCCGTTTTGAAGCCTTTTACCTCACCAAAGGTCCAGCAGCTTTCTGCCGCTGATACCTTTGCTTTATTCTTTGTACCTATTGCCAAATTCACGATTATGACCCCTGTCTGATCGTCTCAACAGTTGATTGATCACAAGACTTGACCAGCTTCACCAGTAATTCTTTCGCTGCTGCATAGTCATCGATGTGAATCATTGAAGCAGACGTATGAATGTATCTTGAGCAGATACCGACAACGGCACTTGGTACACCTTCATTTGAAATGTGCACGCGGCCTGCATCTGTACCACCTGCCGATACAAAATACTGATATGGAATGTTATTAGTCTCAGCTGTATCGAGCACAAATTCTCTCATACCGCGGTGTGTAACCATACTGCGGTCAAGAATACGGAGCAGTGTCCCTTTTCCAAGCTGACCAAATTCATTTTTATCACCTGTCATATCGTTTGCAGGACTCGCATCCATAGCAAAGAAGATATCAGGCTTGATCAGATTAGCGGCAGTCTGTGCACCTCTTAAGCCGACTTCCTCCTGAACTGTTGCTCCACTGTAAAGTGTGTTAGGAAGAGATTCATTTTGAAGCTCTTTTAACAGTTCAATTGAAATTCCGCAGCCGTAACGGTTATCCCACGCTTTAGCAAGAATCTTTTTCTTATTTTCCATCGGGGTGAATTCACATACAGGCACGATTTGCTGACCAGGTAAAATACCCATTGATTCAGCATCTGCTTTATCATCTGCACCTACATCGATCAGCATATTTTTAATATCCATCGGTTTCGCACGCTTTTCTTCACTTAGCAGATGAGGCGGGATTGATCCGATGACACCTGTAATTTTCTTATCGTTCGTGACAATCTCAACGCGTTGAGCGAGTAATACCTGGCTCCACCATCCGCCAAGTGTCTGGAAGCGAATCATCCCATTATCCGTAATACCTGTTACCATAAATCCTACTTCATCCATATGGCCTGCTGCCATAACGACTGGTGCATCTTCAGGACCCTTTTTCAGTCCAAAAATACTGCCAAGTCCATCCTGTACAATTTCATCTGAGTATTTTGAGAGCTCCTGCTTCATTAATTTTCTGATTGCATGTTCATTACCCGGAGCGCCAGGCAGTTCTGTTAATTGCTTAAATAACGCAAGTGTATCCTGATTCATTATGTATACTTCCTTTCGTAATTACATTCCATTCTATTTTACAGAACTTTCTTTCAGCTTTCCACTTGGAGTGATGAAATTGGAAGAACCTGCTCTTTTTTTAAGTGCATAGACGGATAGAATCCGCTATACTGAATGTTAGTTGAATGTCCGGAGGTGAAACATATGAATTGGAAAGATGCAGCGCTTGGTGCAGCAGTAGGCTTAGCAGCCGGTGTTGCCATTAGCCAGAGTGCAAGTGCAGTACAGTCAAATCAGGTTTCTGCTGAAAAGGTGCTTCAGAATGTAAAAGATCAGTTCAAACAGGATGGCCCGATTGATGGCTCATGGATTCAAATGAACCCAGAAGATCATCAGGTACTGGCTGTGAAAAACAAAGTATACCGCGGAGGCATTTCACGCCACCACGGCAGTGAACTGGAACAATTCGAATTTATCGCTGATGCGAAAACAGGCACAGTGATGGATGTGTATAAGATATAATGGGTAAGGCTGAGCGAATCACGGGAATGTGATTTACTCAGCCTAATTTTTTAACCGTTCCGCTGCGTTTAAAGACATATCAAAACCTTTTCTATACTTCCAAATTGTTTTTAGAACTTACTCTTCAATCTTCAAAAGGTGTTCTCTTAAGCTCTCCGGTTACTTCTTTGCCTGTTTCGTTCCATTTGATCATGCGGACCTGTGCGTCGTGGTAAAAACTGAACCAGTATCCGTTATTCAGGCCGTCTTTAACCCACTTCTCTTTTGCAAACACTGACGTCATTGGATAATCATCGTAAGCAAGCACCCACAGTGGATTCTGATGGGCATGCGTCGGCATCAGGTCTGCCATATGCAAAATTACTTCGCCGTCCTGCTCCATTTTTACAATACAGTGCCCGTCACTATGTCCGCCTGTATGGATCATCGTCAAGCCCGGAAGTACTTCAAGCTCCTCTGTAAAAGTCTTCACCTGATCCTGTACCGCTACCCAGTTTTCTTTCCAGTATGTATTTCTCGATCTGATATTCGGGTTTCTGATTTCGTTCCATTCAGTCTCGCTTGCATAAATCGTTGCATTAGGAAATACAGATTTCATATTTTCTCCATCAGGCGCTGTTAAACCGCCAATATGGTCAAAGTGCATGTGAGTCATGACGACTGTATCAATGTCATCCACTGTCAGATTCAGTTCGCTGAGCGAGCGTTCAATCGACGCTTCGCGTGTAATCCCGTAATTTCGCTTCTTTTTCTCATCATATTTACCGGTTCCGACACCTGCATCGATCAGAATATTTCGATCTTCTGTTCTGATCAGAAGCGGCTCTGTGACCAGTTCGATCTGATTTTTTTCATTCACAGGATATTTTTTTGACCAGAGCGGTTTTGGTACGACGCCGAACATCGCGCCGCCATCCATATTTGTAATACCGCCGTCCAGCCAGTAAAGTTCCCATTTCCCAAATTTAAATGAATCCATTTCATTCGCCTCCTTATGTATACGCTTACATATTATCACAGTAGGATCGGGTTTGCGAAAGAAGGATTGGAGTTACAGTGGTTTTTGTGAAATTTGTATGTGTCTACCTTTGATTTGTAGCGATACACCCGTGTGTTTGTAGCAATCCTATCTCGTTTTGTATGTATTCAGCCGCTACCTGTACCAATCCCCCTCTCATCACTGCTTACAAAATAAAAAATCCACCCTCTCTGCGACACAGAAAGAATGGATTTAAACTTATTGATAGCGCACTTCGCAGCGATAGATCGGCTGGCCGAGTGAAGAAAACTTCTCTTCGTATTCAGTCATGACATTGCCTTCAAAATCACTGTTGTGAAGATCAAGACTTACGTATGTTAATAGCAGTCCATACGCTGAGAAGCTCTGGAGTGAATACTCAAACAGTCCTCTGTTATCTGTTTTGAAATGGATCTCACCATTTTCAGGAAGAACAGTCTTATACAGGTCCAGGAACTTTTTAAATGTCAGGCGGCGTTTTTCGTGACGTGTCTTTGGCCATGGATCTGAGAAGTTCAGATACACGCGGTCCACTTCGCCTCTTTCGAATACATCACCGAGAATTTCAGCGTTGATTGTCAGCAGCCTTACATTTGGGATATCAGCTTCAAGCATCAGGTCAAGCGCTGAAATCGCAATGCTTTCTGACAGTTCAATGGCGATATAATTCACTTCAGGATGCATTTTAGCCATTTCAGTAATGAACCTGCCTTTACCTGACCCGACTTCAATGTGAAGTTCATTGGCGTTACCGAATACTTCTTTTTTCCAATTACCTTTATGTGATGCGGGCTCTGCAGGTACATATTGTGGGTGAGCTTTTAAGTGATCTTCAGCCCACGGCTTATTCCTTGCTCTCATAATCATATACTCCTTTATTTTGTTTTAATATTTTCGTAATAGTAGATTTTCATATGTTCAGCTGACCCTTGGAATGCAGGACGAAGACTCCTGCGGCAGGAAGGGACAGGTGAGACAGAGCATGGCGAAGCCTGCTGGCTCACCGCCCGGCCGCAGAAAGCGAAGTCCTGCATGGAAAGGGGCAGCGGTTGTTATAATCTGAAATCAAAAATAGCCTGTACTCTTCTGTTGTTGCCAGAAAAGGATCAGGCTACTTCGGGTTTTCTTTCTTTTGGGTGCGCTGGAGGAAGTTCATCCACTTGGTCACATCGTGCAGGCGGCCTTTGTCTTTTTGCCATTGCAGCATGACAAGTGCCTGACAGACGACATACCATTTCATGCGCAGTCTGAAGTCATCGGTCAGTTCTTCACCGTAGTGAGACATCCAGCTGCTCCATTCCTGCTCAGGTACGTACCAGTATAAAAGCATACCTACATCAACCGCTGGATCTGCGAGCATGGCGCCATCCCAGTCTATTAAAAATAATTCATTCACATCTGATAAAAGCCAGTTATTATGATTCACATCTCCATGGCAGACGACATAGCTTTCCGCCGAAATGTCATCAAGGTGATAACGTAAAAAAGACAGTGCTTCTCTTACAGGCGGCAGATACTTCAGATCCATATCAAGCGTATCGGCAACTTCTTCATACATAAGAGAAGGGTCGTATGGTTCTTTTCCCAGTCTTCGCAGCATAGAAGTTAATGGCCTGGAGCTATGAATTTTTTTCAGCATTTTCGCGATTCGGGGACCGTTCATTTCATCGGCATGAAGCTCACGACCGTTCAGCCAGTGCTGTGCTGTAATGACATCACCGTTTTCAAGTCGTTTCGTCCACTTTAACCTTGGCACAATCCCTTCTGCTGACAGTACAGCTAAAAAAGGTGATGAGTTGCGCTTAAGAAAAAGCTTCTGTTCATGATATCTTGCAAAAAAGGCTTCACCTGAAGCGCCTCCTGCAGATATGATCTCCCAGTCCTGGTCATCAAATAAATGTTCCAATTCATTCACCTTCTATAGCGGAGTGGTTTAAGATCTACATTCATAGAATAGAAAAAGATAGCAGCTAGACAAAGCGCTATCCTTTTAAAATTTTATCGTTTTCCCCTATCATTCGTCAAGAGCCAACTTGGATGCTACCCGGATTTTACGGGTTGAAGCGGCTGCTTTCAGTTCGTGACCTGCTTTTAACAGACCGTTGTCCTCACCATCTGCATGCACCCTGACAGCACGATCTGACCGGCAGCTTACTGCACCTGATCGGATCAGACTTACTTCTTTAAATTTCGTATGTGTTCCCTTAAATACACTGACAAACACGAGCAGAAATTTAAGACGCGAGAGCCCGTGAACAACTGTAATATCAAGCTCGCCGTCCTTGCTGTCAGCCGTTGGTGCAATGATCATGCCCCCGCCGAAATAAGGCTGGTTTGAAATGGTCATAAACCATACGCGGTCAAAGCTGTATGACTTATTATCCGCAGTCAGCTCCAGCTTGAAAGGCTTAAAACTCATCAGCTGACGTATCAGAAAGACCACATAGACAACCTTACCGATCGACAATTTATTTAAAAGCTTTTTTAATTTTGACTGATTGGCAGAGTAAGCGACTTCTGCATCAAATCCCGCTCCCATATTACTGACCGCAGTGCGTACTGCAGGCATTCCATAGCTGATCACATCATGTTGCTTAATGACTGAGCTATTCAATCGTTCAGGAAGCTTTTCATCCAGCTCAAAGCCGCCGAAATATCGTGCGAAATCATTCCCGGAACCTGTTGGAATTGATGCAAATACAGCGTGAGGATGGTCAGCTGCTCCATTTATAGCCTCATGCATCGTGCCGTCACCACCTGATACAATAAAACATACTCGTTCTGAAGGATGAATTCGGCACCATTCTCTGATTCTATTTTCCGCATCATGCTTTGAAGCTGTGAACCATATGTCAAATCCGGCATCTTTTAAGACAGGAAGCACCTCAGAAAGTTGCCGCTGATTCATGCCTTTGCCTGCATTCGGGTTAAAAACTGCAATCTTTCTCATTCTTCCGGATCCTGCATTTCTTCACTCCATTGCATACGTCCGACTGATGTAGTTTGTGTATAATCAATCACCGACCTTGCAGCCTTCATCTGCATATGTTTAAACGGTGAAGACATATTCCGCTGGTGCTGATGCCATTTTTCTATGTTTCTTTTATCAATGATTTTATAGCCGTATGGAATATCAGGAAAATCCACATAGCCATTTCTAGTTATAACGGCCTTATGTATTGCAAAATCAACCTCATTTTTATCAAAAATCTGCTGAATGATGGAAGCTGTCCTGTCAAGAGAGATGAGCGGATTCAATAATGTATGCTCACTCTCGCCCTGCTTGACCTTCCAGAAACGTTCAGTAGTACCGACAAATACTGTGCCTTCTCCTTCTTCAAGCATTGAAATACACCACAGTCCGGTCGGTGTGAAAAGAAGGATTTCAAGCTCTACAGGCGCTTTCTTAAGTAACAGAATCGGCTCATACATTAATAAAAAAGTGTCAGGAAAGCGCTGAAGGAAAAATTTCAGATGGTCATCACGATAATACTTCGGGTCTACATAGGATTTCTCCGTCAGCGTTGAGCTTGCCCATTTCAGCTGAAATTGCAGGAGCTGATCGAGATAAAGATGCTTCAGATCATCAAGCGTCTCAGGCTTATAGTACACAGAGGGTTCAAATGATAAATCATCTGTTTCTTCCTCTTCCATTTCTGCTTCAGTTTCTTTCTGTTGCTTGACAAGTATTTTTTTAAAGCGCTTCAATAGACCTTCTTTTCCTTCAACCTCTTCTTTAAAACGTTCAATTTCTTCTTCATTTAAAAAAATGCCGCCATCTTCCCACTGCTGTCTGATTTTTGTCCACTGCTGCTTTTTCAGCCTGACATATTGTGATGGATAGCGGATCATATCTTTCTCATAACGTGACACATAATCCTGGAGCTTAATCAGCTGTGCCATTACTTTCACCGCTTTCTTTTAACTGAAATGATTGATAAACCGTATACATAGGCGATCTGCCTGGATGAATTTCATAGATCGAAATTTTTTCAATGGTTTCTATTACCGGATCAATTGGCCCTATATAAATATGAGCCGGCTCACCCTTCCACTTTTTTGCCAGTGTCACATGCGGACGGAAAGGTCTTTTTTCATCTTTATGAATCAGCCTGACTGCATCCTGAATGGATTCATACAGTGCCTGCAGTTCATCTGACGGCTCAGGTCCTGCCCACCAGACTCTTGGCGTCTCTTCTTTTCCAAATGTATCGAGATGGCTGTATGTTAATGAAAAAGGCTGATAGGCTTTCATTCTTTTATCGATCGCTTCAGTCACAATTTTTAGCTGATCATCAGATACACTGCCTAAAAATGACAATGTCAGATGCAGATCCGACTTGTGTGGTATTTTCTTAAAACGATCTTCATGTAAATAAGACTGGCGTACGTTATGTAAGACTTCTTTCGTCTGATCAGAAAGTGTACAGGCAATAAAATAATGGTTTTCCATAACAGACCTCCATCATTTGGTATTGGCTTCATTATAACGTTTTTTACTCGGCTGGACAGTCTAAATTGAATCCTTGCTGGTGAAAAGGTAGAATGAAAACACGTAATTGTCTTGAAAGGATGATAATCATGAAAGTTGTTAATAACATTGCAGAACTGATCGGGGATACTCCATTTGTAAAATTGAACCGTCTGCAGCCTGAAAAAGGCGCTAAGGTATACGCAAAGCTTGAGTATTACAATCCGAGTAAAAGTGTAAAAGACCGCGCTGCTTTTAATATGATTCTAGAAGCTGAAAAAGCAGGCTATCTAAAAGCAGGTTCTACGATTATTGAACCTACAAGCGGAAATACAGGTATCGGCATTGCCATGAACGCTTCAGCAAGAGGATACCGTTCAATCCTTGTGATGCCGGATACAATGACAGCCGAAAGAATCAACCTGTTAAAAGCATATGGTGCTGAAGTTGTACTGACGCCTGGTGATGAAAAAATGCCTGGTGCGATCAGAAAGGCAAATGAACTTTCAAAAGAAATTGAAGGCAGCTTTGTGCCGATGCAGTTTGAAAACTTTGCAAATCCTGATGCGCACAGAAAATCAACTGCACTTGAAATTATCCAGGCAGCTGATCAGCTGGGCATGCCGCTCAGCGCTTTTGTTGCGACTGCGGGAACTGGCGGTACGATTACAGGTACTGGTGAAGTGTTAAAAGAAAAATATAAAGATCTTCAGGTGCACGTCGTTGAACCTGCGGGATCTCCTGTCCTTTCTGGCGGAAAGCCAGGTAAACACAAGCTTGTGGGGACAAGCCCCGGGTTTATCCCTGATATTTTAAATCAGGAAGTGTATGATAAAATTCATAAAATTGAAGATGAACAGGCGTATGATATTACAAGACGTTTGGCGCGCGAGGAAGGTATTCTTGTAGGACCTTCATCCGGTGCAGCCTGCTATGCAGCACTTGAAGTTGCTAAGACACTGCCTGAGGATTCATTTGTCGTGTTTATTGCGTGCGATACAGGCGAGAGATACCTGTCTAGTGATGTTTTCAGATATGAGTAAGTTTTAACCTTCAAACGCAAAAACCCTCCAATTCCTACGGTGGAATTGGAGGGTTTTGTTATGATTGCTCATTGAAAAAATTAAAGTGTAATTGTCTCAGTCAGTGCACCACACTGCTTTTCAACTGCTTCTTCGAACGCTTCCTGCAATTTGCGCGTCCAGCTGCCTGGTGTGCCGCCAGCGATTTGCTGATCGTTCACTAATGTCAGTGGCATCACTTCAGCAGTTGTGCTTGCCATGAATACTTCTTCAGCATTGTATAACTCATCAAGTGTAAATGCTTTTTCTTCAACATTCAGTCCAATATTAGCACAAAGCTTAATGATTTCACGGCGCGTGATCCCATTTAGAATCAGATTGGTTGCAGGGTGTGTATACATCGTATCGTTCGCAATCATAAACACGTTTGATGATGACCCTTCTGTTACAGTCTCATCTCTGTGCAGAATTGCTTCAAAACCGCCCTTAGAGACTGCTTCCTGTTTTGCAAGCAGGTTGCCGAGTAAGTTCAGACTCTTAATATCACATCTGAGCCACCTCACATCCGGTGTAGTAATTGCTTTTACCCCTGCACTCATATCACCGACAGGACGTGCTACTTCTTTTGTATAAGCAGTCAGCACAGCATTTTGTTCCTCAGGGAAATGGTGCTGTCTTGATGATGCGCCTCTTGTTACCTGCAGATAGATAATGCCTGTATCCAGGTTGTTATCTGTCATGAGCTTTTCAAGTCTTGCTGTTAATTCCTCTAATGTAAAAGGCAGTGTAAGAAAGATTTTTTCTGCTGATTCGAATAATCTTGTCAGGTGCTCTTTTGCTGTAAACATCTTACCGCCATATACTCTGACTACTTCATATACGCCATCACCAAACTGATAGCCGCGATCCTCAATATCCACTGTGCCATTCACGCGGTCTAAAAACTGATCATTAACAAGAATTGTACCCATACTGATCTCCCTCTCTATGATTGCTTCTCACATGCAAGCTGATAAATGGCTTCTGCATAGATTGCAGTCGCTTTTAATAAGTCTTCTATTTCAATATATTCATCTTTCTGATGCGCAACATCTTCTCTTCCAGGGAATAGCGCTCCAAATGCCACTCCATTTTCAAGTGAGCGTGCATAAGTGCCTCCGCCGATTGCGAGCAGCTCACCCTGCTTGCCTGTCTGCTTTTCATATACAGATAAAAGCGTCTGGACAAAAGGATCATTTCCATCTACGTGATGCGGCTTTGAGTTATCTTTCACATTCACGCTGATATAATATTGCTCCATTTCACTGATCAGCCATTTAAGCTTATCATCCATGTCATACGTGACAGGATAACGGATGTTCAGTCCAAAAAATGCTTCATCTTCATCATAGCGGATCAGTCCAGTATTTAACGTGAGGTCACCGCTAATGTCATCTTTTCCGGCAATACCAAGCGCAATGCCTCTTGAATTATTATACAAATATTTGTCTGCAAATGCGGCAAACGTTCTGGCTCTTGCATCAAGCTCAAAACGCTTTAAAAATCTTAACAGCAGAATGCCGGCATTTACACCGTGATCGGGTTCCATTGCGTGTGCTGATTTGCCGTGCAGTTCCATTGTCAGAAGACCGCTTTTCACGTAAAAGTCTCCTTCTAATTCATGCTCTTTTAGAAACTCCTCATATTCCTGCAGGAGATAGGTCTGTTCAGCATGTACAGTCAGCTCTGCTTTAGCGTAATCAGGAACCATATTATAGCGCTCACCGGAATGATAGGTGTGCATTTCAATTTTCGGCGCATGCTCATCCGGTTCATAGTCGGTGAGATGAAAATCTGCGTCCATTATTCCTTTTTCAGCATGAATGACAGGAAAATCTGCGTCCGGTGCAAAACCGATCGTTGGCATTTCCTCTTTTTCAAAATAATGATCGACACAGCGCCAGTCACTTTCTTCATCTGTACCAATAATCATCCGGACTCTTTTATTGAGTTTAAGTCCAAGTTCATCAATAATTTTCATCGCATAATAAGCGGCGATCGTCGGCCCCTTATCATCAATGGCACCGCGTCCATAAAGTCTGCCATTTTCAATCGCGCCTTCAAACGGCTCGTATGTCCACCCATTGCCGGCTGGTACAACGTCTACGTGACATAAAATCCCGAGCAGGTCATCTCCTTCACCCATTTCAAGGTGACCGGCAATATGACCGACATTTTTACTGGTAAATCCGGACGCTTCACCTGCATCCAGTAAGTACTCAAGTGCCCGCTTAACCTCTTTGCCAAGAGGCGCCTTTTCATCTGCGTCTGATTCATCAAGGACGCTTGGAATGGCAATAAGCTGCTGCAGTTCTTTTAATATGTCGTCTTTTCTTTTATCAACTTCATCCATCCAGCTGATCGTCACGGCATTCACCCCGTTCTTTGATAATGGTCCTATTATAGAACATTTCCACAGTGGAATCACCATGAAATTTGATTCAGATGAAATAGAGGACGAGGAAAATAGTATATGGAATCACTGTAATCAGGTCCGTTTTACGCTTAATTTTAAAATAAGCGTCTATTGATTTATATTTCACTCCGATTGCATGCTGATCGATCAGTTGTGACCACATCTGCTGACTGACAGAAATCGTACCGAATGCCAAAAAGGCTACGATGATCACGTATGCCCAGCCTGATGGAACAAAAACAGCTGAAGCACCCGCTGCACCAATCAGCCTAAGGACGATATAAGTATACTCCCTATTCCTTGCATAATGCTTGATGAAGAGCTCAGCCATTGCTTTTTGAGGTCCGGGATTTTTAAAGATCCTGCCTGATTTTCTAAAAAACCATGGTTTTGTGCGGTTTCTCGCTTTAGGTGGTGTCTCTACTTCATAGGACATAGAAAACATCTTCTTAATAAATCTGGTTTTGTACCCGCGTTCTTTTATTCCATGATCCAGAATTCTGCCTGGAGAAAGCAGACTGTTTTTCAGCAGAGCAGGCAGCACTGCAATGAAAATCATAAGTGGTAAAGCCGCAACTATTGGCATCGTCAGGCTGAGCCAGGTAATGAAAAATGTACTTAAAATGATCGCAAGCCCAATAGAAATCACAATCACCCTTAACCGCCAGCCTTTGAATCTCAGCCACGCAAAGTAAAACATTGATTTACCAAAGACTTTAATCGCAGTTGCTGAAAGCCAGAATGCAATGATATCAACCGGAGCTGCCAGTAAAAAGTCAATCAAAAATGGCAGTAATAGAAAAATGATCACACCAGTTTCTAAAAATGAAAATAACAGATTATAGATAAAACTTTTTTTCAAAAGCGATGCAACCTGCTCTCTTTTTTTGACGAGAAAGACACTATCCGCTTCATACAAAAAAGTGCGCCATTTGGATGAAAGCATCGTCACAGCCATGACAAGTGCTGCCAATCTCCAGTCGAACCAACTGAACCAGACGGGTTGCTCCAGCCAGAGAGACCTGTAAAAAAGTCCGCTGAAAAAGATTGTTGGCAAAATTAAATAAACAATAACCGTCCAGTCAATGGCCGTTTTAATAATGCCGTATTGATAGTTAAAATCTTTATGTATTCTTGTGCGCAAAAGTCCCTTCATATTACTCAGCCTCCGGAATACAACCGTAAAGATCCTCCGCACCATAACCTTCAAGCACTTCCTGCAGCGTACCGTATGCTGAACTTGTCCCTTCAGAAATAATAATAAATCTATCACCTATTTTCTCTGCTGTATCAAGAATATGTGTACACATCAAAATACCGGCACCTCTTTTACGCTCTTCCTGAATCAGTTTCATAAACAGCTTCACCGCTGACGGATCCAGCCCCATAAAAGGCTCATCAATAATCCACAATGACGGTTTTGTCAAAAGTGCGAGTAGCAGCATCGCTTTTTGCTGCATCCCTTTTGAAAATGTTCCCGGTAATTCATGAAGTACTTTTTTCAGCTGAAATTTTTCGAGCCATTCCTCTGCCCTCGGCTTCCATTCAGCTTCCGGCATTTCTTCAATATCAGCAATAAATTGCAGATGCTCCTGAAGCGTTAATTCATCATAAAAGACAGGCCGCTCCGGTATAAATGAATAGCGGATGTTTTTTTGAAATACTACTTCTCCTTCTAAAAATGGCAGCTGACCCATGATGGCTTTTAATGTCGTGCTTTTCCCTGCACCGTTAGATCCGATCATTATTAATAATTCTCCGGAAGTCAAATGGAAATCAATGTCCCTGATCACCGGTTGATTCGGCTGATAACTTCCTGATTGAATATGTACATGAAGCATTTTCTCACATCCTTTTAAATAATTACGAATGATCATGAGAAAAGTTTCCATTAACCTTAATAACGAACGATTTTGAAATAACTATGTTAATAGTTTGTAAATGGGTAGAAAAGGGTAGAAATTTATTTAAATGGGGTGTACAATGAAATTGTCAGACAATAACGATTGTCGAAAAAGAATGAAAAGGGGCTGTCGTCAGGCATCCAATTTTACTTCTATCAATAATTGAACTGTCAACCGTCGTCAATGCCATGGAAAAAAGATGAGGGAGTGGTTTTTTGAAACCAACTACGAACAGAATGCTGACGCGTATCAAATCTGTCTATATGTTCATTAAAGAAAATGGAACAGTGACTACAAATGATTTGGTAGATGAATTCGGCATTACACCTCGCACCATTCAAAGGGATTTGAATGTGTTAGCCTATAACGATTTAGTGACAAGTCCTAGTCGGGGCAAATGGACAACGACAGAAAAGAAAGTTAAAATTTCATAAATTGAAAGTATAAAAGAGCAGCGTATGTACGCTGCTCTTGTTTTGTGTCTCAAATGAAAACCGCGGTCACGGGAGAGGACTACGCTTTCCTGCCCCCGGGCGGTGAGCCTCCTCAGGCTTCGCCTTGCGGGGTCTCACCTGTCCCTTCCTGGGGCGGGAGTCTCCGTCCTCTCCCGTGACCGCTCAGTTTGTCTTTGTAACTACTTGCTTGACCGATTTTTCAATTGTGTAAGTTCTTCCACTGTTAATTCGCGGTACTCACCAGGGTCAAGGTTTTGATCCAGTTCCAGCGGGCCCATGGATCGTCTTTTGAGGAATGTGACTTCTTTGCCGACTGCCTGGAACATTCGTTTGACCTGATGGAATTTGCCTTCTGTGATCGTCAGTTCGATTTCTGAGGTTTCGCCTGCTGATAAGATGACAAGTTCACCAGGCTTTGTTTTGTAGCCGTCGTCTAATGTGACGCCTTCTTTGAAAGCCTTGATATCGTCTTCTGTCACTGTGCCATTGATACGAGCAAAATACGTTTTGGCTACGTGTTTCTTTGGTGAAAGTAGGTCATGTGACAGGCCGCCGTCATTTGTCAGCAGCAGAAAGCCTTCTGTATCTTTATCAAGACGGCCGACCGGGAATGGTTCGAACAGGTGATATTCAGGATCAATCAGATCAATCACCGTTTCATGCATTCCGTCTTCAGTTGCAGAGATCACGCCCTGGGGTTTATTCATCATCAGATAGATAAATTCACGGTAGTGAACCTCTTCCCCGTTCACACTCACTGTCTGTTTTTCAGGGTTCACCTGATGCTTTCCGTCTTTTACAGGCTTTCCGTCAACCGTTACGGACCCTGACTTCAGCCATTTCTTCATTTCTTTTCTGCTGCCATATCCCATATTGGAAAGCAGTTTGTCGAGTCTCATCAGAAACATCCTTTTTTAAGAAAATTTATTACGCAAACGCGTCACGCGATCCCCGAACAGGCGGTCGGCCAGACGGGATTTCATGCTTAATACTGCATAGACAAATGCGCCAATCAGGCCGCAGATTGCCAGAATGATAATCGCATGCAGTCTGTTTTCAGGGTTCAGTACCAAATCCAGTCCAAAGTAAACAAGCAGGACAGGAACAGCCATGACTACATTAAAAATAAGCATAAGTACCGTTCTTTTCACAACCATTTTATATTTATAAGCCGCGAAGTATTTAATGACTAGCAGATTGATCACAATCGCAGCGATATAACCAATACTTGTGGAAAGTACGGCTCCCTGCACTTCCATCATCTGTACGAGCGGGATATTGAGTGATAATTTTACAAGCAGGCCAACAAGTAAGCTCAGCACACTCCAGCGCTGCTCATTAATTCCCTGCATCATCGCAGCCGTTACAGTATATATCGCAAATAAAATTGCGACAGGCGCATACGTTCTGAGCACTTCTGTCCCAAGCTGATCAGCGCCGTAAAATACTGTATAAGCAGGTTCTGCAAGAAGTGACAGCCCGATTGCTGCAGGCATTGTCAGGAACAATAGAATTTGAAACGTCTGGTCAATCTGTCTATTCAGATTGTTCCAGTTACCTTTTGAAAAGCTTGATGTAATAACCGGAATCAGCGTCATCGCAAATGCGGTTGCAAGAGATACCGGGATAATGACCAGCTTATGCGTCGTAAAGTTCAAGACTTCAAGCTGAATATCTGTTACAGCTGCCAGGCCGATCGAGACCATTGCTTTGTTAAATGTCAGTGAGTCAATTAATTGAAATAACGGGTTCGCTACACCAACAAGAACGAAAGGAATCGAATAAAGAATGATTTCTTTATACATATCTTTGATCGACACATTCATTTCGTTTTTACCTGTGGCACTCATTTTATCTAAATGGGGTTTGCGTTTCAGGTAATACACAATAAGTAGAACGAGACTCGCTACACCTCCGACAAATGCTGCAAATGTTGCTACGCCAATTGCTTCTGTCATCGATCCATCCATGACAAACAGCACAACATACACACCTGCTAACAGGAAGACGATCCGGACAATCTGCTCAATCACATTTGAAACAGCAGTTGGCCCCATGGACTCATAGCCCTGGAAGAATCCCCTGATCAGACTCATAACCGGTATAATAATCAGCGCAAAGCTGACTGCCCTGATCACGGATATGACCTGTTCTACACTGACCTGCTGCTCGTTCGATTCAATAACCATACCGGCAAAAACCGGTGCGAACAGATACATCATTAAAAAGGCGAAAATACCTGTTAGTGACATCAGAATCAGCCCGGACCGGAATAGCTTCCGCCCTACCTCATATTCACCAATGGCATTATATTTGGATATAAATTTTGATACAGCAAGCGGAACACCCGCTGTTGCAATAGAGAGAAAAATTGTATAGGGAATATATCCGTACTGGTATAACGCAAGCGCACCAGGCTCATCGCGTACCAGTTCATTAAATGGAATCACATAAAAAAGTCCGAGAAACTTGGAAATAAAAGTACCTAACGTCAGAATAAATGTACCTCTGACAAGCGTGGATGTAGACATCTATGAATTTTCACTTCCTAATCATCTGACAAGAATTTTGACACTATACTAGAGTGTACTACCCGAACGGTCGAATGACAATGATTACTGCATTGAATTGTCTACTTTCACGCGTTAAAATGGAGGCATATTGCAGAAAAGAGTTGAAAACAAATGAAATATGATGTAATTATCGTTGGCGGTGGTCCATCAGGTCTGATGGCCGCAATCGCAGCCGGCGAGAAAAAAGAACGCGTTCTTTTAATAGATAAAGGCACAAAGCTTGGACGTAAACTTGCGATCTCAGGCGGAGGACGCTGTAACGTAACGAACCGCCTTCCTGTAGATGAGATCATTAAGCATATCCCGGGTAATGGCCGATTTTTATACAGTGCTTTTTCTGTCTTTAATAATGAAGACATTATTGCATTTTTTGAAGGGCTTGGCGTTGCGTTAAAAGAAGAAGATCACGGCAGAATGTTCCCTGTGTCAAATAAAGCACAATCTGTAGTGGATGCACTTCTCAGAAGATTGGGTGAGCTGAATGTAGAAATAAGAACGAACGCACCAGTAGGGGATCTTTTAATTGAAGATGAAAAAGTGGTCGGGATAGAGACGAAAAACGGCGAAGAAATTCTTGCTGATGCTGTTGTACTCGCTGTCGGAGGAAAGTCCGTTCCCCAGACAGGCTCAGAAGGCGACGGCTATCCTTGGGTTGAGAAAGCGGGTCATACGGTTACTGACCTGTTCCCTACTGAAGTGCCGCTTCTTTCAAGTGAACCATTTATCAAAAACAAATCGCTTCAGGGACTTGCCCTGCGTGATGCTGCAGTAAGTGTCCTCAAGAAAACCGGCAAACCTGTTGTTACTCATCAGATGGATATGCTGTTTACTCATTTTGGGTTATCAGGGCCCGCGATTCTGCGCTGCAGTCAATATGCTGTAAAAGAAATGAAAAAGCAAAAAGGTGCACCGGTTACAGTGAGGATCAATGTGATGCCTGGTCAAAATGCAGAAAACGTGTTCCAGCAGCTGAACCAGATGGCCAAAGATGATGCGAAGAAGGCTGTCAAAAATGTCTGGAAAGGCTTCGCACCGGAACGCTATATCTTGTTCCTGATGGAATTAAACGAAATCGACCCGGATCAGCAGGCAGGAACGATTTCCTCAGAGAAAATCCGTGGAATGGCTGGGCTGCTGACTGCATTTGAAATGAAAGTGGACGGAACACAGTCAATTGAAAAAGCTTTTGTAACCGGCGGTGGGGTGTCGATTAAGGAAATCGAGCCTAAAACGATGAAGTCGAAGAAATGTGAAGGACTGTTTTTATGCGGGGAACTGCTTGATATTCATGGTTATACGGGTGGCTATAATATTACGTCGGCGCTTGTGACGGGTAGACTGGCCGGGAGTAATGCGGCTGGTGAGCCGGTGTAGGTTTACTGGCAGCGCGGGCTACGTGTGTGATGATGTGAGGTGGGTGTGATTCGAGATTTTGTGGAGGTGACCTGAAAAATTGGGAAGCTGACCCGAAAATTGTTAAATCTGACCCGAAAATCGCGGTTCAAGCTGGATGTGACCTCAAAATATGAGAACCTGACCTTAGATCGTCCGGGTGTGACCCGAAAATCACAGAACGTGACCTTAAATTCCACCATCTCATCCAAAGCCCAAAATAAAAGCCTGGAATCTCTAAATAAGATTCCAGGCTTTTTTCTATCCTTAAGCTTTCGGCTTCGTCTCGCCCTCATACTCAAGCATTCCGCCAGTCATGTTTGTTACCTTATAACCGTGGTCATGCAGGAACCAGCCTACGTTCTCGCTGCGGCGGCCGGAGCGGCAGATCACGATGTATTCTTTATCCTGATCAAGCTCATCCATGTGCATTGAAATGTCACCCATTGGAATATGAGTTGCCTGAGGAATCATCCCTTCAGCGACTTCATCATTTTCACGTACATCAATCAGGTTTAATTCTTCCCCTGCTTCAAGCTTCTTTTGCACTTCACTTGCAGTAATTGTGTTAAGTTCTGACATGTTCTTCACCCTTTCCATTTTAAGCATAATTCGATTATAACAATCGAGACGGTCAGTTTGCTACGATATTGACCAGTTTCCCCGGAACGGCGATCACTTTACGGACTGTTTTTCCTTCGATCGCAGACGTTACTTCTTCCTGCTCCATTGCAAGTGATTCCATTTCTTCGCGTGTTGCTTCACGTGGAACCATTAGCTTCTTCTTCAGCTTACCGTTAATTTGAACAACGATTTCTACTTCGTTGCTGACAAGCTTAGACTCGTCAAATGATGGCCATTCTGAATAGCTGAGCTCGCCTTCCCCAACTTTTTCCCAAAGCTCTTCAGCAAGGTGAGGTGCAAATGGTGACAGCATTTGAACAAAGCCTTTGATATATTCTGAAGGAATGACATCAACTTTGTAGGCCTCATTCACAAATACCATCAGCTGTGAAATGGCTGTGTTGAAGCGGATACCTTCAATGTCTTCTGTCACTTTTTTCACTGTCTGATGATACACTTTTTCAAGTGCTTCATTCGGCTGATCTTTTACTTTGTCTGTCAGTGTGCCCTGATCTGTTACAAGCAGACGCCAAATACGCTCAAGGAATCTTCTTGCTCCGTCAAGACCGTTTTCAGACCATGCAACAGATGCTTCAAGCGGTCCCATGAACATTTCATAGACGCGAAGTGTATCTGCACCGTGCGTGCGGATGATCTCATCAGGGTTTACTACGTTCCCTTTAGATTTACTCATCTTTTCGTTATTTTCACCAAGAATCATTCCCTGGTTAAATAGCTTCTGGAACGGCTCTTTCGTTGGTACCACACCAATATCATAAAGTACTTTATGCCAGAAACGTGCGTACAGCAGGTGAAGGACTGCGTGCTCTGCTCCGCCCACATAAATGTCTACAGGCAGCCAGTGCTTAATTTTCTCCGGATCAGCAAGTGCTTCACTGTTTGTCGGATCGATATAGCGCAGGTAGTACCAGCAGCTTCCCGCCCACTGAGGCATTGTGTTGGTCTCGCGGCGGCCTTTCATGCCTGTTTCAGGATGAACAACATTTACCCACTCATCGATATTTGCAAGTGGTGATTCACCAGTTCCTGAAGGTTTAATGTTTTCTGTTTTTGGCAGTTCAAGCGGCAGCTCAGATTCAGGTACGCCTGACATTGTGCCGTCTTCCCAGTGAATAATCGGAATCGGCTCACCCCAGTAACGCTGACGGCTGAACAACCAGTCACGCAGACGGTAAGTGATTTTCTTCGTACCAAGATTCTTTTCTTCAAGCCATTCAATCGATTTTGCAATGGCTTCTTCTTTGCCAAGACCGTCAAGGAAGCCTGAGTTTACGTGTTTACCTTCTCCTGTGTATGCTTCTTTAGAAATGTCTCCGCCTTCAACGACTTCACGGATCGGCAGGTTGAACTCCTGTGCGAACTCATAGTCTCTCTCATCATGAGCAGGTACAGCCATAATTGCTCCGCTTCCATAGCTCATCAGTACGTAATCTGCAATCCAGATCGGCATTTTCTCGTCATTTACAGGGTTAATGGCATAAGCGCCTGTGAATACGCCAGTCTTCTCTTTTGCAAGATCAGTACGCTCAAGGTCG
Source organism: Jeotgalibacillus malaysiensis (assembly GCA_000818095.1). Lineage (NCBI taxonomy): Bacteria > Bacillati > Bacillota > Bacilli > Caryophanales > Caryophanaceae > Jeotgalibacillus > Jeotgalibacillus malaysiensis. The sequence continues at coordinate 2,341,937 of CP009416.1, forward strand.
CTCTTTGACTTGATTTGATTAATATAAGCATCAACTGCACCTTTTTGATCAGCTGTTGTGATTTTTTCAACGAGCGGATGCTCAGGTGCAAGCACTGCGTACGTAGCCCCGAAAAGTGTATCAGGACGCGTTGTAAATACGTCAAACTTTTCACCTGTATTTTCGATATTGAACGTAATTTCTGCACCTTCAGAACGGCCAACCCAGTTGCGCTGCATATCTTTAATGCTCTCAGGCCAGTCCAGCTCTTCAAGATCATCAATCAGACGGTCAGCGTAGGCAGTGATTTTCAATACCCACTGCTTCATCGGACGACGCTCTACAGGGTGTCCGCCGCGCTCACTTACACCATCAATGACTTCTTCGTTTGCAAGAACGGTTCCAAGTGCCGGGCACCAGTTCACCGCTACCTCGTCCACATAAGCAAGTCCCTGTTCATAAAGCTTCAGGAAGATCCACTGCGTCCACTTGTAGTACTCAGGATCCGTTGTGCTGACTTCACGGTCCCAGTCATACGAGAAGCCAAGCTCCTGGATCTGACGGCGGAATGTATCAATATTTTTCTTTGTAAATTCAGCCGGGCTGTTTCCTGTATCAAGCGCGTACTGCTCAGCAGGCAGTCCGAACGCATCCCATCCCATTGGATGAAGCACGTTGTAGCCTTGCATACGCTTAAAGCGTGAAAGAATATCAGTCGCTGTATAACCTTCCGGGTGTCCTACATGAAGACCTGCGCCGGATGGATAAGGGAACATATCCAGTGCGTAAAACTTCTTTTTTGAAAAATCTTCTTCTGTCTTGAAAGTCTTTTCTTCAAGCCAGTGCTTCTGCCATTTCTTCTCGATCACTTTATGATCAAAGCTCATACCAGTTCCTCCTAATGTAAAAAATTACCTGTAATAAACAAAAAACTCCCGCCCCAATCATGGGACGGGAGGTGCTTATACACTCCCGCGGTACCACCCAAATTCGTGTACACGCGCTCAAGTCCTTATCGCGGAAAACGGATTATGCTAATCTGCTTCGCATAATCGACTCAAAGGTGAGTTCACAGTGCTGCCGGTCTGCTTTCACCAAATGCAGACTCTCTTCTATCAGCGGCGATCTGTTACTAATCCTTTTCAACGTCTTAGTTATGATGACTATTTTCTATTGTATTCAATTGACTCCGGGCTTGCAAGTATTTTTAAACCACGGCTTCCACTTCTTTTTTCTTTAAAGGAAGGTCATAAATAAACGTAATGCCAATTGAAATAACGAGTAATCCAATCAGCAGGAAGAAGAGTGGCGTCATCCCGTAAAGGTCCACCATAATTCCGCCAAGAAGCGGTCCGATCATTCTTCCACCGGTTGCTGTACTGTTAACAACTCCCTGGTAAAATCCTTCTCTTCCCTTTGGCGCAAGTCTGCTCGCAATGGTTGGTACTGCCGGCCAGATCAGCATTTCACCAATTGTTAAAATGATCATGGCAGCTAAAAAGCCCTGAAAGCTTCCTGCATAAGCAGTAACTGCAAAAGATACCATAAAGATCACTGTACCGATCGCCATCTGGATTTTTAAATTATGCTCAAAACGCTTTACGATTGGTTTGATTAACGGCTGACCTGCAACAATCAGCAGTCCATTGACCGTCCAGAGCACACTATACAGCTCGAGCGGGATGTTGATTCGCTGAGTGTAGTCAGCGATTGTCGACTGCCACTGCACATATCCAACCCAACAGAGGAGATAAGCACCGCATAAGATCAATAGTGATGTAAATGCAGCCTTGCTCTGAATACGTCCCCGTTCCTGTAGGACACTTGTCTGTATATTCGGCTGAAGCTCAATATTTTTATAAGTCAGCAGTGCAATCAAAAAGAAAATCACGTACATCACAAAATTTGCGATAAAAATATAATTAAATGAAAATGACGCAACAAAACCACCCATCGCAGCACCTGTTGCAACGCCGATATTCGTTGCAAGATATATTGCGTTGAAAGCCTTTCTTCCACCTTCCGGCCACACAGAACCTGCCATTGCATACATCGATGGAAACACAATTCCTGATCCAAAACCGATAAAGATCATAAAAAAGACATAATGCGGCCATTCGTGCCAGATCATCAGTCCGCCGACAGCAGTCAGCGTGATGATAATCCCCGACATAATTGACCTGTAGCCGCCGATTTTATCAAACAGCACGCCGCCAAGCAGGTTACCAAGCACACTCGCACCGGCGTTTGCCATCAGAACCAGACCGGCAGTTGTAAGTGATTTCCCCAGCTCACCGCTGATATAAATTGTATTTAACGGCCATAAAAAAGAAGCCCCCGTTACATTGATTGCCATCCCAATTACTAAAAACCATAACGCACGCGGCACGATTGTCCCTCATTTCATATGTATTTCGTGTACCAAATAATTTTACCGGTTTGCCTGAGCGAAAACAAGATACTGGTAAGAAGATGGAGGATTCTTAATATTTGGTTTACGAAGAAAAAGATCATCATCTGCATGGCAGATGCAATGACATCCAGTGTTGCTGTCAGCGCAGTCGATTTGGCTGATACAACGTTCAACCCGGGTGTATCGCTACCTCAATGAGCAAAATACGACATTCAATCGGGCTGTCAGATACTTCAACTCTAAAGATACATCATTAAAACTTTCACTCTCACTCTTCATGCTTTTATGAAACAGGCTTTTAGTTCTTCAAAAGCATTACGAGTGGGATTGTGCTGCGAGATGATGTTGATTTACGACCGTCGATCCTGTTCTTACTACCATCAACTCTGTTTTAACTACCATCAACCCGGGTGTATCTTACCATCGCAGTGAGCCATACGACCGTCGCCACCGAAAACACTAACGTCAGCAACAAACAGACTGTATCCAATCAGTTCATATCTAGCGCTTTTTGATCAATCCGCCCCCATTCAGTAGTCCCCTTCTGCAAATCATGGTAGAATGCCTAGAGTACGCTAATAGCAATGAAGGAGGTTCATCCCTTTGGCAATAGAAAACCCTTTTCAATATGCGGCTGACAATAAGCGCTATCATACATGGAACTATCATTTAAGAAATCATTTTGGACATAAAGTATTTAAGGTTGCACTAGACGGCGGCTTTGACTGCCCGAACCGTGACGGCACCGTTGCTCATGGCGGCTGCACGTTCTGCAGCGCTGCCGGGTCAGGTGACTTCGCAGGAAACCGGGTTGATCCGCTTGAAGTGCAGTTTAACGAGATTAAGACGCGTATGCACCGCAAGTGGAAGGAAGGTAAGTATATGGCTTACTTCCAGGCATTCACGAATACGCATGCACCGGTTGAAGTACTGCGTGAAAAATACGAGAAAGTACTCGGCTTTGACGATGTAGTCGGTCTGTCGATTGCAACGCGTCCTGACTGTCTGCCGGATGATGTGGTTGATTATCTTGCTGAGCTGAACGAGAGAACATACCTGTGGGTTGAGCTCGGACTTCAGACTGTACATGAATCGACGGCTGATATGATTAATCGGGCACATGACTTTGAATGCTATAAAGAAGGCGTGAAAAAGCTGCGTGACCGCGGGATCAGAGTCTGCTCTCATATTATTAACGGACTTCCTGGTGAAGACCGTGACATGATGATGGAAACGGCTAAAGCTGTTGCAGATCTTGATGTACAGGGGATAAAAATCCACCTGCTTCACCTGTTAAAAGGAACACCAATGGTTAAGCAGTATGAAAAAGGTCAGCTTGAATTTATGACACAGGAAGAGTATGTAGAGCTTGTATGTGACCAGCTTGAAATTCTTCCACCGGAAATGATTATTCACAGAATCACAGGCGATGGCCCGATCGAATTGATGGTTGGACCAATGTGGAGTGTGAATAAGTGGGAAGTGCTGACTGGCATTGACCGTGCGCTGATTGAAAGAGGCTCGTGTCAGGGCAGCAAATATGTAAGTGAGGTGCGATCATGAATCTCGACAGAATCCTTCCATATACAAGAACACTTTTAGAAAGAGCGGTTAAACCGGGGGAAGTGGTCATTGATGCCACAGCAGGAAATGGCAATGACACATTGTTTCTCGCGCGTCTCGTTGGCGAGCATGGCAGGGTTTACGGATTTGATGTACAACAGGAAGCCATTACAGAAACTACTTCGAAACTTGAAGAGCATGAATTAAAAAACCGCGTATTACTATTTAACCAGGGACATGAGACGATTGAGGAAACACTTCCTCCTGTTCATCACGGTGCTGTTGCCGGTGCGATCTTCAACCTCGGCTATCTGCCGGGCAGTGATGAGACGATCGTGACAAGACCGCGCACAACGATTGCTGCAGTCGAGCAATGCCTGCGCGTAATGCGCTCAGGCGGTATGATGATTCTTGTCATTTACCACGGACATCCTGAAGGTGCTGTGGAACGGGATTATCTTCTGCGCTACTGCGAAAAAATAGACGGGCTTGAAGCCCAGGTTCTGCGCTATCAGTTCATTAATACGCAGACACCATCGCCTTTTATTCTGGCGATTGAAAAGAAATAATAAACAGCCATGTGATCCGTGTGGAATCACATGGCTGTTTTTTGATGGAAAAAGCGGGTCAATACATGCAGTTAATTGGCTCATCCAGGAGATTATTCGGTTCAGTGTGACCGGTAATTGGTTCACCGCCAGAACGATTTGAATCATCACGCCGTTTAATTGAACGCTACGCCTCGCCAAGCTTTGCACACCATCAATAAAACTCTATCCTTACAACATTCTCTCAGCAATCCGCTTAAACGAATTCAACTTATCCTCAAAATCATACGCAATTGTCGTCAGCATGATCTCATCTGTCTCATATTCTTCAGCTAGTCTATTCAACTCTTTTTCAACATGATCAATATCACCGATCACCATACGTTTTCTGTTTTCAAGCACGCGCAGTCTTTCAAAGTGACTGTAGTCATAAGCCATTGCTTTTTCAGGACTCGGCGTTCCTTTAGAAGGCATGCCCTGCTCAAGCATTACCATCGACAGGTCAAGACTTGAAGCGATCCGCTCAGCATCCTCCATCGTCTCACCGCAGATCGTAAACACGGCAACTGAGTGCTTGGGCTCACTATAGTATTTAGAAGGCTTAAAGCGTCTCAGGTATTGCTGCGTATAAGCAGGTCCACCCTGTCCGTTAATAAAGAGTGCAAATGTATAAGGCACTCCCAGTTCAGCTGCAAGTGCTGAAGAAGACGGGCTTGAACCAAGCATCCACAGATCCGGTACCGACTGTGTAATCGGGGTTGCTTTAATGTTGCCATATGGATGATCCTCAGGCACATCATCATGCAGATACTGAAGTAATTCAGCGACCTGCTCAGGGTATCGGTTCACGTCACGCGGTTTCCCGTCTGACAGTGCGTAAGATGCTCTTGGCATACCGCCTGGCGCGCGGCCGATTCCGACGTCAATCCGGCCCGGTGTTAGCCCTTCAAGCACCTTAAAGTTCTCAGCAACTTTATAGGCGCTGTAATGAGGCAGCATCACTCCGCCTGATCCTACTTTAATGCGCTCTGTTTTTGCTGCTAAATGGGCAATCAGTACTTCAGGGGATGATCCTGCAAGCGTTGGTGTATCATGGTGCTCAGATACCCAGAAGCGCTCAAATCCCAGTTGGTCAGCAAGCTGTGCGAGTTCAACTGTCTGCTCAAGGCCCTGCTCAGCAGTACCTCCTTCTGAAATAGATGATTGATCTAATATACTCAATGTCAATGACATGATTTCACTCCTCTCACCCATCATTATTGTAAAAACCATATAAAAAGTCGAATATTCCGCTCAGCGAAATATCCGACTCATTTTACACCTGACTTTTGATATATGGGTTTCCTGATAAAAATCTCATAACATTTCTGTAAGCCCGTCCATTCATATAAAAGAAGAAGCTGACAGCCCCGCTTGAACGAATCATCTTTCTCGCAAGATCCCGGACTTTTTTCTGACTGTTTACTTTATCATCAGACAAATAGACGCCAAGCAGTCCCCTGTTGATCAGCATATGAAATCTGCTGTGCGGAAGTTTTCTTGTGTGCCTGTCTGCCTCCCTGATAAAATGCTGCAATCTTTTAAAAAGGTTTTCCGGATTTTTGTAGTAAAAGCAGAAGTTCAGATCCCCTTCTTCCTTATCTTCTTCCTGGTCAATAAAGTAATCGAGCAGGATGTGAAGTCCCTGTATGTAAGGAAAATAGCCTTCTCTGATCACAGCTGCATATTCCGGTTTAAAATCAGGTCTGAGCGCATAGGATACCAGGCAGAATATACCGAGTGTTGATCCTGTGCACGCTGAAAACTCGAACCATTCCATTTCCGGAAATTTGCTTTGGTGGTCTTCAAACCACTGCTGGAGACGTTCTTCACGCTCTTCTTCTGCTACATGCTTATGAATCTGAAGCTCACAGTAGATGCGTGATAGATAAAGGAGTTCATCTTTAATGAGCGGGTAATTCGGAATTCTCGACAGAACCTCCTGACAACGCAGTACGAGTCCTGACAGATAATGGCTTTCTCTATCACTTCTCATACGATAATAATCCCTTGGCACCTTCCCTACTGTCAGCGCATCTTCCATCGCCTGGTGAAGCGCTGCAAAGTCCTCAGGATCAAGTGAAGTACTGCGATCACAAAGGTTATCAAGATAGTCACTGATTGTCTGGTAGGCCACGATGAATTCGATCGCATCACGCTTCCCTTTTAACGCTAAAAGAGACATGATTCCTCCGCCTTCACAGTGAAAGGCCTTATACGTGATACTGTCGATGGCCTGCTTTTTTAACTCTTCATTTTCAATCTGAAGTGCTTTTTGCTTCCAGTAAAAGAGCTCCCTGTGAACGATCGGGAATACTTTACGGTATACCTGATTCATCAGAAATAACGGTTCATTCGGAACTGCCATGTGATTCCACCTCATTTATAAGTCATAGCCGATTGATCTCAAGCGGTTTTTAACAAATGATTCTGCGTAGTGAAAAACTTCATCCCGTTCTGGTTCATTAAATAATTCATGGTAGCATTGTGTCCATTCTTTATACTGAAATTCATCAAGGTTATGTGACAGCAGCCACTTCTTGCCGACAGATGTATCCACAAGCTTATTCTGACCGCTTTGCATCAGTAAAAGCGGAATCGGAGGAAAATCACTGTCTTCTGCTAACGTCTGCTTCATTGCAAACAGCATCTCCCTGTACCATCTGACAGAAACTCTTGATACATATATCGGATCCTCTAAATCTAGTTCAACAATCTCTTCATTACGCGTAGCATCCTGAACTGTAAATCCGAAAGTAAAACGGTGTTCAGGCGATAATCTATTCAGACTGCCTGAGAGCAGATGACTGAATTTTGAAGGGGTATGTTTATAGGCGAAGCTAGGATTAGACAGCATCAGCCCTGCAATTTCATATTTCTTTTTATACATCATACGGACAGCGATGAGTCCGCCAAGACCCTGTCCAAGTAAGAAGATTGGCAGATTAAATAACATGGCTGCTTCAATCCATTGTCCGACAGCAGTTTCATATTCTTTAAAAGAGTCAATGTGCCCTCTTTCTGTACGCTTAACCATACCCTGGCCAGGCAGGTCACCCATCACAACGTGATAGCCTCTCTCACGCCACATCTCAATTAACCAGCCATATCTGGCATGATGCTCAAGCTCCCCATGAATCATCACAATCACGCCGTGGGCAATTTCATCTGTTTCCCATTTCCACATAGCAAGAACACCTGCCTTTCAAATTCTTAGAAGTCTGTATTGTGAAGTATTCGCTATGACTGTGTTAAAATAAACTATATCATATTTCATATTGGACACAGGAGTGATTTGATGATTCTTTCTTATAAAGGTCACAACCCGATCATTGATGAAAGTGTATACATATCAAAAATGTCCACTGTATCAGGGGACGTTAAAATCGGACCTGGCTCAAGCGTCTGGCCGGGGGCTGTTATCCGCGGAGACGTATCACCAACGATCATTGGGCAAAAAGTAAATATACAGGACTTATCCATGCTTCACCAGAGTCCGAATCTACCGCTTGTCATTGAAGATGAAGTCACAATCGGACATCAGGTCACACTACACAGCTGCACGATCAGAAAACATGCTTTGATTGGTATGGGTTCGATTATTCTTGATGGTGCAGAAATAGGTGAGGGCGCTTTTGTAGGAGCTGGCAGCCTTGTGCCCCCAGGTAAAAAAATTCCTGCAGGCATGATGGCGTTTGGACGCCCTGCTAAAGTTGTGCGTGAAGTGAACGAAGAAGATCGCGTTGACATGCAGAGAATTGTAAGAGAATACGCTGAAAAAGCACAGGTATATAAAGAAGCTGAGCAACATCCTATCGATGGAGATGATGCTTAATGAGTGACCGATATGCTGTTTGAATCGTTTGGAAATGATTCATTTATTCTTCTTACCGGTTTATTACTGATCACTGGTATTCTTGTGGCGAAATTCTCCAACAAATGGGGACTTCCCGCCCTGGTTCTATTTATTGTCATCGGCATGGTCGTCGGTAGCGATGGTCTTGGCATAGTGTATTTTGATGATGCCAGAGCCGCTCAATTAATCGGTATTTTCTCACTTGTCATCATTTTATTTGAAGGCGGTATGCAGACAAAATGGCAGACCGTACGTGCCGTTGCCCTGCCATCTCTTTCACTGGCCACACTCGGGGTTATACTGACTTCAGGAATTGTAGGGTATTCAGCATACTTAATCTTTGATGTGACGCTGCTTGAAGGGCTGCTGTTCGGAGCCATTGTCGGCTCTACAGATGCAGCTGCTGTTTTCTCAGTATTAAAAGAGCGGAATATCAAAGCAAAAATGGGTGCCACACTTGAAGCGGAATCCGGTACAAACGACCCGATGGCTGTCTTCCTCACCCTTTCTTTTATTGAATTGATCTCAAATGAAAATTCAACCATATGGGGACTGATTCCTTCATTTATCCTGCAAATGGGTGCAGGACTGGCACTTGGGCTGATACTTGGACGAATTGCTTCATTTGCATTGAACCGTATCAAACTTGATTCGAGTGGACTTTATCCAATCTTTTCTGTTTCTTTCGCATTACTTACCTACAGTATTACTGCCATTGTAGGCGGAAGCGGATTTCTTGCAGTCTATGTTGCTGCACTGATTATCGGTAACAATGAATTAACGTACCGCTATTCTATTTTTCAGTTCAATGAGGGTTTCGCCTGGATGTCTCAGATCCTCATGTTCATTATTTTGGGACTATTAGTTTTCCCTGGTGAGTTATTCTCAATCGACATTGTCATCAGCGGTCTGATTCTTTCAGTCATTTTGATTTTTATTGCGCGGCCGATTGCGGTTTTCTTATCTGTCGCAGGAATGAAATACAAAATGAAAGAACGAATCTTTATTTCCTGGGCTGGGTTAAGAGGAGCGGTACCAATTGTACTCGCGACGTTCCCGGTCGTTGCCGGTCTTGAAAATGGTCAGCTGTTTTTTAATGTCGTGTTCTTTATTGTCCTGACGTCCACACTGCTTCAGGGTTCTACGATCTCTTATGTGGCAAAGAAGCTGGATCTTGTCGGACCGAAAAAAGACACGCCGCACCATTCGCTTGAACTGATCTCGATCGGAAAAGCCAACGCTGAGATGATTCAGTTTCATACAAACAGAGATGTTGCCATTGTGGGTAAAAAACTAAAAGATCTCAAATTCCCGCATCAGGCTACAATCAGTGCGATTGTACGCAATGATCAGCTAATCAGCCCTTATGGTGAAACACAGATCAAAGCAGGAGACTTCCTTTATATTCTTGTGAATACAAAGCATAAGGATGAAGTAAGAAAATTATTAGAAGAAAAAAAGAAGCCTCAGGAATCTGAAGGCACATAAAAAAGCGGATGAGCCCATCCGCTTTTTTATTTGAACTCCATTTCAATCTTTCCGTCCCTTAACACAAGACGGGCACTGAACGTTTTGCCAGCTTTACTTTTAAACCCTTTAATCATCCCTGTTTGTCCTTTTTCACATAGCGACTTGATCTGTGCATCAGATATTTTTTTCTTCAGCAGCATTTTAGGCAGCGTCTGTCTGCATCCCTGCTTATAGTCACTGCATCCAAAAAAGCCGCCTTTATCCACCATAACGCCTTTTTTACACTTTGGACAGACCGGCATCACGGATGATTTCTTCTGAACAGATCCTGCTGAAGCTTTCACATTTCCCATTTGTTTTGGTGCTTCAGTAATCATGTGCTGAATAAATTTTGCAATGTTATTAAGAAAGGCCTCCTGACTGCCTTCTTTTCTGCCGATTTTCTTCAGGTAAGTTTCCCATCTTGCGGTCATTTCAGGGCTGCTTAGCAGTGTGCCACCGATCACCTGACACAGCGTGACACCTTTTTCAGTTACGGTAACTGTATTTTTAGTGACCCTGATATACTGCTGCTTTTTCAGGGTATCAATAATCGAAGCCCGCGTTGCCTCTGTGCCGATCCCTTCAACTTCCTTCAGCATTGCCTGATCCTGTTCATCCTCAAGCATCTTCCCTGCCGTTTTCATCATAGTAATCAGCTGACCCTCTGTGTAAGGCTTGGGCGGCTTCGTCATATCATCCTTTATATTCACAATAGAGGCGATTTCATCTCCTGTTTTGAGCGGAGGCAGAATCGTATCTTTTTTGGCATTTTCGCTGAAAAGCTCTTTCCAGCCCCGCTTTTTCTCTACCGTACCTTTTACGCTGAATATAAGCCCCTGAATATCTACATCCACCTGTGTCTCTTCATAATGATAATCCTCGTGAAACATCGCAAGTGTGCTGCCGAGAATTTCATTATAAATATTCTTTTCCATCGGCTTCAGCTTTTCAATTCTGTCTTTTGTCAGTACTTTCTTTGTCGGAATGATTGCATAGTGCTCCTGAACTTTACTGTCCTGCACATACTTTGGACGAGGCTTCGGGTGAGCCGTTTCAAATGAAGTGCCTGCAGCAGCTTTCATTGCGTCAAGCTGACCGGATAAATACCTGAATTCACTCATCGTAATAAACTGGCAGTCGGTCCTCGGGTAAGAAACCAGCTTCTTTTCATATAAATCCTGCACGGTTTTAAGCACGTTTGACGGGCTGTATTTGTACCGCCTGTTCATTTTTGCCTGAAGTGAAGACAGGCTGTGAAGACTCGGTGCCTGCATTTTTTTCAGCTTCTTCTCAGCTTTGACAACCGTTCCTTTAGCTTCAGCCCCATGCTCAAGACCATGCTTTTTAAGTATGTCTTCCGCTTCTTCTTTCTTCTTAAAAGTGTCTTTATGCTTCGTCTGAAATGCTTTTCCGCTTTCCTTATGATCAGCCAGCAGCTGAAAAAACGGTTCAGGCTTAAAATTCTCAATCTCATGCTGACGCTGCCAGATCATATATAGTGTTGGCGTCTGGACACGTCCAAGACTAAACGGACCATCCACACCTTTTTCCTGTAAAAGCAGTGTGTACAGCCTTGAGATATTCATACCAACGAGCCAGTCACTGACCTGCCTCGTCTGCGCTTCATCATAGAGCGAAAGGTAATCGTCGCCATTACGCAGCTCCTGAAACCCTTTTCTAATCACGTCTTTTTCAAGCGAGTTAATCCACAGGCGCTTGGTCGGCTTATGCATCATGCCCGCCTGTTCGATAATGGACCGTGCGATATTCTCCCCTTCTCTATCGCTGTCGGTCGCGACTACGATCTGATCCGCTTTTCTGAGAAGGCCTTTGACGATATTAAACTGCGCACGCTTTGCATAAGGAACAGTAAATTTAAATTCTTCCGGGATCATCGGCAGTGTATCAAGCTTCCACCGCTTCCACTCCGGCTTATATTTTTGAGGTTCTTCTAATGAAACTAAATGTCCGAAGCCCCATGTGATTGCTGCTCCACCAGGGAACAATGGGTCTTCAATATGAAAATAACCATCAGTTTTACGGGATGTCTGAAAAGCATCTGCGTAGCTTTTTGCCTGTGAAGGTTTTTCTGCGAGAATGACTGTAAACAAAGGAATTCCTCCTAGTATTGGTCCGAAGCATCAATTGGGGATTTGTGACTTTATCATATCATGGGTGAGTTGAATTGGCGAACACTTATTCTGTATGGAGTGGTGCTGATTCGTAGAATAAAGGGTGATGTTCGTAGAATACATATCGTTGTTCAGAGAATAACGTTTGCTGTTCTTAGAAAAAATGGTGTGGTTCAAAGAATAACACGGCATGTTCATAGAAAAGTGAAATTTGACCTATGCCATAAAATTAAAAGCTATGTCAAAGACCAATATTGTTTTTGCACAGCTGTCGATTGTAGCGAAAGGGGGCGACTCCAGCAAGAGAAGCGTGACAGATGAGACCCCGCAGGCGCAGCCGAGGAGGCGGGGATGGCGCCACAAAACGGCGCACCTGCTAAAAAGCGTCCCCCTGTAGCGGAAATCAACAGCCAGCTTTAACAAAGCCACATTAAAAAATCCGGAATCTATCGTAAAAGATAGATTCCGGACGAATTGTTTTATTATTAAGCGTTAGCAGCCTTTTTTAAAGCATCTGCTTTATCTGTTCTTTCCCATGGAAGGTCAAGATCATTACGGCCGAAGTGTCCATAAGCAGCTGTCTGCTTGTAGATCGGACGGCGAAGATCAAGCATTTTGATAATGCCTGCCGGGCGAAGGTCAAAGTGATTACGAATCAGGTCAACAAGTGTATCCTCATCCACTTTGCCAGTGCCAAATGTGTTAACAGAAATTGATACAGGCTGCGCTACGCCGATTGCGTATGCAAGCTGTACTTCACATTTATCAGCAAGGCCAGCAGCAACGATGTTTTTCGCAACGTAACGTGCAGCATAAGCACCTGAACGGTCAACCTTTGTTGCATCCTTACCTGAGAATGCACCGCCGCCGTGACGCGCATAACCGCCGTACGTATCTACGATGATTTTACGGCCAGTCAGACCAGCATCTCCCTGAGGTCCGCCGATTACAAAGCGGCCAGTCGGGTTAATAAAGTATTTTGTTTCTTCATCGATCAGCTCAGCAGGTACAACGTGATTAATCACGTGTTCCTTTAGGTTGCGCTGAATACGCTCAAGGCTGACTTCCGGGTGGTGCTGTGTTGAGATAACAATTGTATCTACACGCACCGGCTTGTCATTTTCATCATATTCAACTGTTACCTGTGTCTTACCATCCGGACGAAGGTATGGAAGAATATCTTCTTTACGTACTTCAGTCAGACGGCGTGACAGTTTGTGAGCAAGTGAGATTGGCAGTGGCATTAATTCAGCAGTTTCATTGTTTGCATAGCCGAACATAAGTCCCTGGTCACCTGCACCGATTGATTCGATTTCAGCGTCAGTCATCTGGCTTTCACGGTCTTCTAGTGCACGGTCAACGCCTGCTGCGATATCAGGTGACTGCTCATCGATTGAAGTCAATACTGCACAAGTATCCGCATCAAAGCCGTACTTAGCACGTGTATAGCCGATTTCTTTGATCGTTTCACGCACGATCTTAGGGATATCTACATAAGTAGAAGTTGAGATTTCTCCCGCTACCAGAACAAGTCCGGTTGTAACAGAAGTTTCGCACGCCACGCGGGCATTCGGATCATCTTTCAGGATTGCATCAAGAATTGAATCAGAAATCTGATCACAGATTTTATCCGGATGTCCCTCAGTTACGGACTCGGATGTAAATAAACGACGTTTTACAGACATATAAGTCTCCTCCTTGTGAAGCAAATAGTCGACGGTACTCATTACCCTTAGAGATCGAACGTTAACCTACAAGATCATCCAAGTTTCGGCATAAAATAAAAGAAACCTCTCCTCAAATCACGTTCATGAGGAAAGGTTCATAATCAGTTCGCCTTTCACTCTTATCGTTCAAGACACACGTCTTGCTCCAGGTTAGCACCTTCGCTCCAAATGTTTGGACCGCAAAAGCATCATGCTTTTTTTGCAGAGCAGGTTGCTGGGTTTCATAGGGCCTGTCCCTCCACCAGCTCGGGATAAGAGTATCCGTTCAAAAAACTATCATACGGAAATGAATGTGTAATGTCAATCATAATATGTATGATAATAAGAAGTTTTGTTGCTCATTTGATATTCTTAAGTTTATCAAAGACCATATTTATTATTGCACAGCTGGTGATTGGAGCGGAAGGGGGCGACTCCTGCGGGATTTGACGGACAGGTGAGACCCCGGAAGCGAAGCTGAGGAGGCTCACCGCCGTCCCCGCGGAAAGCGTCCCCCTGTAGCTCCAATCACCAGCCAAACTTTATAATTTCAAACAAATTAAGAATTTTTAACGAAATCATCAATTAGTATAGACTATTGATTTGAATGTGTTATACTAATTTCGAACTAAGGTGAATGACTTACTGAAAAGGTGGGAGATAACATGACAACAATCCGAAACACTTCAGAATTAAAAGAATTATTAATGAGCGAACGCGTGAATAAGAACCTTTCTGTACCTCAGCTTGTGGAGAAGGTATTAATGAGAGAAGAAGGCACATTAACTTCTACAGGCGCTGTAAGAGCTGAAACTGGCAAATACACCGGCCGCTCACCTAAAGATAAATTTATTGTGGATGAAGCTTCTGTACGCGATAAGATTGACTGGGGTAAAGTCAATCAGCCGATTTCTGAAGATTCATTTGACCGTTTATATACGAAAGTACTGAACCACCTTGGTGAGAAAGAAGAAGTATTTGTATTTGAAGGATTTGCAGGAGCTGACGCTGCTTCCCGCCTTCCGATCCGAGTGGTGAACGAGCGCGCATGGCATAACCTTTTTGCTCACCAGCTGTTTATCAGACCTGAAAAAGATGAAGCATGGACGAGCCAGAATGAATCACCATTTACAATTCTTTCTGCTCCCTCTTTAAAAGCTGATCCTGAAAAAGACGGCACGAATTCAGAAACCTTCATTGTCGTATCGTTTGAACAGCGTACGATCTTAATCGGCGGAACTGAATATGCCGGTGAAATGAAAAAATCTATTTTCTCAGTGATGAATTACCTGCTGCCGCAAAATGATATTCTGCCGATGCACTGCTCAGCAAACGTTGGTGCTGAAGGTGATGTGGCATTATTCTTCGGACTTTCAGGCACTGGTAAGACAACACTTTCAGCAGACGCTGACCGCAAGCTCATTGGGGATGATGAGCACGGCTGGTCTGATAATGGCGTATTTAATATTGAAGGTGGATGCTACGCAAAATGCATTAACCTGTCAGAGGAAAAAGAGCCGCAGATTTTCGATGCGATCCGGTTTGGTTCAGTACTTGAAAATGTCGTGCTTGACCCTGAGACACATGAAGCTGACTATGACGATTCTTCATTAACTGAAAATACGCGTGCCGCTTATCCGCTGCAGGCAATGAGAAATATCGTGGATCCAAGCAGAGCAGGCCATCCGAATACGATCGTATTTCTGACTGCTGACGCATTCGGCGTACTGCCTCCAATTGCGAAGCTAACTAAGGAACAGGCGATGTACCACTTCCTTAGCGGTTATACATCAAAGCTTGCAGGAACTGAAAGAGGGATTACAGAACCGGAAGCAACGTTCTCAACCTGCTTCGGATCACCTTTCCTTCCACTTGAGCCGACTGTCTATGCTGAAATGCTTGGCAAAAAACTTGAAGAGCATGATGCTGAAGTATACCTTGTAAATACCGGCTGGACTGGCGGTGCTTATGGTACAGGATCACGTATGAAGCTTGCTTACACGAGAGCAATGGTCAGAGCTGCCCTTCACGGAGAGCTTGCTAATGCAGAGACTGCAAGCAACGGACTATTTGGACTTGAGACACCGCTACACGTACCAGGCGTACCTGATGACGTACTGCAGCCACGTTTCGCATGGAAGAATGAAAGTGAATATGAAGAAAAAGCGATGGAGCTTGCATTGAAGTTTAAAGAAAACTTCAAGAAGTTCACTAGCGTAGATGAGCGGATTGCAAGACTTGGCGGTCCAATCGTATAATAAAAAAAGCGTATCGGCACGCACGCCGATACGCTTTTTAATTTGTAGACTCAAGTGATTTCATTTCAAAATAAATAACTGTTTTCTGGCCGCTCCATTCAAGCTTATAAATTTCTGCGATCCCCCGTACCTCACCTGCAATTGAGTTTTTCACCTCAAGTGGAATATGCATTGGGTACAGTCTGTATTCATCCTTCTCAAGCTTAAAAAAGTTATTCTCAATTCTCTCTTCTCTTCCTTTGGTTACAATCATGGTATTCAGCTCTAATGGCATGCCCATATCAATCAGCTCCTTTGTTTTTTCATCCAGTCAGTCAGTTTTTTAACGGTCGCAATGTTTTCTAGCGGAGGAAATACGTGATCGTACTCAGGGTAATACCAGCTTTCAACAGATTTCCCCTCTTCCTTTAGTCTCTGTTCAAGCTGATACGCATGTTCAGGGGATACGTTGTCATCGAGCTCCCCGTGAATAATCAGCACTGGACAATTGATTCTGTCCACTGCATTTAACGGCGTCCGCCAGTCATAAGCTTCAGGCGCCTTTGTTGGAGAACCGCCGATTACGCGCTTCATCATTCTCCTCATATCTTTCCGCTCCTGATAAGTCAGCACCATATCTGATACACCATTCCAGGTCACAATAGAAGAAATCCCTGCATCCTCAATCCCCGCAATGAGTGCCATGACACCCCCTCTTGAAAATCCAAAGACATGCAGATGACCTGAGAAAGACGGGTGATTTCTCAAAATGGTGTTTCCGTTCACCGCATCCATCCGGTCTTCACCTGCAAAATCTTCATTGCCTTCCCCGCCTCTGTTACCTCGGTAATACGGGGCAAATACAATAAAACCCTGTGTGGCAAATTGGGCAATTCTTGACGGTCGAACCATACCGATTCCTTTAATGCCGCCACGCAGATATAAAAAGCCATCATAAGTTCCTTCCTGGACCGGCTCTGCCAGCAAGCCTTTTACTTTAAGCCCTTCCGACCAGTAAAGCACTTCATACATTACAATGCCAGGGGTGGGCGATGGATAAAGCTGTTTGCGAATAATCTCACCATTTTTAGCCAATGCTTCTCCCCCCGTCCAGTTCGTGCTGAATAAATTCGATTGACAGCCTGACAGTCTCATCTTTCATGATAAAGCTGAATTCATCATTAAACCGTTCTTTTAACAGATCACCTGTTATCATGACCGGGCCTGCTGTTTCGTGATAGTCTGATTTTGGTGTCAGAGATTCCAATTCCGTGTAATAAACGGATTTAATGATTTCAGGCTCCACATCTACTTTATACTGTCCGATATAGATCAGCTCACCGACATTACCGCCGAGCTCTTCCATCACTTCACGGCTGGCTGCTTCAAGTGTTGATTCACCCTTTTCAACCTTGCCACCCGGGAACTCAATCCCTCTTTTTTTATGCTGCGTGAGCACCCACTGTCCGTTATAGCGTGTTAAAATAAAGACGTGTGCAGGCGATGCAGAAAATGGGTGTTGATCGTATGAATATGTAACTGTATAACCATTATCGTCTGTAAATTGATACATAATAGCCACCTGCTTTCAAAATAATTGAAACTTTTTTGGTAATGAGTCCGTATAGTTGGTAAGGACCTACAAATGAGGAGATGATTGAATGAAGAAATCAATTCTTTTTACAACGGCTGCTTTAACTTTAACCTTAACTGCCTGCAGTGAAACCGCTGAACCGGCTGATGGCAGTAAGGATACCTCATCTATGACGCTTGAAGAGGTATATAGCAAAGCACTTGAAAAAAATAATGAAATTGAAAGCGTAAAGTCGAGTGCTGTACTGAATCAGGCTGTCACAATGGGAACTGAGGCAACAATCAATACAGTTTCTGAAATTGACATGTCGTTGACCAACAGCCCGCTGACTGTTCACCAAATCAATACAACGAAAATGACAGGTGAAGAAGCTGCTGAAGAACAAAGCTTTACTGTTGAATCTTATATGACTGAAGAAGGATTCTTTATGCAGGACCCTTCATCAGGCGGATGGGTCAAGCTTCCTTCTGAAATGTCAGAGCAGCTGCTTCAGATGAATGAATCACAGTCTAATCCGGCAAGTGAGCTTGAAACCCTTGAAGCTTATATTGAAGATTTCACTTTTGAACAGGATGATGACAGCTTTATTTTAACGCTGAATGCTTCCGGTGAAAAGTTTAGCGATATGCTGATTGAGCAGACTGGCGAATTGATGCCTGATCTTGGGCTTGGAATTCCGGCAGAATCTCTATTCCAAAACACGACTTTCGAAGATGTACTATATGTCATTACGATTGATAAAGAAAGCTTTCTGATTGAATCATTGGATCTTGATATGACGATGAATATGAAGTTTGCAGAAGAATCCATGAAGATGGAACAGAAGCTTGAGTCTGAGTATACAGATTATAATGAGGTTGAAAAGATCGAAGTCCCTCAGGAGGTTATTGATTCTGCTGAGGAAATCGAGCTTTAAAATAATGAAAAGGCTGGGAAAAGTCCCAGCCTTTTTGTTAACCCTTTCCCTTTGTTTTACCTGTAGTTAAATGACTTTTAAACAGCTTTATACATCCCTATTTATAAACGGATGCTCTTCTGTTGGAGGCTTAATTCCCATTGTAACAATATGGTTCCTTGCTTCTTCATCACCAATTTCCCCAATCAGACTGTAGATTTTAATCAGCAGGTTGTCTGATTGCTGATTAGCACGATCGACGTGATAAGGTACTGAGGGCATTTGACCGGTTAAAAACCCTTCCATCTCGCTTTCCTCATTTCTGTCGAATAGAATCCTTAATTTTGTGATTTCATCATCCGTTGCATTTACAATAAACTCATAAGGTGAATCGGTACCGCTCCTTAAAATTTCTCGCCTCGCAACCGAAACATAATACGTATTCTTCTGATCCATTTTCATCACTCCTTTTCTTTCAGTATGTCCATTACCAGTATTCTTCATGATTAGAAAAGGACTTCCCGGGTATAGTAGTAGTAAGACATACGAACTACGGATTTCCTGGACATCTTGAAAGGAGGACGGGAGCATGAAACTCGTAGACGAAATTTTTGAAATGTACAAGGGAAAAATCCGTGGCAGTCAGGAAGATCTTGATATGATTGCTTTTACGATCCTTGAACAGCTTGATCATACTGAGCTTCTTGAAATGGTAAAAGAGCTGAATGAAGACGAACTTGCTTATTTTATTCGCCTATACATAGTGGAATCGCTCAAGGGAAGACTTGAATTGATGGATGATTCAAATACGTTTTATCATTAGAAATGAAAAAAAATGGAGCCCGGGGCTCCATCTTTTTTATCCTTTCAGATCAATTGCCTGACCTTTATAAGGATGCGGGGGTGTGCCGCCCTGATTATTCATTGCTTCAAGCATTGCTACAGCGCCTGCTGCCTGCTGGGTCATTGCGCTGTTCATAATACTTAAGCTTGCTGTCTGTTGAATCTGTGCTGTCTGCTTGGCCATGATTGAAGAGATTTCCATATCATCACTCCTTAGCACTATTCTACCACTCGGATCATAAAAAAGCACCGCTGTATTGCAGCAGTGCTTTCATCATTATTTTCCTAAGAAAGAGCGAAGCATCCATGCATGCTTTTCAAGACTTTGATGAATAGAGAGCAGCATATCGCTTGTCATTTCATCATCATCCTTCTGTGCGAGATCCATTCCTTTTTTCAGATCATCCATGAGCGTTTCAAAGTCGTGATTTAACGTTTCTACCATTTGATCAGCAGCTTCCCCGCCGTTCGCCTCTTTTACGAGTGACATTTCAAGGGATTCCTTCAGCGTTGCAACCGGCTCACCTTTTAGTGCAAGTAACCTTTCAGCGAGCTCATCAATATGAACGGCCGCTTCATTGTAAAGCTCTTCAAACTTTTCATGCAATGTAAAAAATTGATGACCTTTTACATACCAGTGAAAGTTATGTAGCTTCGTGTAAAGCACAGTCCAGCTGGCAATCTGAGTATTAACACTTTTTACTAGTTCAGGGTTTGTACTCATGTGTAATCATCCTTTCAAAATAAATATTCACTATTCATTCTCTACCACCCGTTGCTGTTTTTAAACGTCTGAGCATGTTTGAATCATTCCTGACAATCTCGTGCTACACTTAAAGTAATGTACAAATCGAGGTGAAACGTATGAAAAAAATGATGCTCGCTATCATTCGCTTTTATCAAAAAGGCATATCACCACTTACTCCGCCTAGCTGCCGCTTTTATCCGACGTGTTCACAGTACGGACTAGAAGCGATTCAAAAACATGGTGCTTTCAAAGGCGGAATCATGACGATGATTCGAATTTTAAAATGTCAGCCGCTGCACCCGGGCGGCGTTGATCATGTACCGGATAAATGGCCGTCAGGAAGAAAAAATTCCTGACGGTTTTCTCTTGCAATCTTTTTCGTTTCATAGTAAAGTAACGATTGTTGAATTATAAATCGTAACAATTACTATTTAGAACGAGGTGCACTATGAAGAAAAAATCACTACTTATGCTAGCCGCTGTAGCCCCGTGGATACTTGCCGGCTGTAATACAGGATCAGAAGAAGCTGCCAGTAACGAAGAGGCGCTTGAAGTTTATACAACAGTATACCCGCTTCAATATTTTGCTGAAGAAATCGGCGGAGAGTATGTATCTGTAGAAACGATTTACCCGCCAGGATCAGATGAGCATACTTTTGAGCCATCCCAACGAGATATGATTGATTTGGCTGAAGGGGATGTATTCTTTTATATCGGACTTGGTCTTGAAGGATTTGTGGAAAGTGCAAAAGACGTGCTGCAAAGTGAAGATTTAAATATGGTCGCAGCAGCTGACGCAATTTCTGATGCTGAGCTTGAAGCTCATGCGCATGAAGAGGAAGAGCACGCACATGATGAAGAACACGCTCATGAAGACGAAGAGCATGCTGATGAAGAAGGACACGAAGGACACAACCATGGTGACACTGATCCTCACGTATGGCTCGATCCTGTCCTGTCACAGTCTTTAGCAGAATCAGTGAAAGACACTTTAATTGAGGAAATGCCTGATCAGGAAGCTTATTTTACAGAGAACTACGAAAATCTGATTGAACGTCTTGATAAACTTGATCACCAGTTTGAAGAGCTTGCAAACGATGCTGAACTTAATCAGTTCTTTGTGTCTCATGCCGCGTACAGCTACTGGGAAAAGCGTTATGGCATTGAGCAGCAGGCAATCGCTGGTATATCTACTACGGATGAGCCCTCTCAGCGTGAATTAACAGAGCTGATCGAGTCAGCAACTTCTCAAAATGTGGAGTATCTGCTTGTAGAGCAAAATGTTTCTTCTAATCTGACTGATGTGATTCAGAGTGAAATTGGCGCAGAAACACTGCCGTTACACAACCTTTCAGTACTGACTGATGATGATATCCAGAATGAAGAAACGTATTTCTCTCTCATGGAGAAAAACATTGAGTCACTTAGAACAGCAATGAAGGCAGAATGAGTTAAAAATAGACATTGGCGGCGTGCCGATGTCTATTTTTTATATTCAAATCGTTCAATTGTGACCTCATCGAGCCGTTTTCTATTTAACTCAACACCAATTCCATCACCTCTAAATGGCTTCACTCGCCCGTGGTCAACTGTCAGTTCTGGTGTTGTAATATCTTCAATCCAGTACCTGTCTGAAGCTGAAAGATCTCCTGGAATCGAAAAACCGGGGAGTAGCGACAGTGAGACGTTATGCGCTCTTGAAATGCCGAATTCGAGCATTCCTCCGCACCAGACCTGAATACCTTGTCCCATACATAGATCATGTATCTTTTTTGCTGGCGTTACACCACCTACCCGGCCAATTTTAAGGTTAATCACCTGACAGCTTTTAAAACGGATTGCGTTGACTGCTGAATCATAGGAATAAATACTTTCATCCAGACAGATAGGCGTTGTCATTTCTAATTGGACGGCTGCATGCTCTGCCAGATCGTCCGGAGAGAAAGGCTGCTCAATCATCTGGAGTCCAAGGCCATCTAGTGCCAACAGATCTTCTTTGTATCCGGTATAAGCCGAGTTTGCGTCAGCGAGTATTTGAATCTCAGGGAAATGTTCACGAAGCGCTTTTAACGGAACTAGATCATAGCCCGGCCGGATTTTCACCTTTACCCTATGATATCCTTCCTTCATTGCCCGTTCAGCCTGAATCAGCAGATCATCCAGATTCTTTGACCCAATCGCAACTCCGGCAAGCGCATGAGATCTTGTCCCACCGATACAGTCAGCGAGAGGTCTCTCATTTTGTCTCGCATATAAATCCCATACAGCCATATCAACCGCAGCCTTAGCCATGGGATTTCCCCTCACTGAAGCGAACCTCTCTGTAAGCTCTTCAGGATGTTGTATGGGATCCTGAAATAACAATGGCAGCAGATACTGCTGAAGCATAAGCATACTTGTCTCTACTGTCTCCTCTGTATACCACGGCGCTGAAAATGCAACGCCTTCTCCAAGACCGCATATTCCGTTTTCATCATACAATTCAAGGACAAGCCCTTCCCGCTCAGTCACTGTACCTAAGCTTGTATGAAAAGGAGTTTTTAATGTCATACTGATTCTGCTGATTACTGCTTTAGACAGATTCATGATTGATCTCCTCTTTCAGCTTTCTTCTCACAAGCTTTCCGGCTGCATTTCTTGGCAGCTCATTTGTAAAGCGATACAGCTTAGGATGCTTATAGCGTGCGAGCCGCTCAGTGATGTAGCTATGAAGCACCTCTTGATCAAGCTCTTCAAGCAGTACAACGTATGCAACAGGCACTTCTCCCCACTGCTCATCTTTTTTACCGACAACGCCTGCTTCTTTTACAGCAGGATGGCTTGAAATAACTGATTCAATCTCTGCAGGATAAATGTTCTCACCGCCTGAAATAATCAGATCTGAGCGTCTGTCAGCGACAAACAGAAACCCTTCATCATCCAGGTAGCCAACGTCCCCAGTTTTCAGCCAGCCATGATCAAAAGCCGATGCGGTAGCCTGCTGGTTATTCAAATACCCTTTTGTTACAGAGGGACCTTTTACAAAAATTTCACCAATCACATTTTCAGCACAGTTTTTACCTTCTTCATCTACAATCTTTATTTCTCCCGGGAAAAGCGGTTTACCTGAAGCACCTGTTTTCCGCCTTGCATCAGCGGGCGAAAGCGTCGTGAACTGTGATGCCGTCTCTGTCATACCATAAGACTGAAACACAGGTATCTGCTCATCATGACAGCGCTCCACCATATGTAAAGGAGCAGGTCCTCCCCCTAAAATCATGCATCTGAAAAAAGGATGATAACGTTCATTCTTTACATCGAGCAGCCGCTGCAGCATCGTCGTGACAACCGAAATGACTGAACCATTTCCATTAACGAGATCGGCATGGATCCGGCGCTCATCAAACTTCTCATACAGTCTGACAGCAATTCCGTAAATCACGCTTCTCATTAGAATCGAATAACCGCTGATATGAAATAACGGCACAGCACACATCCATATATCATCCGGCTGGTGACCGATATTGAATGCTGAGCCGGTTGCACTTGCGAAATGATTGTCGTAGGTTTGCATAACGCCTTTAGGGTTTCCTGTCGTACCTGACGTATACATAATTGAGCATACATCTTCTTGTTCAAATACCTCTATGTTCTTTTGCTTACTGCTTCTGAGCACATCAATCGAAACAGCCCGATCCGCTTCTATTGCAAATTGATCTTCAAAAATCACAAGCTGTGCACGACTGTCTTTCAGCTGATAGGCCCATTCTTTAGTTGAAAGGCGGTTATTCAGCATCAGCACCGGAACCCGGATCTTCTGGAGTGCATGAATCAAAAAAACAGATTGCGGCTGATTTGTAATCAGCAGTGCGACTGGTTCCCGGCTTTGAATATACGGTGCGATAAGTTCAGCCAGTTCCGTCGCTTCTTCATTCATCTCACGGAATGTCCAGGTATTTTTATTCCCTGCATAAAGTCCGATCTGATCCGGCGATAAAGCAGCTCTCTTCTCTAGCCAGCTTTTCATATGTATCCTCCTTTCACAAAATTGAAGTTTAGTTAAAGGTCATTGTTGTTTCTGCACAGCTGATGATTCTCACTGCAATCATCAGCCAGCTTTAACAAAGCTGAAATAGAAAAAACGCCCTGCAGGCCGGAGCTCACAGGGCAGATTCATCGATTTAAGGGAAACGAGGGAACTGACCAAAGTCAGGCTTACGCTTCTCTTTGAAGGCATCGCGGCCTTCTTTTGCTTCATCAGTTGTGTAATAAAGAAGTGTTGCGTCTCCTGCGAACTGCTGAAGACCTGCAAGACCGTCTGTATCTGCATTCATTGCAGCTTTTACAAAGCGCAGTGCAGTCGGGCTCTTCTCAAGCATTTCCTCACACCATTTAACCGTCTCATCTTCAAGCTGATCAAGTGGCACAACTGTGTTCACTAAGCCCATGTCAAGCGCTTCTTTTGCGTCATACTGACGGCAAAGGAACCAGATCTCACGTGCTTTCTTGTGTCCGATAATACGTGCAAGGTAGCCTGAACCGTAACCTGCGTCGAATGAACCGACTTTAGGTCC
Organism: Jeotgalibacillus malaysiensis; assembly: GCA_000818095.1. Taxonomy (NCBI): domain Bacteria; kingdom Bacillati; phylum Bacillota; class Bacilli; order Caryophanales; family Caryophanaceae; genus Jeotgalibacillus; species Jeotgalibacillus malaysiensis. The sequence goes on from CP009416.1 coordinate 2,366,555, forward strand.
AGTCTGACCGAAGATCGCATTATCAGCAGCGATTGTCAGGTCACATACTACGTGAAGCACGTGTCCACCACCAATTGCATAGCCTGAAACCATTGCAATAACCGGCTTAGGAATTACACGGATCAGACGCTGAAGGTCAAGTACATTCAGACGTGGGATCTCATCCTCACCAACGTATCCGCCATGTCCGCGGACGCTCTGGTCTCCGCCAGAACAGAATGCTTTATCGCCGACACCGGCAAGTACGATGACGCCGACTTTAGAATCGTCACGTGCGTAAGCAAAAGCATCGATTAGTTCCATTACTGTTTTCGGACGGAAAGCATTGCGCACTTCCGGACGGTTAATCGAGATTTTTGCAATCCCATTATACGTTTCGTATAAAATATCCTCATAGTTTCGTTCCTGTACCCATTCACGAGTCATGAAAGAAACCTCCTTATTATGTAGTTGAGTTTTCGTTAAGAAACTCCCTTACCATTGTATCAAATTTTTCCGGCTGTTCCACCTGTATTGCATGCCCGGTGCTCAAAATGTTGTGATGAACGGCATTTGGAAGCAGCTTGATCATCTCATCAGCAATATTAATAAACTTCCGGTCCCATTCACCTGTTAACAATAATACGGGCATCGTCATTGTCTTAAGTCGATCCCAGTAGGACTTCTGGCTGCCGGTTCCCATATATCTCAGGCTTAAAGCAAGCCCAGTCTCTGAATTTTTCAGTCTGCCAGCGCGGATCTCCTGACGTTTTTCAGCACTTAAAAGCTTCTGTGAATCAAATAGCGGCACCTGCTCCCAGCGGTCAGTAAAGCGCTCTACCCCTTCACTTTCGATAAAAGCAGCAAGCTCTTTGTCACTTTTCTGTCTCGCAGCACGTTCAGCCGCTGTTTTCAGTCCAGGTGACGCACTCTCAAGAATGAGACAGCTGACACGCTCAGGATAGAGGTGTGCAAAAGCAAGCGCAGTCCTGCCACCCATTGAGTAGCCAATTACAGCAGTCTTGTTAATGTTCAGCTGATCCAGAATGCTTTTAATAGCATTACATGCCTGCTCCATCTCATATTTTTCACTTTGTGATACCTTCGTCTGACCATGCCCTGGCAGATCAATGGCAATCAGCTGGAACTCATGCTTAAAAGCCCGCATCATCCTCGACCAGCTTTTTGTACTTCCTGTAAAGCCATGCAGCAGTACAACCGGTGTACCGCTGCCTTCGACCTCAACGTGGTAGGATTCCCCGTTTACATTCATTTACTCACCCCGCACTGCTTTTGCAACTGTTGTCCATAAACGACGGTGTGATGCTGTATTTTCTTCACGATCTGTGATGACTTCCATCATTTTGATCCGTGACAAGCCGGAACTAAGCGACTCACTAAATTCAGCTTTCGTCTCACAGCGGTCGTAATCAAGGTTGTAAAGCGCAGCCGCATGCTTAAAATCAAGTGATGGCGGTGTACCGAACAGTGTTTCGAAATGCTCAAGTTCAGTTGCCTGTGGAAGAAATGAAAAGATTCCCCCGCCGTTGTTATTCATCACCACTATCTGCAGCTCACTCGCGTATTGCTTGGTCACTAGCAGGCCATTTAAATCATGGAACATAGACAGGTCACCAATCAGCAGGTAAACAGGCTCTTTTTTAACTTCTGCAATACCAAGTGCAGTTGAGACAACACCATCAATCCCATTTGCCCCCCGGTTCGCCCATACATGAAATGATTTCATACCGCGAACCCAAAACGTATCGACATCGCGGACCGGCATACTGTTACCGACCAAAAGGTGTGCACCTTCAGGAAGAGCCTGCAGCAAAGTTCCAACAGCCGCTCCTTCATCTGATTCACGTTCAATATATGCTTGAATTTCACGCGCTGCTGTTTCATTCAGCTTTATCCACTCATCAAGCCACGAATGATCACTTGTCACATCAACTGTTTTTGTCAGCTGTTCAGCAAAAACAATGTCATTCACTTCAATATAGTGTGTGGCAGATGAAGTTGGATCACGCCAATCTGCCCCCTCATCAACGAGCCACTGATCGCACTCGCTCCCTTTTACATATTGCGTCAGCGCTTTAGATACAGGCATGCCACCAAAGCGGATAATCAAATCTGGCTGCAATCGCTTTTTAATTTCGTTATCTCTTAAAAATGCATCATAGCACTCGATCACAGACGGATGATCTGTCATTAACGTGCGCAGACCGCTCAACGGATCCGCAAGCACCGGAAAGCCTGTAGCCTCAGCTAAATGGATTAACGCTTCAGCAGATTGCTGATCTTCTGAAGGACCTGCTATAATCAGTCCCTTTTCTGATCTGTTTAATTGCGCTGAAAGATCTGATACGTATTGGCTGTTCAATTGTTTTTCAGCCAGATAGACAGCTGATAAAGGCTGTTGATCCGGTTTAAAAGACAGGTCCGGCGATAACGGCTCTCTGAATGGGAAGTTCAGATGTACGGGTCCTTTCGGGGCAGCAGATGCTTTTGCTGCGGCTTTTGCTGCAATTCTTCCTGTATACTGAAGCAGATTCGTATCAGATTCCGGAAGCGGCATATCATAAAACCACTTCGCATGCTTTCCGTACAGATTAATCTGATCGATTGCCTGAGGCGCACCGTTATCACGAAGCTCGTGAGGACGGTCAGCTGTCAGGACAATCAGCGGTACACGTGCATAACGTGCTTCTACAACCGCCGGGTAATAGTTCGCTGCAGCTGTTCCTGATGTGCAGACAATCACAACCGGTTCCTGAGAAGCTTTTGCCATTCCCAGTGCATAAAAGGCAGCAGAGCGCTCATCCACATTTACATATGTATGAATCTGCGGATGATTTTCCAGTAAATAAGCAAGCGGCGTAGAGCGTGATCCAGGACTGATCACAGCTCTTTTGACGCCGCTTTGATATAACTGTTCTATAAAAGATGATACGTAAAGTGTTAAATTTTCCTTATGACTCATGAAATCGTTCCTCCTACAGCTCTTACCATCGGACGCAGTTTAATCAGCGTTTCCTGATACTCACCCTCAGCATCAGAATCCTTTACAACTCCGCAGCCCGCATAAAGATACGCATGCTTACCGGAGAGCAGTCCGGAACGGATCGCAACCGCAAATTCCCCGTCACCTTCTGCGTTCAGCCAGCCGACCGGTGCCGCATAAAATCCGCGGTCCATCTCCTCTTCTTCGCGAATTATCTGCATCGCTTCACTCGTAGGTGTCCCCCCAAGTGCAGGTGTGGGATGAAGCTCTTTTACAAACTCAAGAATCGATGAGCGTGCTGTCATCCCTTCAACAGGAGTGTACAAATGCTGAATATCTCTCATCTTCATAAGGACCGGTTGATCAGGCACTGTTAATTCGCTGCACAAATCCTCAAGACTTTTAGAAATCATCCGCACAACAATTTCATGCTCTCCTAAGTTCTTCTCATCGTTCAGCAGTTCATTCCCGAATTGCTGATCTTCTTCAACTGTTTTTCCGCGTGCAATAGACCCTGCAAGGCACGTAGAGAGTACCTGCTGCTGATGTTTCTTAATCAGGCGCTCAGGTGTTGCTCCTATAAAACAGCTGTCTCCAGACTCAAAAGAAAATATGAAACTCTCACTTTGATCATCTCTCAGCTTTTCAAGAACTGAATCAGAACGCTTCTGATCGTCAAAAGTCACCTTTACTTTTCTCGCAAGTACGACCTTTTCAACTTCACCGCGGCTGATCTGTCCCACTACTGATGTCAGTGAAGATTTCCATTCTTCAGGATCAAATTCTTTTATTGCTAAAACATTTACATCCTTCAGACTGCTGACAGACTTATTCAGCAAAGCAGTCTTCTGCTTTTGCATCTGATTCCATACCTGTACCGCATGATCCCCTTTTTTACATTCAACATTCATAGTTAAAAAGGTTTTGCCATACTGGTCTACAGTCAGCATAAATGCAGGCAGCTGGAAATACCCCTGCTCAAAAGCAGACCATTCCACACTTTTCTTTTTCTTCGGATCAAACGAAAAGCCGCCTAAGATAACCGGACCTGTCCATGCTTTGCCCTTTTCGATCACGGCATTTTTCAGGTAGGATTTCCATTGAACACTCAGTGAATCAAAGCGCTCTTCTTCCTTTATATAAAAGGTTTTAGCAGAGCCGGCGCCGGCAAAAACAAGCTCAGACTTCGGGTCCTGCCAGAAAGACCGGCTGCCATTAAAGATAGAATAACCCGCTTCATAAAACTGAAGAGGGTCTATTGATTCGACTTCCATTGTTTTACTATATAAGACAGGCTGATTCGACTTTTCCGCCATTTCATACGCCTGTTCAAACGTTGTAAATCCTTGTGATTGATGTAGGATTCTCACTGTGCTTCCCTCCAAAAAAACGCACATTTGTCCATGGTTTGCTCTCTTTAAGATACACTTCTTTTGACAGCACTGTCAACGAATCGTCATTTACGAATGCTTTTTTTGTAACGGTTTACACTTGAAGATTTTACAGGCTTTTCTAAACAATCTGTTTCTTTTTTTAACACCTTAAAAACGATATAATAGAATAAGGTATTTTGTCACAATTCGCTGATGCGAACTTTAATAGACATGTTGGGAGAGAATGATATGAGTGAAAGACCTGAACGCGATCAGGGGTGGAGAATCTGGTGGCAGCTGACACGCCCACACACACTGACCGCAGCATTTGTACCCGTATTACTTGGTACAGTACTCGCTTTAAACTATGCAGAAATGGACTGGCTTCTGTTCCTGGCAATGTTAACAGCCAGTATCCTCATTCAGGCAGCAGCCAATATGATCAATGAATACTTTGACTACGTGCGCGGCCTGGATAACGAAAATTCAGTCGGAATCGGTGGAGCCATTGTAAGAAACGGCGTTAAGCCAAAAACTGTCATTAATCTTGCTTACACATTATTCGGCATCGCACTGCTGCTTGGTATTTACATTTGTATCAACAGCTCATGGTGGATCGCAGTGATCGGCCTCGTCTGTATGGCAGCAGCTTACTTTTATACAGGGGGACCTGTTCCAATCGCTTATACACCGTTTGGAGAGCTTGCAGCAGGTTTCTTTATGGGATTTGTCATTATCCTGATCTCGTTTTACATCCAGACAGGTATGATTAACACAATCGCTATGTTTGTATCTATCCCAGTTTCAATACTGGTCGGGGCAATCCTGCTTGCTAATAACATTCGGGATCTCGATGGTGATAAAGAGAACGGAAGAAAGACAATCGCAATCCTGCTTGGCCGTAAATACGCGATCTATTTCCTTGCTTCATTGTTTGTAACTGCCTATGGATTTGTTGTTATTCTGGTCATTACGGGTGCTGTAACACCATGGATGCTCATCAGCTTCCTGAGTATCCCGAAAGCAGTTAAAGCAACGAAAGGTTTTATCGGTAAAACAAAACCGATGCAAATGATGCCTGCAATGAAAGCAACCGCCCAGACAAACACAATATTCGGATTCCTATTATCAATCGGCTTATTAATCGGTTATTTCTCATAAGCTTCTACCCCGTCCAACTCAGGCGGGGTTTTTATTTTACCCGTATGAAACGCGCGCAAAGGTTTTAATTCCTGTCAAAAGGATAAACTGTAATATGCAGCAGATTAGAAGGAAGGATGAATCTAAATGATTACAAAAGAGCAGCAACATACACTAAAGGAAGAATTATATACACGCAAAAAGCAGATCATCGAGCAAAATGAAAAATCTGAGGACTACGAAAGCACAGAGTTATCAAACTACGATAACCACCCCGCTGATAATGCCACGGACCTTTTCGAACGCGAAAAAGACCTGGCTTTAGAAGAACACACGCAAAAAGAGCTCGATGATATTAATGAAGCACTACAGGCAATGGAAGAAGGAACTTACGGCGTCTGTGCTGTTGGTGGTGAGGATATCCCGTTCGAACGCCTAGAAGCAATGCCGACAGCCCTGACATGCGTTGAGCATGCAGATGAATACAATAACCAGAACCAGCGCCCAAGCGAAGAGTCAGTTATCAGTCCATCTTCTGACCACCCTTACCGTGGTGAGGATGAAGAAGTAAGGGACTATGAAAACAGCTTTGATGAAGCTGCAAGATACGGTACATCTGAAACACCTTCAGATATGGCGAATGGCGAGGAAAGCTATGATGATCTTTATGAGGAAGATTACGAAGATGAAGATGTAGCGAATGAAATGGACGGCAAGCACCGTAAGATCCTGCCGGATGATGAATAAGGAATGATGACTTCCCCTTTCTTAAATGAGAGGGGATTTTTTTATGAGTCATGAAAGATTTTAATTAAAAGGAAATGTCAGTCTTTCGTCGAAGTTGAATCTGTCAGTAATTGCGGACCAGGAGGAAATAGAGGTGAAGCCTAGCTGGTATTACTGTTAATCAGTGCCGGGTTGCTGTTAGCCTGTCAGCATCAGAATCATTTAACTGGTACCGAAAAAACAATAGATGAACTTACTTATGAAGTCCAAACCCTCTTTAACAGCATGAACGGTATAAACGGTGTACATGTATTTAAAGATGAGCAGCATAATATGCTATTTTTCTATTTAAATGCCAGCGTTGCAGGTCAGGATAATTCAGCTGAGTACTTGAAGGATTTCAGTGTGACTTCGATAGTAAATACGTTGAATGTAGCGTATGAATCAGATCTGACTTTAGATTACGGTAGTGAGATTAACAATCAGCTGTATTATGGAGTTCAATTGAATCAGGATTAAGGATTACAATATGTTAAGAATGTTTTATCATAAATTGAAAGTTGCTTTTGGTCAAATATCAGGTAATACAGAATAATGTTTCTTACGATGTAAATTGATTCGGTGTTATTAGATTTGAGTTGATTTGTAGCTACTGGTTTAGTGGATTATCTTAAGCATTATTTTAAATTTGATAAAGAAACATAAAAAAACAGTGTAGAAATCATGATGATTTCTACACTGTTTTTTTATGACCCGTACGGGATTCGAACCCGTGTTACCGCCGTGAAAGGGCGGTGTCTTAACCACTTGACCAACGGGCCTATTTGCTGGCGGAGAAGGAGGGATTTGAACCCTCGCGCCGCTTACGCGACCTACACCCTTAGCAGGGGCGCCTCTTCAGCCACTTGAGTACTTCCCCGTAAAAATGGCTCCACAGGTAGGACTCGAACCTACGACCGATCGGTTAACAGCCGATTGCTCTACCACTGAGCTACTGTGGAACAAATATGGTGGGCCTAAGTGGACTCGAACCACCGACCTCACGCTTATCAGGCGTGCGCTCTAACCAGCTGAGCTATAGGCCCAAATATAAATGGAGCGGGTGATGAGAATCGAACTCACGACATCAGCTTGGAAGGCTGAGGTTTTACCACTAAACTACACCCGCATACTCTTTATGGGGCGACTGATGGGAATCGAACCCACGAATGCCGGAACCACAATCCGGTGCGTTAACCACTTCGCCACAATCGCCATGAAACAACAAAGATGGCTTTGGACGGAATCGAACCGCCGACACATGGATTTTCAGTCCATTGCTCTACCAACTGAGCTACAAAGCCTTAAAATGGCGGTCCCGACCGGGATCGAACCGGCGATCTCCTGCGTGACAGGCAGGCATGTTAACCGCTACACCACGGGACCATACTAATTGCGGGGGCAGGATTTGAACCTGCGACCTTCGGGTTATGAGCCCGACGAGCTACCGAACTGCTCCACCCCGCGACGATATTTAGTTATAAAAAATGGAGGAGGTAGAGGGATTCGAACCCCCGCGGGCTGTTACACCCCTGTCGGTTTTCAAGACCGATCCCTTCAGCCGGACTTGGGTATACCTCCGTGTGAATAAGACTATGGTGGACCTTGCAGGACTCGAACCTGCGACCGGACGGTTATGAGCCGTCTGCTCTAACCAGCTGAGCTAAAGGTCCTTTATTATATTGGTGGCGGCAGAGGGGATCGAACCCCCGACCTCACGGGTATGAACCGTACGCTCTAGCCAGCTGAGCTACGCCGCCCAATAAATAAAGTGACTACATAAAAACATATGGTGGAGCCTAGCGGGATCGAACCGCTGACCTCCTGCGTGCAAGGCAGGCGCTCTCCCAGCTGAGCTAAGGCCCCATATTGATTATAAAAGATGGTCGGGAAGACAGGATTTGAACCTGCGACCCCTTGGTCCCAAACCAAGTGCTCTACCAAGCTGAGCTACTCCCCGTCAATTATGTGTTGTTCTATGTATGCTTATGGCGCGCCCGAGAGGAGTCGAACCCCTAACCTTTTGATCCGTAGTCAAACGCTCTATCCAATTGAGCTACGGGCGCTGAATAGAGTAAGCGGAAGACGAGATTCGAACTCGCGACCCCCACCTTGGCAAGGTGGTGTTCTACCACTGAACTACTCCCGCATGGTAAATATTAAGATGGTGCGGGTGGAGGGACTTGAACCCCCACGCCTTGCGGCACTAGATCCTAAGTCTAGCGTGTCTGCCAATTCCACCACACCCGCATAAAATAATGGTGAGCCATGAAGGACTCGAACCTTCGACCCTCTGATTAAAAGTCAGATGCTCTACCAACTGAGCTAATGGCTCGAGAAAACTGGTGCCGGCAAGAGGACTTGAACCCCCAACCTACTGATTACAAGTCAGTTGCTCTACCAGTTGAGCTACACCGGCATAATGGTGGAGAATGACGGGCTCGAACCGCCGACCCTCTGCTTGTAAGGCAGATGCTCTCCCAGCTGAGCTAATTCTCCACGGTATTATGTAATACCGCCTAGCGACGTCCTACTCTCACAGGGGGAAACCCCCAACTACCATCGGCGCTGAAGAGCTTAACTTCCGTGTTCGGCATGGGAACGGGTGTGACCTCTTCGCTATCATCACTAGACGATTAAAGGCTCGCACCTTCAAAACTGGATACGTTCATCAAAGTAAGGGATTCCGAGAATCAACCTAGTCCAGTTTCAGCTCCTAGCTTTTCGGCTGCTTCACCCTGTCTGTATGAGACTAACGTCTCACCCATTCAGGCTTCCACCAGCTCTCAAAGCTGATCAGTCGCTTCCACTTTCTTATATTGGTTAAGTCCTCGATCGATTAGTATTCGTCAGCTGCACATGTCACCATGCTTCCACCTCGAACCTATCTACCTGATCATCTTTCAGGGATCTTACCACTTGCGTGTGGGAAATCTCATCTTGAGGGGGGCTTCATGCTTAGATGCTTTCAGCACTTATCCCGTCCGCACATAGCTACCCAGCGATGCCATTGGCATGACAACTGGTACACCAGCGGTGCGTCCATCCCGGTCCTCTCGTACTAAGGACAGCTCCTCTCAAATTTCCTGCGCCCACGACGGATAGGGACCGAACTGTCTCACGACGTTCTGAACCCAGCTCGCGTACCGCTTTAATGGGCGAACAGCCCAACCCTTGGGACCGACTACAGCCCCAGGATGCGATGAGCCGACATCGAGGTGCCAAACCTCCCCGTCGATGTGGACTCTTGGGGGAGATAAGCCTGTTATCCCCGGGGTAGCTTTTATCCGTTGAGCGATGGCCCTTCCATGCGGAACCACCGGATCACTAAGCCCGTCTTTCGACCCTGCTCGACTTGTAGGTCTCGCAGTCAAGCTCCCTTATGCCTTTACACTCTTCGAATGATTTCCAACCATTCTGAGGGAACCTTTGGGCGCCTCCGTTACTCTTTAGGAGGCGACCGCCCCAGTCAAACTGCCTGCCTGACACTGTCTCCCACCCCGATCAGGGGTGCGGGTTAGAAGTTCAACACAGCGGGGGTAGTATCCCACCAATGCCTCCACCGAAGCTGGCGCTCCGGTTTCTAAGGCTCCTACCTATCCTGTACAAGCTGTGCCAAAATTCAATATCAGGCTGCAGTAAAGCTCCACGGGGTCTTTCCGTCCTGTCGCGGGTAACCTGCATCTTCACAGGTACTATAATTTCACCGAGTCTCTCGTTGAGACAGTGCCCAGATCGTTGCACCTTTCGTGCGGGTCGGAACTTACCCGACAAGGAATTTCGCTACCTTAGGACCGTTATAGTTACGGCCGCCGTTTACTGGGGCTTCAATTCGCACCTTCGCTTGCGCTAAGCACTCCTCTTAACCTTCCAGCACCGGGCAGGTGTCAGCCCCTATACTTCACCTTACGGTTTCGCAGAGACCTGTGTTTTTGCTAAACAGTCGCCTGGGCCTATTCACTGCGGCTCTCTCGGGCTTGCACCCTAATAGAGCACCCCTTCTCCCGAAGTTACGGGGTCATTTTGCCGAGTTCCTTAACGAGAGTTCACTCGCTCACCTTAGGATTCTCTCCTCGCCTACCTGTGTCGGTTTGCGGTACGGGCACCTTGCATCTCGCTAGAGGCTTTTCTTGGCAGTGTGGAATCAAAGACTTCGGTACTATTTTCCCTCGTCATCACAGCTCAGCTTACGCGGAAACGGGATTTACCTCATTTCCTGCCTAACTGCTTAAACACGCGCAACCAACGGCGTGCTCTCCTATCCTCCTGCGTCCCCCCCATTACTCAAACGATGTGTTGGTGGTACAGGAATATCAACCTGTTGTCCATCGCCTACGCCTATCGGCCTCGGCTTAGGTCCCGACTAACCCTGAGCGGACGAGCCTTCCTCAGGAAACCTTAGGCATTCGGTGGAAGAGATTCTCACTCTTCTTTCGCTACTCATACCGGCATTCTCACTTCTAAATGCTCCACCAGTCCTTCCGGTCTGACTTCACAGCGTTTAGAACGCTCTCCTACCACGAATCTCTAAGAGATTCATCCACAGCTTCGGTGAATCGTTTAGCCCCGGTACATTTTCGGCGCAGGGTCACTCGACCAGTGAGCTATTACGCACTCTTTAAATGGTGGCTGCTTCTAAGCCAACATCCTGGTTGTCTAAGCAACCCCACATCCTTTTCCACTTAACGATTACTTGGGGACCTTAGCTGGTGGTCTGGGCTGTTTCCCTTTCGACTACGGATCTTATCACTCGCAGTCTGACTCCCATGGATAAGTCTTTGGCATTCGGAGTTTGTCTGAATTCGGTAACCCGTTGGGGGCCCCTAGTCCAAACAGTGCTCTACCTCCAAGACTCTTACTACATGAGGCTAGCCCTAAAGCTATTTCGGAGAGAACCAGCTATCTCCAGGTTCGATTGGAATTTCTCCGCTACCCACACCTCATCCCCGCACTTTTCAACGTGCGTGGGTTCGGGCCTCCAATGAGTGTTACCTCATCTTCACCCTGGACATGGGTAGATCACCTGGTTTCGGGTCTACAACCTGATACTCATTCGCCCTATTCAGACTCGCTTTCGCTGCGGCTCCGCTTTCGCTTAACCTTGCATCAAATCGTAACTCGCCGGTTCATTCTACAAAAGGCACGCCATCACCCGTTAACGGGCTCTGACTACTTGTAGGCACACGGTTTCAGGATCTATTTCACTCCCCTTCCGGGGTGCTTTTCACCTTTCCCTCACGGTACTGGTTCACTATCGGTCACTAGGGAGTATTTAGCCTTGGGAGATGGTCCTCCCGGATTCCGACGGAATTTCACGTGTTCCGCCGTACTCAGGATCCACTCTGGAGAGAAACAGCTTTCGACTACAGGATTGTTACCTTCTGTGATGGGCCTTTCCAGACCGCTTCGTCTAACCGCTTCTTTTGTAACTCCGTATAGAGTGTCCTACAACCCCGAAAGGCAAGCCTTTCGGTTTGGGCTGTTCCCGTTTCGCTCGCCGCTACTCAGGGAATCGCATTTGCTTTCTCTTCCTCCAGGTACTTAGATGTTTCAGTTCCCTGGGTCTGCCTTCAACCGCCTATGTATTCAGCGGAAGATCATATCCCATTACGGATAAGGGGTTCCCCCATTCGGAAATCTCCGGATCACAGCTTACTTACAGCTCCCCGAAGCATATCGGTGTTCGTACCGTCCTTCATCGGCTCCTAGTGCCAAGGCATCCACCGTGCGCCCTTATTAACTTAACCTAGTTAAAAAGGTCTTTCTTAAAAAGTTTTCATTAGAAAACCCTAAGATGGCGATTCTCGGTTATCTTTCTTACTTTGATGTCGTTATCCAGTTTTCAAGGAACGAGCTGTTTTCTTCTCAATCACTTTTATTATAGAAGAGATTAGAAGAAAATCAGTGTTTTGAAGGTTAAACCTTCAAAACTAAACAACCAAACGGTCAACCTGTGTTTGCGAGCTGACCCGAAGAGTCAGTCACAATATCCTTAGAAAGGAGGTGATCCAGCCGCACCTTCCGATACGGCTACCTTGTTACGACTTCACCCCAATCATCTGTCCCACCTTAGGCGGCTGGCTCCAAAAGGTTACCTCACCGACTTCGGGTGTTACAAACTCTCGTGGTGTGACGGGCGGTGTGTACAAGGCCCGGGAACGTATTCACCGCGGCATGCTGATCCGCGATTACTAGCGATTCCAGCTTCATGTAGGCGAGTTGCAGCCTACAATCCGAACTGAGAACGATTTTATGGGATTGGCTAAACCTCGCGGTCTCGCAGCCCTTTGTATCGTCCATTGTAGCACGTGTGTAGCCCAGGTCATAAGGGGCATGATGATTTGACGTCATCCCCACCTTCCTCCGGTTTGTCACCGGCAGTCACCTTAGAGTGCCCAACTGAATGCTGGCAACTAAGATCAAGGGTTGCGCTCGTTGCGGGACTTAACCCAACATCTCACGACACGAGCTGACGACAACCATGCACCACCTGTCACCGTTGTCCCCGAAGGGAAAACACTGTCTCCAGTGCGGTCACCGGGATGTCAAGACCTGGTAAGGTTCTTCGCGTTGCTTCGAATTAAACCACATGCTCCACCGCTTGTGCGGGCCCCCGTCAATTCCTTTGAGTTTCAGCCTTGCGGCCGTACTCCCCAGGCGGAGTGCTTAATGCGTTAGCTGCAGCACTGAGGGGCGGAAACCCCCCAACACTTAGCACTCATCGTTTACGGCGTGGACTACCAGGGTATCTAATCCTGTTTGCTCCCCACGCTTTCGCGCCTCAGTGTCAGTTACAGGCCAGAAAGTCGCCTTCGCCACTGGTGTTCCTCCACATATCTACGCATTTCACCGCTACACGTGGAATTCCACTTTCCTCTCCTGCACTCAAGTTCCCCAGTTTCCAATGACCCTCCCCGGTTGAGCCGGGGGCTTTCACATCAGACTTTTGGAACCACCTGCGCGCGCTTTACGCCCAATAATTCCGGACAACGCTTGCCACCTACGTATTACCGCGGCTGCTGGCACGTAGTTAGCCGTGGCTTTCTGGTCAGGTACCGTCAAGGTACCATCAGTTACTATGGTACTTGTTCTTCCCTGACAACAGAGCTTTACGATCCGAAAACCTTCTTCACTCACGCGGCGTTGCTCCGTCAGACTTTCGTCCATTGCGGAAGATTCCCTACTGCTGCCTCCCGTAGGAGTCTGGGCCGTGTCTCAGTCCCAGTGTGGCCGATCACCCTCTCAGGTCGGCTACGCATCGTTGCCTTGGTGAGCCGTTACCTCACCAACTAGCTAATGCGCCGCGGGCCCATCCTGCAGTGACAGCTAAAAGCCGCCTTTCAAAAAAGAATCAGGAGATTCTTTTTATTATTCGGTATTAGCCCCGGTTTCCCGGAGTTATCCCAATCTGCAGGGCAGGTTGCCCACGTGTTACTCACCCGTCCGCCGCTAACGTCAGAGGAGCAAGCTCCTCATCTGTTCGCTCGACTTGCATGTATTAGGCACGCCGCCAGCGTTCGTCCTGAGCCAGGATCAAACTCTCCGTAAAGTGTTTGAAAAGCTCATGTCTTTTTGTTTCGAAAAAGACTAAAAATCTTAAAACGTTGACGTTTGGTTGTTTAGTTTTCAAGGTTCAATTCTCTCATTCGCTCTATATAATTTCTCACTCGAGCGACTTAATCATCATATCTCTTTTCCCTTATCGAGTCAACACTTTTTTCAAGAAATTCAATTCTCTGTGTTTCGCGTTTTGCTCTCGCGTCTCTTAAGGACAGGTAATAATATATCACGGCATTTAATATCGCGCAATACCTTTTTAAAAAACTTTTGATTTTGTTTAAGAAACTTTTATTCTTTTAATCGTAAGTACGAAAAATCCTAAGCTTAAGAGGATAATCATCCCTCCTGTCAATTGTGCTGAACCAACGGCTTCATCGAGGATAAAGTAAGCAAAGATCGCAGCTCCAACCGGTTCAAAAAGAATAGCCATAGAGATGACTGTCGTACTTACCCATTTAATCGCCCAGTTAAAGAGTGAATGTCCAAATAAAGTTGGCAGAATCGCGAGACCTAAGAAAATAAGCCAGTCATTCGTTTCAAATGGTCCGAGAGATTCCCCCTTTATCAATACATATAAAAATAAAACGACTGCACTGATTGAGTATACGATAAATGTGTATGTAGTCAGTGGTAAATGTTTGCGCACGCTTTGTCCAAATAACAGGTATCCTGTAACGAATGCACAGGAGATCAGTGCGAGTACATCACCGAATAAGGCCATTCCGCTCACTTGCAGATCTCCAATACCGATCAGCACACTTCCCGAAATAGCGGCAACTGCTGAAATAATGGCTTTGGCGGAAATCTTCTCGTTAAATAAGAAATATGCTCCTGCAAATGCAAATAGTGGCTGCATTGTAACAAGGACTGTTGAGCTTGCAACAGAAGTATACTGTAATGATTCAAACCATAATATGAAATGAAATGCTAAAAGTGTGCCAGCTGCAAATGTGATCAGCCAGTCCTTTTTCTTTAACAGTTTTACTTCTTTTAAATGACCCTTCATAAAGAATGGTAATAAAATGAGTGCACTGAAGAACATTCTATAAAAAGCAATAACGCCCGGTTCACCTGATGAGAGCTTAACGAGTATTGCTGAAAATGAAACGGTAATAACGCCTACAACGATTGCAAGTGGTGCCAGCTTCTCTCCGAATTGCATAGTTTAATCTCCTCTGCCGCTGTATAATAAAATTAAGCACTGCCATATCTTTACTTTGATCGATCAAGTTAATTATTTCAAGGGGGTGCGCTAAATGATTAATGAAGAACTGTTAATTAAATTGGGTATCACCGCAGTTTTAGGTCTGGTAATCGGGATCGAACGTGAATTAAAAAAGAAGCCGGTCGGTTTGAAAACCAGCTTAGTTATATCAATTGCAAGCTGTTTGTTAACAATCGTATCGATTGAATCTGCTTATTCATTTAGTGGGGATAATGAAGTGAATATCACGATGGACCCACTGCGGCTTGCAGCTCAGATTGTTTCCGGCATTGGCTTTCTTGGCGCCGGTGTGATTTTGCACAGAGGAAATGATACCATATCCGGACTGACAACCGCAGCAATTATCTGGGGCGCAGCCGGTGTGGGGATTGCTGTTGGTGCAGGTTTTTATATCGAGGCGACAATGGGGGTTATTTTAATCATTGTCAGTGTGGAACTGCTGCCATTCATCTTAAAATGGACAGGTCCTTCTCACTTCAGACAAAAAGAGATCTATATTAAAGTTATACTCACTACTCCTGCCACAGGCAAAAAATTGCTTGAAGATCTCAAGGATGAAGGTGTAGTGATTGAACAGATGAGATTGAAGGATACAAAAGAAAAGCTTCATATGGTGGAGCTAACTGCTTCCATTCCGATAAAACAAAGCGTAACGGATTTATACAGCTTATTATCTTTAATGGACAGTGTTGAAGGCGTGGAGATTGAATCCAGGTAAAATAGAAAAATCCTTGAAGCTATTTTAAGCCTCAAGGGTTTTATTAATGGAGCTAAGGGGATTCGAACCCCTGACCTCTTCACTGCCAGTGAAGCATTCTCCCACTGAACTATAGCCCCGCGCAAAAACTATTATACCGCTAAATAACATTCACGCAATAGATGTCAGTATAATTTTTCTATCCGGATGGCAATAATGAATATGAGGTGATGGCAAATGCTCCAGTCTTTAAGCAGGCTGCCCAAATGGATGTTTTTAGCTTCAGCTGTTGTAGCACTAATTTTTATAGGAGGTATACTGGCCTTCCTGATAGAGCCGTCAACGTTTAAGACGATAGGTGATGGCTGGTGGTGGGCACTCGTTACTATATCAACACTTGGTTATGGCGATCTTGTACCTGTGACGACTGAGGGGAGGCTTTTATCAGCAGGGTTGCTCGTTATCGGTGCCGGTCTGCTTTCAAGCTACTTTCTTATGTTCGCTGCATTTGTCCTTCAGACACACCAGTCTTTTAGAGAAGGCGCTGCCACCTACTCAAAGACAGATCATGTCATTATTGTTGGAGGGACGCGCGGTCAGGGTATATTCTTTCCCGTATTGAGGATGACGCGATTATGATTGACGATACACTGGTAACGCACCCGCTTTACGAGAAGAAGCAAATTGATTTTATTAAGGGTGTTGCGTATCAGTCGGCTGTGCTGCACAGGGCATGTGTGGAAACAGCTAAGGAATTAATTATTACTGCTGATCAGCATTTGGATGAAGAAACAGCGGATACTCATACAGTACTGACGATCCTGACAGCAAAACAGATGAATCCGTCCATCTACTGTGTAGCGGAACTGATCTCGACTCAGTTAAAAGAACAGGCGATCTCAGCCGGGGCTGATGCGATTATCCTGACAAAACAGGTAATTGGTGAAGCACTTCTCAGTAAGCACCGTACTAACTGAGAAGTCGCTCCGCTCTATCAAACGCAGCCTGTCTCTGATCAATTTGCTCAGAGGAAAGCTCCGCATCCTTGTCTTCAGGGGATTGGAACTGTTTGAAAGCAGCTGACATTGCACCTGAGGAAGTATCCTGATCGCGGTCAGGATCGTACTGGTGACATAATAAAAATGGCTGCAGCATTCTTACCGTGCTGTCATCCTTGTCGAGTTCTCCCCCTTCAGCTTCAAATGGAAGCCTGAGATACAGGTACTCCCCCTGCTGACTGAGCAGTAGGTCAAAGTAGCCATGGTTATATTCCCAGCCGCCCCCTATGACATAACCCTCTTTTTTCAGACGATCCTCAAGCAGGACAAGCGGAAATTCTTTTCCTTCTATAGATGATTGAAATGTATACATCTCCCACACTCCTTTAGCGTAGGTTGTCCACACTTATGACTTTGTATACAAAAAGGCCGCCTAT
The DNA here is from genome assembly GCA_000818095.1 of Jeotgalibacillus malaysiensis. Taxonomy (NCBI): domain Bacteria; kingdom Bacillati; phylum Bacillota; class Bacilli; order Caryophanales; family Caryophanaceae; genus Jeotgalibacillus; species Jeotgalibacillus malaysiensis. Next base: position 2,383,733 of record CP009416.1, read on the forward strand.
GACAGGCAGCCTTTTAATATTACTTCAGACGTTTTTCAAGCTCAGCTTTTTTCTCTTCAAAGCCTGGCTTTCCAAGTAAAGCAAACATATTTACTTTGTATGCTTCAACACCAGGCTGGTCAAATGGATTTACACCAAGAAGGTAGCCGCTTACTGCGCATGCCTTCTCGAAGAAATACACCATATAACCGAATGTGTAAGCGTCCATTGCAGGAATCTCAAGAATCAGGTTCGGTACACCACCATCAGTGTGTGCAAGCAGTGTGCCTTCAAATGCTTTATTATTAACAAAGTCTACTGTTTCTCCAGCCAGGTAGTTCAGACCGTCAAGATCGCTTTCTGCTTCTTCGATTGTCAGTTCGTGACGGGCATTTTTCACCTTCACAACTGTTTCAAAGATATCGCGGCGACCTTCCTGGACATATTGTCCAAGTGAGTGAAGATCTGTAGAGAAGTTTGCTGATGCAGGGAAAATACCTTTCAGATCTTTTCCTTCACTTTCACCAAACAGCTGCTTCCACCACTCGTTGAAGTACTGAAGTCCCGGCTCGTAGTTGATGAGCATTTCAACAGTTTTTCCTTTGTTGTAAAGGACGTTACGAATTGCTGCATACTGATATGCTTCATTTTCAGAAAGGTCAGAAGAACTGTATGCTTCACGTGCATCAGCAGCACCCTTCATCATCGCTTCAATATCAATACCTGCTGCTGCGATTGGCAGTAACCCTACTGCTGTAAGCACAGAGTAACGGCCGCCAACATCATCAGGTACAACGAATGTTTCAAAGCCTTCTTCAGATGCAAGTGTCTTTAGGGCACCTTTTTCTTTATCAGTTGTTGCATAAATGCGTGATTTCGCTTCTTCTTTACCATACTTTTCTTCAAGCATCTTTCTGAAGATACGGAAAGCAATTGCAGGTTCAGTTGTTGTACCTGACTTTGAAATGACGTTGATTGAGAAATCTTTTCCTTCAAGCAGGTCCATCAGGTCTCTCATGTATGTAGAGCTGATGTTGTTTCCAACGAATAAAACCTGTGGTGATTTTCTCTGATCTTTAGATAGTGCGTTGTAAAAGCTGTGGTTCAGCATTTCAAGCGCAGCACGGGCGCCAAGGTATGAGCCGCCGATTCCGATGACTAATAACACGTCAGAATCTTTACGGATCTTCTCTGCTGACTGCTGAATACGTGAGAATTCTTCTTTGTCGTAGTTAACCGGAAGATCTACCCATCCTAAAAAGTCGCTTCCTGCACCTGTTCCTTCGTGAAGTGCATCATGAGCCTGTTTTACTGCACCCTGAAGGTACGTCAGTTCATGTTCACCAAAAAATTCAAGTGCATTTGAATAATCAAAACGAATTGATGTCATATCGTTTTATCCTCCTTAGTTTTCTCTTTCTTCACTTTATATGATGTCTATTAGAGAATCAAGAAAGGTCCTGATTGTAAACGGATTCATTTAGAAAAAAGTTATTTTTACTTTTAAAATTTGGAACGTGAAAGCAGAACGGCTGATTTCCGCTTCAGGCGGAGGCTTTCCGGGCGGCGGGCGCCAAGCCTCCTCAGACTTCGTCTTCCGGGGTCTCGGCTATCCCGCTTTATCGCCCCGGAGTCCCCGCCTTCCGCTCCAATCAACCTGAGTTTATATTTATAAGAAGCGAGTAACATGCATTTTAAAACAATATGATATTCATCAAAATTAAAAAAGGATGGCATATTGACACGCCTATTCGATAAATTTAACAATATTTTGTTCTATATATAAGTGCAGCGGAGCGTAAGGCGGCGACTCCACCGGGATAAAACGGACAGGTGAGACCCCGCAAGGCGAAGCCTGAGGAGGCTCACCGCCGTTCCCGGGGAAAGCGTCCGCCTGAAGCGCAGCGAAACGAGTAAAGGGGATGAAACAAATTTCGTCCCATCCCCTTTATTAAATATATCATTATAATTTACAGTGATGCAGTCAAAATCTTCACTACATCATCTTTACTTAACTTCTTAAAGTTACCGAACTCACCGTTGATCATTGCCTTATCTGCCATCAGATCGATTTTCTCGTCGTTGATGTCGTAGTCAGCAAGTGTTGACGGTGCGCCGATTTCGTTCCAGAATTCGCGCAGGCGCTGAATGCCTTCTTCACCGATTTCGCGGTCAGATTTGCCTTCAGGGTCTACATCAAATACGCGGACTGCCATTTGTGCAAAGCGTGCTTCATTAACTTCAAGGTTGTGCTTCATCCAGTTCGGGAACAGGATTGCAAGACCACCGGCATGCGGTATATCATAAACAGCTGATACAGCGTGCTCGATATTGTGTGATGCCCAGTCTCCTCTGTAACCCATTTGAAGCATTCCGTTCAATGCGAGCGTTCCGCTGTAAAGAATCGTTTCGCGCAGCTCGTAGTTTTCAAGGTCATTGACAAGCTTAGGTGCTGTTTCAATGACTGTACGAAGAACACTTTCAATTAAGCGGTCCTGTACAGGTGTATTTGATACGTTGTGGTAGTATTGCTCAAATAAGTGACTCATCATATCTACCATGCCGTAGATTGTCTGATCCTTGGGCACTGTAAATGTATTTTGCGGGTCAAGAATTGAGAACTGAGGGAATGTTGCAGGGCTTCCCCATCCGTACTTTTCCTGCGTTTCTTCATTTGTGATAACAGACCCTGCATTCATTTCAGAACCTGTCGCTGCAAGTGTCAGTACTGTACCGAATGGAAGTGCTTCGCTTGCAAATGCTTTTTTCGTTACTAGATCCCATGCAGCGCCGTCGTATTTAGCACCGGCTGCGATTAGTTTTGTGCAATCAATGACACTACCTCCGCCAACAGCAAGGATAAAGTCGATGTTTTCTTTCTTCGCAATTTCAATACCTTTTTCAGCTGTTGTCAGTCTAGGGTTCGGTTCAACACCTGACAGTTCAAATACTTCTGCATCAATTTCTTTCAGCAGACCTGTGATTTGATCGTAAAGGCCATTCTTTTTAATGCTGCCCCCACCATATACTACTAACACTTTTTTACCGTATTTAGGAACTTCTTCTTTTAATTGTTCTACCTGGTCTTTTCCGAAAATCAGTTTCACTGGATTATAAAAAGTAAATGTATCCATTGTGAAAGCCTCCTTTTGTTGTTCTGTCCACTATTCATTATCTTTGATGAGTTCGATGAATGCAATTGAGATGCTTAAGCGGAATAGAGATGGTCCGGTTCGCAAATAATAAACTGATTCCATTGCAAAGGAGGGAGATCATGCATACGTTCCAGAGAATCGCGTTAGTGTTAACGGTGATTGGTGCGCTGAATTGGGGATTAGTTGGATTTTTTCAATTTGATGCGGTAGCTGCACTTTTTGGAGGCGTTGAATCAGCAGGCGCACGATTGTTTTATGGACTGGTCGGAATCGCAGGACTGATTAACCTGGGATTATTATTTAAATCATGGGAGCCTGCAAGAATCGAGGAAAGAGATCCCGCACCTGTTTAAGACGGAATCATTTCATCACATAAACAAAGGGTTGCCCCGAAAAAGGCAACCCTTTGTAAACTATTCAGCTTATACCCAGCCTCTGAAACGGCTTGCTTCAGCAGCTTTTCGTACGCCTACCATGTATGCTGCCAGACGCATATTCACTCGTCTGCTTTGTGAAAGGTCATATACCTGATTGAATGAGTCAACAAGCTTTTTCTCAAGCTTTTCATTGACTTCTTCTTCAGTCCAGTAATAACCCTGATTGTTCTGTACCCACTCGAAGTAGGAAACTGTTACACCACCGGCACTGGCAAGAACGTCAGGCACAAGCAGAACGCCGCGTTCATTCAGGCGGTTTGTTGCTTCAAGTGTTGTCGGTCCGTTAGCCGCTTCAACAACGATGGAAGCTTTAATGTTATCTACATTTTGTGCAGTAATCTGATTTGATACAGCAGCCGGAACGAGAATATCACACTCGATCTCAAGCAGCTCTTCGTTTGTTAACGTATTTTCAAATAATGTTGTCACTGTACCAAAGCTGTCTCTGCGGTCAAGCAGATAATCAATGTCCAGCCCGTCAGGATCGTGTATTGCACCATGCGCATCAGAAATCGCAATAACTTTTGCGCCGGCATCATGCATGAATTTTGCCAGGAAGCTTCCTGCGTTACCAAATCCCTGGACTACAACTCGTGCGCCCTGGATATCAATACCGCGTTTTTTCGCAGCCTGATCGATACAGATTGTTACCCCTTGTGCAGTTGCTTTTTCACGTCCCTGTGAACCACCGAGTACGATTGGCTTCCCAGTGATAAAACCAGGGTTGTTGAATTCATCAATCCGGCTATACTCATCCATCATCCACGCCATAATCTGAGAGTTCGTGTAGACGTCAGGTGCAGGGATATCCTTAGTAGGACCTACAATCTGACTGATCGCACGTACATATGCACGGCTTAATCTTTCAAGTTCTCCCATTGACATTGTTCTAGGATCACAGATGATTCCGCCTTTACCGCCGCCGTATGGAAGATCCACAATTCCACATTTCAGCGTCATCCACATCGAAAGTGCCTTTACTTCTTCTTCATCCACATCCGGGTGGAAGCGTACGCCGCCTTTTGTCGGACCAACAGAATCGTTGTGCTGTGCGCGATATCCTGTAAATACGCGCGTGCTGCCATCATCCATGCGGACAGGCATACGCACAGTCAGAAGGCGCATTGGTTCTTTCATCAGTTCAAAAACTGCATCATCGTACCCCATTTTTGTCAGTGCTTCGTGAATAACCTCTTGTGTAGACGTAAAGAGATTCAAATTTTCTGCCATGATTATTGTTCGCCTCTTTTATTTCAATAGTATGAATCGGCATTATTGTAACATAACCAGCGTATGAAGACGAAGGTTTTGTTAACAAATCTTTAAGAAAGAACGCTTGTAATTTTTTCGATCGCCCAGTCCAGTTCTTCTTTAGAAATGACAAGCGGCGGCGCAAAACGGATCACTGTTTCATGCGTTTCTTTACATAGTAACCCTTTGTGCTTCAGCTCCTCACAATACTTTCTTGCAGGCTCAGTCAGTTCCATTCCGATAAACAGGCCGCTTCCACGGATTTCTTTGATGATCGGGTTGTCAATCTTCTTTAAAGCATCCATAAAGTACTGACCCATTTCAAGAGAGCGCTCAGCAAGCTTTTCTTCCTTCAGCACTTCAAGAGATGCGATTGAAACCGCACATGCCATCGGATTGCCTCCGAATGTTGAGCCGTGTGAGCCCGGGTTGAATACACCAAGCACTTCTTTGTCAGCAACAACACATGAGATCGGGAATACCCCGCCACCGAGTGCTTTACCTAAAATGTACATATCCGGATCTACATCTTCCCATTCACATGCAAACATTTTACCTGAACGGCAAAGTCCGGCCTGAATTTCATCAGCAATAAACAGTACGTTATGCTTTTCGCACAATTCTTTTGCTGCTTTCAGGAATCCTTTTGGCGGGAATACAATCCCTGCTTCTCCCTGGATCGGTTCGATCAAGAAAGCCGCAGTATTTTTTGTGATTGCCTGCTCAAGCGCTTCAAGGTCGCCATACGGCACCAGTTTAATACCCGGAAGCATTGGTCCGAACCCGCGCTGGTATTCTTCTTCAGATGACAGAGAAACTGCTGTCATGGTACGGCCGTGGAAGTTACCGTGGCACGCAATGATTTCTGCCTGGTCCTTCTCAACGCCTTTTACTTCATAAGCCCAGCGGCGTGCTGTCTTCACTGCTGTTTCAACTGCTTCAGCACCTGTGTTCATTGGCAGCGCCATTTCCTTCCCTGAAAGTTCGCAGATTAGTTCATACCATGGTGCGAGCTGATCATTGTGGAAAGCGCGGGAAGTCAAAGTTACGCGGTCTGCCTGATCCTTCAGCGCCTGAATAATCTTCGGGTGACGGTGTCCCTGATTAACGGCAGAATACGCACTCAGCATATCCATATATTTATTGCCTTCAGGATCCTTTACCCATACACCTTCTGCTTCTGAAATAACGATTGGCAGTGGATGATAGTTGTTCGCACCGTAGCGCTCTGTTTTTTCGATAATTGCTGTTGAGTTAACCATTTTCATTTCCTCCTAATAAAAAGGCAGGCAGAGACTGGCAAATACTGCCCATGTTACAGACGCATCTGTTCAATCTCTTACCTGCCGGCTTAATGTTTAAAGCTTAAAGCATTTCTGAAGTTGTTTTTGCCTGCATGTGAAGTGTCAGATAATCCGGTCCACCGGCTTTTGAATCTGTACCTGACATATCGAATCCGCCAAACGGCTGGTAGCCGACAATCGCGCCAGTACAGCCGCGGTTGAAGTACAGGTTACCAACATGGAAATCTTCACGTGCCTGTTCCTGGTGCATACGGTTATTCGTAATCACAGCACCTGTCAGACCGTATTCAGTGTCGTTTGCAATCTCAATTGCTTCGTCAAAGTTCTTCGCTTTTGTAAAAGCAACGACTGGTCCAAAAATTTCTTCCTGCATGATACGCGCTTTCGGGTCAACGTCAGCGAATACCGTCGGCTTAATGAAGAATCCTTTGCTGCTGTCGCCTTCTCCACCTGCAACAAGACGGCCTTCTTCTTTACCAATATCAATATACCCCATAATCTTATCAAATGCAGCCTGATCAATCACAGGTCCCATGAAAGTATCCGGAGATTTTGTTTCACCAAGTGATAGTTCCTTCGTTAATTCTACCACACGGTCAAGTACCTGATCGTATACATCTTCAAGGACTACTGCTCTTGAACATGCAGAACATTTCTGACCGCTGAAGCCGAATGCTGACTTCACAATTGACTGTGCTGCCAGTTCAAGATCAGCTTCACTGTCAACAACGATCGTATCTTTACCGCCCATTTCTACAATCACGCGCTTCAGCCATACCTGACCGTCCTGCACTTTTGCAGCTCTTTCATAAATGCGCGTACCTACATCGCGTGATCCAGTGAAAGAGATGAAACGCGTTCTCGGGTGATCTACAAGGTAGTCGCCCACTTCTTTACCGCTGCCCGGAATATAGTTCACTACGCCCTTAGGCATACCAGCTTCTTCAAGCACTTCTACAAACTTCGCTGCGACAACAGGTGTTGTTGATGCAGGTTTCAGAAGAACAGTGTTCCCTGTTACCATTGCCGCAACTGCAGTTCCCGCCATAATCGCAAATGCGAAGTTCCATGGTGAGATGACAACGCCAACACCAAGTGGAATGTAGTGATACTGGTTGAATTCACCAGGACGGCTTTCTACTTTCTTGCCTTCTTTCATCGCACGCATTTCGCGGCCATAGTATTCCATGAAATCTATTGCTTCAGCTGTATCAGCATCCGCTTCATTCCAAGGTTTACCTGCTTCCTTTACAAGCAGTGCAGAGAACTCGTGCTTGCGGCGTCTTACGATTGCTGCTGCGCGGAAAAGAATATCAGCACGGACTTCAGGCTTCACTTTTCTCCACGTTTTGAACGCTTCGTCTGCAGCCTGCATCGCTTTTTCTGCAAGCTCCTGGTTCGCTTTTGATACACGGCCTACAACTTCATCTTTCTTACCCGGGTTATAAGATACAATTTTATCTTCAGTCACAACACGCTGGCCATCAATAATCAGCGGGTAGTCCTGCCCTAAATATCCTTCAACGGTTTTCATACCGTCTTCGAATGCTTTTTTGTTTTCTTTTACTGAAAAGTCAGTAAACGGCTCATGCTTGTAAGGAATCATAATAAACCTCCTATATATTAAGTATGGATTCGGGTTAGATGCAAAAAATATTTGCAGTTAGAAAACCCTTACATATATAATAATGCAAAAGATGATTGCATTTTTCAAGTATTTTCTCTTTTCAAATAATTAAAAAGCCAATCCATGTTGCAGAGCTGCATCATGAAAGGAGCGAAAAGACCTTGCATTCAATTCAGCATTCAGCTTTTATCTCTTCAATGATTGATGTGATTGACCGCGGTATTCACGTTGTGGATGCGAACGGCAGAACCATTTTTTATAATCAGAAAATGCGTGAAATGGAAGGTACAGGCGATATTGACCTGCTAGACAGACGCCTGCTTGACGTCTTTCAATTTCATCCTGATGATCAGAGTACATTGCTTCAGGCACTGGCATTAAAAGAACCGATTCTGAACGTTCAGCAGTCTTATTTTAATGCAAAGGGTCATGAAGTGACTGCGATTAATGATACGTATCCGATTATCATAGACGGAGCGGTACTTGGTGCCATTGAAATTGCCAGGGAAGTTACTGCGGTTGAACACGATATTCCTATACACAAAAAACTCTCATCATTTGATCACTGGGCCGGCACATCCCCTCTGATTCAGCAGATGATCGATGAAGGAAAGCGCGCTGCAGAAAGCGATGATTTCCTTCTGCTCTGCGGGGAAGCTGGTACTGGAAAAGAACTGCTTGCACAAAGCATTCATTTAGAACGCGGGCTGCATGAGAGCAGCTTTATCGGAATTGATTTCAGAAGCTCCTCTGATGAACGCAGCGAGCGGTTTATCGAAGAACTGCAAAGCAGCGGTAAAAAAACATTTTTCATGGGTCATGCAGAATACCTGCCGATTGATCTGCAGAAAAAACTGGCAGACAGACTGATCATTGTAAAAAGAAAACTGCGTCACGATCGGGAAAATATCATTTTAACACTGAGCGAGGATCCGATTGATGCGATTCAGTCAGGAAAGCTGTTAAAAGAACTATATTACGTGATTAGTGAACGCACCGTTTTTGTACCTGCTTTACGGGAGCGGAAGGAAGATATCAGCGAACTCGTTCAGTATTTTATCGAACAGTTCAATATCCGTTTTCAGACGGCTGTTTCGGGAACGGCTGAGGAAGTGATCAAGCTTTTCCACGAATATGACTGGCCCGGAAATGTCAGAGAGCTTGAGCACGTAATGGAAGCTTCCATGCTCGCACTCGGCAGTGAAGATGAGGTTTCCTATTCCCATCTTCCCCACTATTTCAGGCTGAAGTTTGACGATCCCTCAAGCAGTATGCCTGCACTCGATGGCTCAGCATTCATGGTGAAAGAAGGGAAAGCCTCACAGACGCTCGACAGCTTTCTGTATGAGGCAGAATCGTATTATATTCAGAAGTCTCTTCAGTATCATGATTTTAATATTACAAAAACGGCGGATGCGCTCGGTATGAGCAGGCAGAACCTGCAGTACCGGATGAAGAAGCATGGGTTGAAGGTGAAGGGGTAAGCTTAGTGGAGCGTAGTGCGTTGAATGAATTGATATAAAAGATGATGGAATTAATGGATTGCTGATCGAATTACCGGCATTGGTGATCGATTAAATGCCCTCCGCTCCGTCGGAAGCCGAAATCCACCTAAAGGCGATAGGAAAAAGTTTAAAGGTGACAGAATAAATGCCAAAGGTGATCGAATCATCCAAAAGGTAATCGAATTCGCGCCGCCCAACGCACCATCCATAAAAAAAGACTCACGCGGCAACCCGCATGAGTCTTTATAATATTCAATTATCGCTTCATGTCAGACTGATCAATCCACTCCTGAAGCTTGTCCTTCAGGCTGTTGAAACCTGTAGTGTCTTCAGTGTGAGATACAGACTTAGAAGGCTGAGCACGGCGCTCTTTGCGCTGTGGCTTTTCTGGAGCTTCTTCAGTTGCACGGATTGAAAGGCTGTATTTACCAGCATTTTCATCAACAGAAAGAACTTTTACGTTTACTTCCTGACCTACTGATAGGTGGTCGTTAATGTCGTTAACGAAACCGTGTGTTACTTCTGAAATGTGTACTAGACCTTGTGTATTTTCATCAAGTGCAACAAACGCACCGTATGGCTGAATTCCTGTAACTTTACCTTTTAGTTCTTGACCTGCTTCGAATTTTGTAGACATAGAAATCTCTCCTATAAACGGTTATTTTTTTATCGTTTTCACGCAATTATTGATTATATCACAAGTCGAATACAAAATCAAAACCACGTTAAATGTTCAGGGTCAAATTCAGCCTTCCATACACCGTTTATTTGCTGCATCACAATCTGGCGTTCCGTGAAATTTTCACCCGAGATCGTGACGATTGCCTGATTATTATCGTATTCAGTCTGGATACTCGTAATCTCATTCGCCTGCAGCGTAATTCCGCTCCATTCTCCCACATCCGCATTTTCAAAGGTTTCAGGCACACTCATCATCTCAGCGACTTCCTGATTATATAAAATGAGTGAATTAATATAGAGCTGCACGGCTTCTCTCGGCAGGAAGAAGCTGATATCCTGCACATCACCAAATGCATTCAGCATATTATATCTTTCACGGAGCGTATCATTTAACGGAAAATATGTTTCTGCTTTTCTGATCCGGTAGGAAACCGGCACGATTGTATAGTTGTCTCTGACAGATGTGACTTCATCAGAGATCATAAAATTATTCTGATCAAAGCCTTCATAGACCTGGGCTACATAGCGCGCAACAGTTGAGTCCTCCTGATTCTCGAATGTAATCATCTGTTGCCACACTTCTTTCACCTCAGGCCTTAGCTGTCCTGATTCATCTGTAATATCTCTCAGAAAATATTGAAATAGCTGAGTATGATGAAACAAGAGTTCACTGGATAACGTCTCCGTTCCTGCCGAGCGGACCAGCAGACTTTCTGTTTGAAGCAGCTTATCTGCAGCCTGGGCATACGTATATGTGGTTTCGTTATCTTCAACATACGGCTGGGCTTTCTGCTCCTGAATGATATCCAGATACTCATCTGTTAACAGTCCATTCATTACCTGATTAATCGCATCTTCCCCATAATTCACATCAAATGTCTGACGGTCAGGAAGCACCGTTACTTCAAATCCATTTTGATTGATTTTATCGATCAGGGTCTGTGCTTCATCAGAAAATGTGAAATCTGAGAGTTGTGTATCGAGACTGGTTAATTCATCTTCATAATCTGCAAGTGCATTTTCATATAATTCGATCATTCCAGCAGCATCGTAAGTAAATCTTGACAACAGATTGTCATTCGCTTCTAAAATGCCAAATGAAGTTGTGGCAGAAACGCGCGATGCTGCATCACTCAGCCTGCCAATCGGTGAGATCAGACGTGTTGAGATAAGCTGTCCTGTACGCCTGATCTCGCTTAACGTAGAGGTCTTTTCTTCTGTTGTTTCAGCGTACTCTGTCATTTCCTGCAGACTATTCACCTGCGAGAGGACATTACTGACAAACTCGAGCTGCCACACGGCTTCTATACTAAGACCAAGCTCATCAGAAAGTAACTCAATTTCACGATCAACAGTCTCATTCAGAAGTTCAAGCTCTTCTTCAAGCAGTCCCTCATCCTCTACCGGCGCAAATGTGGTTTCTCCGGCCTGCTCACCAGGATTTTGAAAAAGCAGGACACCTGCAACGACAACAAAAAGTCCTGCTGCAGCCAGGAACCATTTGTTGATAGACGAACGGGTGCGTACTTGCTCTTCAAGAGATTCAGGAGCGGGTTTTGGATCCGGTAACGCTTCAGGAGGACGCTTTTTCACTTCATCTGTAAGAATCTTAAGCATCCTCTCAAGCTGACCAGCTGTTAGCGCATAACCAATCTGTGTTTCCATATTCACCTGCAGCGTTTCAAATGCTGCTTCAGATTTTTCAGCCTCCGGATTAAAATACGGTAGCAGCACAGCCATCCGGTCACCAATCTTAAGCTTTTTTATTTCACGCCAGAGTTCTTCATCTTCTTCATGCTGAAAGTAGTCGCTGTCAGTTGCCACGCCCGCATCATCTGCTCCACTAATTACGACATTGAGCCTCTCTTCTTCAGGGACCAGAAGCGCTTTTGAAATCACCTCTGCCCTGCTCTCGCTGTTCAATCCTGCTGCAAATAAAAAATCATTGATCTCTTTCTCAGTCCGGAGCATCCGCATCACCCTCAGTTGCAAGCTTTTCAAATTGATCAGGAGATTCAAATTTTATTTGATACCATTCTTCTGATTCGATGACTGTTACATTTAACGTATGATTGCGTTGCTGAACCTGAAACTCCATTCCCAGGTCGGATGAAGATTTCGGCATCACATCACTCAGCCGTTTGAAATCATATTCATGCTCATTGACCATTTGAGCGAAAGTATCATAGTCAGGAAGATCTTCCCCGCCCATTAATGAATAAGCCGTTTCTATATCTCCTGTTTCAAGTGCCTGCAGGTAAAACATAACAACGACTTGCGGATGAAGAAACTCAATGCTCTCAAAGCCTTCATTGACATAGATTTCATATAACTCTTTTAAATATCCACTGAGCGGCATCACCATCGCATTTGAATAGCTGAAAAAATGCATCGGGTCAATATAATCGTTAAATGGAGAAATCGAGATTTCTCCAAAATCATTTAATTTTTCATAGTCGTTCTCTTCCGCAATTCGCTGATTCAATGAAACAACCTCTCTCAGCATCGTATCTTCAAACTTTTCGTCATTTAAAATATCATGCCAGATATGCCTGTATTCTTCAGGAATTTTAGTTCCTTCTGAATATGGTGCGCCACCTAAAGAAACAATCGGTCTGATCTGCTCAATGTATTGATAGCTCAATGAAAATGGCACATGAAGCTCTTGTGGAAACTCGTGGTCTTCAAGCTGATCATTTAATGAATCCTGGAGATTGAAAAAAACAGTGATTTCATCTTCAATCCGAAGAAGCTTTTCTGCTATTTCAGTCAAAGTTTCAGTTTGATTGTTTGTCTGAAACCCCATTCTTGCACCAACTTCATGAAGTGAAGTAAGAAACGCCCGATAATCCGGATGGAGATATTCGGTCTGAGGATTGAATGCATCACCGCCATAATATACAAAGGACGCAAGCTCGCCTTCTGTTTCTTCAAAATTTACTTCCATCCCATTCGCTGCGATGGTCTCAAGCAATCCGCTATGATTTTGTTTTAATTCTTCTTCAGAATAGTTGTTTTCACGGATCAGGTGATTCAGTTTTCTTTCATATGCGATCAGAAAATCCTGTCCTGAGTTAAGAAACATGTTTACTGCCTGATCACTCCTGATGATGTTAGAATTTACACCTTCTGCCTGGTCATAAAAATCCTTCAGAATTGTCATAGGCGGCTGCATCTGGGAAAGAATATCAGCTGTCATTTGCTTCATATGATCGGCATCAGGTCCTGCAGTGCCTGTATTACCATTCCACTTGCCACTGATATAATCGATATGCGCCTCAGCCTGCTGGATGATCATCAGAAAATCGAGTTCACTATCTGTAAGCTCAAGTGCTTTTTTCAAATATTCTCTGTTCGCTTCAAGCTGTGCTTCGTAGGCCTCTATCTCTTTTTCTGAAAATACTTTTTCGCTTTTAGGTTCATCTTCTATACGCTCTGCTTCGCCGGCAACCTGTCCTTCATTTGCAACCGGAGGGTCACTCAGCAAGAACACAGACACTGAAAGCAGTCCCGTCAAAAGAACCGCCGAAGTGATCAGTTTTACTGCATTACGTTTTCCACCAGATTTCACTTCTGTTTCAGCATTCTCTTCAGGATATTCCTGTCTTGATTGAGGCATTTCAATTATTTCATATGCAAGTTTGATAAAATTGAGAAGTCTCAAAGTCTGAGCTTCATCTGTCTTCAGATCATCAGATAGTCTGGATAAGCCTTCTTTATAATCACCTTCACTACTCATTCCCCCCAGATGATCCGCTTGATGGAAAACAGTCAGCACGACAGCTGATTTTAATAAAAATGGCAGCTTTAACAGTGCTTCATGAATTTCCTGGTCATCTGCGTGCGGAGATACTGATTCGCTTTCAGGCTGAATATGTTCAGCTTCATTTAAAATCAATTTAACCCACTCAGATTTACTTTCAGGCTGTTCTGCAAAAAGTTTATTACTGATTTGTTGCCGTTCATATTCGGGCAGACCAAGCTGGATCATGAGCTGCTCCGATTTATTTTTCCAGTAAGGATCTTCTATTGTAAATCGCATCATTTCACCCCTATTAATTACCATTATACAGAACTTCACATGGCGTTCGGGCCAATTGAGCGAATTCACTGAACATTTACAGAGACTTTTGCAGTCAAGCAATTCTGAGTATATACAATGAAAAGAGCTGCCTGAAAAACGGCAGCTCTTTCATTTACACAATCATTTAACATGCTATTTTAATTAGAAACCTCTTCCTCACTTTTCATATCAATCATATTAAACATTCCGTCACTCGTATATTTCACTTTATACATTCCATCTTCTACAACCATGCTGATATCAATCTGATTCCCATGTATCTGAATGCCGAAGTTAGCCTCTGACACTTCGTTGGTTTGTGAACCACCCGTATAAGACAATTTGTTAACGGGTTCGAATTCAAAACTGTGTTCACCCACAATTTCTTCAAAACGGGCATAATCAGGAAGGTCCTCCCCTCCCATTAAGGAATAGGCAATCTCGTAATCTCCCTGTTGCAGTGCATTAAAATAAAACAGGATTAAGTGCTTCGGGTGCAGAATCTTAAGCGCCTCGACATCCCCTTCAGCAACATAGTTGTCGTAAATATCTTTCATGTAACCTTCCAGCGGCATTTCAACTGCGCTGAAAATTCCTGCATCATGCACCGCTCCCTGCATTTGATAAAACGGGGAAAAGTCAATTTCTGACCAGCCATCCGGCATGACAAATCCATATTGTTCACCTATCGTATAGTGAAACGCTGTCATTTCACGAAGGTAAGAGTCTTTAAAAGCATGATCCTCAAGGATATTTTCCCAGGCTGTCAATTGATCTTCATTCAGCTCAACATTCATTCGATTACCGCTGATATCTGCGCCACTAATTAGCCTGTTAACCAATTCACTATATTGAAAGCCAAGTCTGTCAGGGAGCCCCTGATACAAATGACCTTTTTCCTTATCAGACCTTACCTCTTCATTGAGTTCATAAAGTTTTTTCATTTGTTCTTCAAGATTAAGTGCTTCTTTTGCATATAATCCATAATCAGGATCTGTTTGATTTGAATTGTGCGGAAATAGACTTTCGTAAGCTAAAGGCATATTTTTCAGGAATTCCTGATGGACTGGATGCATAAATGCCATTCCTTCTTCAAACACATCTCCACCCATCATCACCGTAAATTCCGCGTTTTCAGCGTCATAGTCATAGGTAAAGCCATTCGCTTTGATCTTTTCTCTTAACACACGTTCTTTTTCAGGCAGTTCATCATCCTTATAATACGACCTGTTCCACGGAGCAATCGAATCAATATTTTCATTAAGCTTTTGTTCATATACTTGGATCAGGTCCTGCCCTGTATCCATAAACATATTAACTGCCATATCTGACCGCATGATTTTATGAGTCATCTCATATTCTTCTGCCAGGTTATAGCCTGCCTCGATCATCTGCATCGGTGGAAGGATTGTCGTCTCAATTTCCTGCGTCAGCATTGTCAGCATCCGTTCATGGTCACTGTGTGAGTTATCATAATAACCTTCATTGACATCTCTCAAGAATTGCAGCTGACTCTCTACATTCTGAACCATCACCAGCCGATTCACTTCATCCTCACTAAGGCCAAGTGCTTCTGAAAGTTCGATCTTTCGTGTTTGAATCAGCTCATCAAGCTCAGCCAGTTTACTCTCTTCATAGACAAGCTCTTCACCCTGTTCTTCTGCACTTCCGGAAGCTTCTTCTACCACTTCAGGAAGTGGATCATTCAGCAAAAAAATGACGCCCGCTGCAGCTGCAAGAATACCACCTGCAGCAATAATCGGCAACTTTGACTTTTTTTGCTGACCCTGGACAGCTTCCTCTGCAATCTCTTCAGCTTCAGGCAATTGTTCAAGGTCAGGTTCCTGTTTTTTATAGGCTTCATTCAATAACATTAAAAACCGGCTGATCCGCCCCTTGTCCGTCTGCCATCTTTCAGCCAGGCTACGAATTGCAGTCTCCTCCTGCGTTAAAATTTCCTGATAGGTAAGAGACGTGATATATTCAATTTCACTTTCTGAAAACGCATGGTAGTGATATAAGGATAGGCTTGATTTTTGAGTAAATGGAAGTGTTTGAATTGCTTCATGGAGTTCCTGATCATCAGCGTGTGGTGAAACTTTCTCAATTTCATTATGGTCTGATGACCGTGCAAAAAAGACTGCTTCTTTTAAAATAGCAGTTCTTGAATCATATTTGTCCTGATTTAATGCAGCGAGACATGCCTGACGATGTTCAGACGTGATGCCTAGCTGGAGTAACAGCTGATCAGCTTCAATCAGCCACTGTTTCTTTAACTGATCCATCTTTATCCCCCTGTTCTTCCTACTATTATACAGAAATTCCCGGGACGTTTGAGGTGTTTGAAAGAATTTACAGAAGATTTTAAATAACATTTTCAAAAAAAGCCTTTTCAGCTCTTGTATACTTGTAGTAGCATATACAAATCAATGAAAGATGAGGTGGAACTGATGAAGTCACAGCAATGGTCGTCGAAGATCGGTTTTATACTGGCAGCTGCCGGTTCAGCAATTGGTCTCGGTGCGATCTGGAAGTTTCCGTATATGGCGGGATCAAATGGCGGGAGTATTTTTCTGCTGTTTTTTATATTATTTACCGTATTAATTGCAGGACCGATCCTGCTCGCTGAGTTCGTCATCGGAAGACGCGGGAAGTCTGATGCGATCTCCACATACAGAAAGCTTGCTCCTTCAAGCGCATGGCCGTTTGTCGGGTATTTAGGTACAGTAGTTGCGATTATTATTCTTTCATTTTACAGTGTTGCGGGCGGTTGGATACTATCGTATCTGTTCCGAAGTGTAACCGGCAGTCTGATGGGGTTATCCCAGGAAGAGTATGGCGGTTTATTTGAAACGATTATTTCTAATCCTGTAGAGGTATTACTTGCTCAGGCAATCTTTATGATCATGACAATCGCAGTCGTTCAGACCGGCATTCAAAACGGGATTGAACGCGCAAGTAAAATTATGATGCCTGCACTATTAATTATGTTTATTATTCTTGCGATCAGATCATTAACGCTTGATGGTGCTTCTGAGGGACTTGCTTACTTATTTATTCCTGACTGGAGCTATATGACAAGTGAAACGATGCTACTCGCACTCGGCCAGTCATTTTTCGCATTGAGTGTTGGTGTGTCCGTGATGGTTACTTACGCCTCTTATCTGAAGGATGATGAAAATCTTGGCAGATCAATGGGATCCGTTGCGATTTTAAATATCGTGATTTCACTGCTTGCAGGTATTGTGATATTCCCTGCAGTATTCGCTTTCGGATTTGAGCCTGGCGAAGGTCCGGGACTTGTGTTTGTTGTGTTACCTGCAGTATTTAATGAGCTCGCATTTGGCGGACTGTTTATGTTTGTATTTTTAGTCCTGCTGTTATTTGCGACATTAACATCAGCTTTCTCGATTCTCGAAATTGTGACAGCTTCCCTGTCAAGAGGCCGTCCTGAAAAGCGTAAAAAGTATGCGTGGCTTTCAGGTATTCTGATTTTTATCGTCGGACTTCCAAGCGCACTATCGTTCGGTGTTCTGACGGATGTTACAATTAACGGATTGCTGATTTTTGATTTTGCAGATTATGTTGCCAACAACTTCGGGCTGCCGCTCGGTGCATTATTAATCAGCCTGTTTGTCGGCTTCAGACTGAAAAAAGAAGACGTATTTGCAGAGCTTGAAAAAGGTGCAAACGGTCACACAAAATGGATGCACGTCTGGTACTTCCTTATTAAAGTGCTTGCACCACTCGCGATTATCGCTATCTTTTTGCAGTCGCTTGAGATTATTTAATGTGAATGAAGTTAATATGAAACATCCCATGTATTGAAGTAAAACAAAATATAAATTGATACCTAAGTGCAGCTTCGCTGAAGGCGGCGACTCCAACGGGATGTGACGGACAGGTGAGACCCCGCAGGCGCGAAGCGATGAGGAGGCTCACCGCCGTCCCCGTGGAAAGCGTCCGCCTGAAGCGCAGCGAAACGATTAAAGAGGATGGAACAAATAATTGTCCCATCCTCTTTTTAAATCTCGCCTGTATTCATTTTCACTGCAAGCAGCTTATATGAAACTTTCGTGCACTCCTGAAGCGGAATCCACTTTTCAAACGTGTGCTCATAAATTGCCTGTATCTTCTTCGCCAGGTCACTTGGGTGATGAAGCGCGTGCACAGCTTCCACAACCTCTTCAATTTCACCATCATAACCCTCTTCACCTAACTCAAAAGGGTCCCACTCCTGCAAAATCATGACCAGCTTCAAATTCATTTCATTCATTTCTATATTCATATGCCCCACCTAATTGTTTTGAAAAATGCTCAATCTATCATACCATAGAATAGAGAGATGGAAAGGATGTGTTTCTGATGAGTATTTTTGATACAGAATTAAAACGAAAAGGAACGTATTCTGTTAAATGGGATATGATGAAGGATGTATTCGGGACAGATGATCTGCTGCCGATGTGGGTCGCTGACATGGATTTTCTCCCACCGGATGCAGTCATAAAAGCAATGAAAAAACGGATGGAAGAACCGCCATTTGGCTATACCTTTGTACCGCCTGAAACAGCAAGGGTGATTTCAGCATGGCTTGAGAAACGACATGGCTGGAAGACAAATGCCGCCTGGTATCTGTATTCACCCGGCGTAGTGCCTTCGATCGCCACCGCTGTCAGAGCGCTCACTAAAAAAGGAGATCAGGTACTGACGATGACACCTGCCTATCCGCCATTTTTCAGTATGGTTGAACAGAATGACCGAAAGCTTGTTTTAACCCAGCTGATTGAGAGAAATACCCGTTATGAAATTGACTGGGATGACCTTGCACAGAAGTTGAAAGAAGTTAAAATGTTTTTACTATGCAGTCCGCATAACCCGTCAGGCAGAATCTGGACTGAAGAGGAATTGAAGAAAATCGCTGACATGTGTAAGCAGGAAAATGTTTATCTCGTATCTGATGAAATTCACTCAGATCTCGTGTACCGCCATGCAAAGCATGTGCCCGCAGCACTTGCAGCTGAGGACGACGCGCACATCATCACATTCGTCGCACCGTCAAAAACCTTTAATTTAGCCGGCATGCAAGCTTCTGCTGTCATTGCTTCTGATGAGGAAGTCCGCAAAAAAATTCAGGAAGATCAGGGTAAACAGGGTTTCTTTACACTATCAACATTTGGTATTACTGCAATGGAATCCGCTTATTCAGAAGGCGAAGAATGGCTTGAGCAGCTGATCGACTATCTCGAAAGCAATCTTGAAATAGTCAGAAAAGGTATTCAGGAAATCGACGGCCTTTATCTGATGGAGCCCGACAGCACCTATCTACTATGGATCGATGCACGTGAAAAAGGCTTAAGTGAAGATGACATGAAAGAAGTACTTTACCAAAAAGCAAAGCTCGGAGTTGATACGGGTGAAAAGTATGGTAAAGGCGGCGAAGGCTTTATCCGGATGAATATTGCTTCACCGCGGGCGATGGTTGAAGAAGGAATGGAGAGATTGAAGAAGGCTTTTGAATAGGCTTTGATGTAAAAACGGCGGGATCTCAAAATTTGAGATCCCGCCGTACTTATTTAAGAATGTGTATCCTTACGATTCATCATTTTCTCTTCAAGCTTTTTCGCTTCGTCTGCCTGACGTTTTGATACGCGGACAATCCATTTATATGTCACGTAGGTCATTAATACGAATAACAGCAACCATAATGCAGCCGGCAGGTATTCGGATTTATCCTCAGGAAAGTATAGGAAAAGCTGTAAGACAAACCATTCAGCAACCATTGGCCGCCCTCCTCACATCTGTCTGATACATCCATTATAACAGCGGTGAAATCAGACTTCACGTGAACAATTCGTGTACACTACTCTTCAATTGTAATTGATTCAATCACAATGTCTTCTTCAGGTGCGTCATTGACGGTTTCAGTTGCAGCGATCTGATCAACTACATCCATCCCCTCGATGACTTGTCCAAACACAGTGTGACGGTTATCAAGCCATGGCGTGCCACCGCGTTCTGCATAAATATCAATAATCTCCTGAGGAAATTCTGCATCCTCCATCTGACCGATCATATCGTCAGCAACCGTTCCTGCCTGTACAATAAAAAACTGGCTGCCGTTTGTGTTTGGTCCGGAATTAGCCATGGAAAGAGCGCCTTTCATGTTGATCAGGGATTCATCGAATTCATCTTCAAACGGTTCTCCGTAGATACTCTCTCCACCTGCTCCGGTGCCATCAGGATCTCCACCCTGAATCATAAAGTCCTGGATCACGCGGTGAAAAGTCAGCCCGTCGTAATAGCCGTTTTCAGCATGAGTCGTAAAGTTTTCAACAGCTTTAGGTGCCTTCTCAGGGAACAGCTTTAGTGTAATCGTTCCTTCTGATGTCTCCATTGTTGCGACCGGCTCATTTTCAGCAGGCTCAGGATTAGTCTGAGGATATCCTTCAACAACTGTATATTCCGGTTCCGTGCTTTCAGTTTCTGTTGCGCTTTCTTCCTCTGCCCCGCCACAAGCTGACAGAATGAGTAGTAAAGATAATGGTAATAGTGCTTTTAACTTCATCATAATCGCCTCCAATTAATACTTTAGACGAACGAAAAGAAAAAATCATCATTTTAAGGTAAACTTATGTTAAAGGAGTGGATATTTTATGAACCTGGTGAAGGCATTTTATAAAACCGGTGCTTATATTGGTGAGGTTGACCAAGTACATACAGAGCATCAGGTGATACGGATCAAAAGTGTAATTAAGCATCCTGAGCAGGGAGACTTGCATAATCCAAAGCAGGTGGATGTACCATTTTTCCATGAACGGAAGGCGCTTGCTTTTAATGAGCGCGCAAATATTCCGTCCTCGATGGTGAAGCCGTATGATGGTGAATTGACCGATTACAATGAAAGTTTGATTGAGTCTGTCAAAAAGCTTGAGGAAAAATTAAAGGCTGAAGATTCTCCTTTTCATCAGAAATGCTTTGAAGCGCTCCAGGGTGTGAAGCGTGAATATGAATTGATGTATAACCTGAAATTTTAAATAACCATAAAAAAAGAACCCATGCACGGGTTCTTTTTTTATTGGGCGAGAAACTGCCTGAGCGCGGAGAAATCCACGCGGTCGCCGATCGTTGTTGACTCTGAGCGGTTCAGATACTTTTTATCTTTTTCAACAAGCTGGTAAATATGATAAGTCGTCATGGCATCATCAAGTGCTTTATGATGCTTTCCGGTTCCGTCTTTTCCATATTCCTGTACAGCTTTCCAAAGTCCGGTCTGGTTACGGTCACCGAAAAACCGTTTATATTCCATAGAGAGATCTACAAATTCCCCGCTGAACGGAAACGGCAGCTTGGCGATCTGACAATTCTGCTTTAATACCTTCATGTCCATATTGCCCCATGTGACTACCTTGCAGGGACCGGCTGCATTATATTCAGCCAGCTTTTCAATGAGTGTATAGAGTGAGATTCCCCGGTCCACCTGCTGCTGGCTGATATTTAAAAAGTTTTTGCATCTGCGGGACAGCCGTTTAAAAACACGGGGTTTTACATAGCTTGAGAACTGCTCCTGCCTGTCACCCTGCACTGCAAGCAGCCCCACTTCAATAATTTCAGGAAAGAACCCTTTATGTCCTCTTCCTTCTGGCATGGAGAATTCAAAATCAATAAAGATCGTTACGTCATTCATACTACCCCCCCTTATGCTGTGGTGTTTCACACAAAAATGTTGGGTTTATTATAACACGGGACCGCTTAATGTTTATAAAAATGTCTGAATTTTCATACGACAATTTCCGTAGCGCTTTGTTGCACCCAGTTCTCTAAGGTGTATAATTACTACGGTACACGAAATAATGAATGCAATGATGACAAGAAGGTGTTAGCAATTACTGTTGAAAAAAAGAATTTGACGATTATGTGGGTTGCGAACTTTTTAGTCGCTGCCAGTGCTACAATGGTTTTACCGTTTTTATCTCTCTATATAGAAACGATGGGGAATTTTTCACCTGAATATGTACAGAAATGGTCTGGACTTGTTTTTGGGATTACATTTCTGACAGCATTTTTTGTCTCTCCAATCTGGGGCAGATTTGGTGACCGCTTCGGGTACAAACCGATATTAATGATCACAGGATACGGGATTGCCTTCAGCATTTTTATGATGGGCTTTATTGATTCAGTGTTCGGACTGTTCATTTTAAGAATGTTTATGGGCGTTGTTACAGGATTTATCCCGACTTCTCTTGCTTTAATCTCCTCACAGACACCAAAGCATATAGCAGGCAGAACGCTCGGCACGCTTCAGATGGGGACAGTGACCGGTGGATTATTCGGACCAATTCTTGGCGGACTGATGGCTGATGCTTTCGGATTCAGCTATACCTTTATTATTACAGCGATTGTGATTTCAATTGCTGCGACCGTTGTCCTTTTCGGGATTACAGAAAAGAAGAAATCTGCCGATAAAAAGAATGAGAAAACGTATACGAGAAAAGAAGTGTTTAAACATATTACAAGTCAGCGCATGCTTTTGACTGTCATGGTCCTGTCTTTTCTTGTCCAAATGGCTAACTTCAGTATCCAGCCGCTTCTCGCACTTTATGTCGATGGCCTGACGAGTGCAGCTAATATTGCATTCCTCTCAGGGCTTGCTTTTTCCGCAACCGGTTTTGGTAACCTCATTGCTACAAGGGGCTGGGGCAGATTAGGCGATGCGATCGGCTATACAAAGGTACTGACGATTTTACTCGTTTTATCAGCTGCATTTATTATTCCGCAGGCACTCGTCACTGAACTGTGGCAGCTGATCATTTTAAGATTTTTATTCGGAATGGCCATTGGCGGTATTATTCCAAGTGTAACCGCCTTTATCAGACACGCAGCCCCTGTATCGATGCAGGGTGAAGTGCTTGGTTATAACCAGAGCTTCAGATTTCTCGGGAACGTTGCGGGTCCTGCATTTGGCGGACTGCTATCTGGGTATATCGGAATCTCATCCGTCTTTTATGTAACTGGAATTTTATTCCTGAGCGCATTCGGTCTGCTTTGGTGGAGCAGACAACAAGTAGCAGTTGAAGATCATTAAGTAGAAATGGAGAATTGCGATATGCGCATGACATTGGGCTTTACAGGTGTAATACTGCTAATCCCGCTATGCATATTTCTATGGGTTGAAATGGATAAGGAAATTAAAACGCAGGCTGCTTTTCAGGAAGCCGTATCTGAAAAAGTTGATGTGGATCAGATTCATACAAATGAGACCAGCTTTCTGCTCGATCAGGACGGGAACCGTTTTGCTCAAGGCAGCTCAGGTGTCAGACTGTATGCAACGAATGAAGAAATCCCTCAATTTTTAAAGGATGTAACAGTGTATTCAGAGGATCAGAACTTTTATGATCATATCGGCTTTGATGCCGGTGCGATTATCCGTGCGGTCGTTAAAA
Source organism: Jeotgalibacillus malaysiensis (assembly GCA_000818095.1). NCBI lineage: Bacteria > Bacillati > Bacillota > Bacilli > Caryophanales > Caryophanaceae > Jeotgalibacillus > Jeotgalibacillus malaysiensis. Next base: position 2,407,175 of record CP009416.1, read on the forward strand.
ACCTGGTTTTCACCCATATTCAGCAGGGCGGCAGTACGATTACTCAGCAGCTTGCAAGAAACCTATATCTTACCCAGGATAAAACCTATAACCGGAAAATGACGGAGCTTTTTTATGCTAATGAGCTTGAAAAAAAGCTGACAAAGGATGAAATTTTATCCGCTTATTTAAATATTATTTACTACAGCAATGGTGTATACGGGATTAAAGGCGCCTCTATGTATTATTTCGATAAGGAGCTTCACGAGCTGTCTAAAGCTGAAATGGCATTTTTAGCAGCAATCCCGAATAACCCTTCCAAATATGATCCTGTGAATAACTTTGATCAGGCAAAGGAACGTCAGGAAAGATTGTTCGATATTCTGGTGCTTGAGGAAATGATGGACAGCGATGAAGCAGAAGCGCTGAAAGCAGAACCGATCAATCTGCAGCCATATGAAAATACAGATTTATATCCTGATTATGCTGTCTATGTTGAATATGAATTAAAGCAGCTGATTGCTGAACAGGAAGGTTTTAAAGATCGACTGAACCGTGCAGAGAAATCTTCTGTCAGAGAACAGATCAGCCAGGAGCTTGATCAGCGGACGAATGAAGTGCTCGGTTCAGGCGTAATGATCCACACTGCGCTTTCCCCCGCTCTGCAGGAGAAAACTGTCGCTGCTGTTAAAAATCATCTACCTTATGAAAATGTTGAGGGCGCTGCTGTTCTGATCGACAATGTTTCCCGGGAAATAGTCGGCATTGCCGGTGGTAAAAGCTATCAGAAGTATAATTTTAATCGTGCCTACCAGGCAGTCAGGCAGCCTGGATCAGCGATTAAGCCACTTCTGGTCTATGCACCATATATAGAAACGTATCAGCCATTTTTAAGCCAGACTGTAAATGCTGACAGCTTTTGCATTGACAATTACTGCCCCGAAAATTATGGCGGCATTGAATATGGAAATGTCTCGCTTTCAAGAGCCTTTCTATTGTCACTTAACACGCCGGCTGCAAGACTAATGAATGAAACAGGTATTGATCTTTCATTTAACTATTTACAGGCATTTGATTTTGATTCCGTCCAGCCCGGTGATCGCACCTTAGCAGCTGCTGCAGGCGGCTTCACTTACGGTATGTCACCACTCGAGCTGACTGATGCCTATACCAGCTTTATCGATGGCAGCTATACGCCTGCGCATGCGATCCGTATGGTCACAGACACTGCGGGAAACGTACTTTATGAATGGGAAGATAAAAAGGTGCCGGTCTGGTCAGCCCAAACGACTACAAAAATGAGAGAACTGCTGAATACTGCTGCTGTTTCAGGTACCGGGAGCCCGGCTTATCTGAATAAGCCTTATATCGGAATTAAAACCGGTACAACCAATGAGTGGGCGGACTACTGGACAGTCGGCTTAACGGACCAGTTCACCGGAGGCGTCTGGGTTGGCCATGACCTGCCTGAGAATATGAGAAGTATTGAAAACGACAGGCCGGCCCATTTGATCTGGAAGGATATGATGAGGTAGTATGAGACCCCTTACGTCAGGTTGCTGGCTGAGGGGTGTTTTTATTTTGGGTTGGGGTTTGCGGCTGGTGGTTGGATGACGAGCGTGGCGACTTGAAAGAAAGTGAGCTTAAAATGATGAGATCGGTCGTGTATTTGAAGCAATAATGAGACAAGATGATGCAATTAACCTGTTGCAAATCGTAATGAAGGAATAAAATCTAATATTGATAGAATCATCTTGGCACTGAGGCAATCATTTCTCAAATTGAGGGAAATATTGCTAAATTGAAGGAATTAGCAACGTTTGCCCAAGCAACAGCGAGCACTAGTGAAGCCACATCGCCGCCCTCCCCAGCCCCAAAACAAAAACACCCCCGCCTAAAACCATCAGAGGTGTCCGCATATACTCAAGCTGGCAGCTGCTCCAAAATCGGAAGACTTGCAAGCAGTCCATTATAGAGCCTGATCACAACGTACAGTACTGCAGAAATCATCGCAGACCACACCGTAATCTCAAACAAGATTACACCAACCGTACCCCCTGCTGACAATGTCGTGCTGACCTTCATGACAAAATAAATAAAGTAAATAAACGATGTCACGGCAAAGATAATCAGCAGTCCCCTAATAGAAGAAAGACTGACAATCGTAACAAGTGAGCCGAAGAAATAAATGAGCGACCCCGATCGGACGCGGGTTAATGCCTCCCCTTCTTTATCCCTTGAGAAAAACAGCAGTGCCACTTCATTGATCGTCTCTGCAATCAGCTTTAAAGCGGCAAAGATCATAAAGCAGACGATCATCAGTACAATTAATATAAATATTTTCAGTTCAAGATCAGATAAAAACTCCCTCATCCCTGCATAAATGCCGATTCCTTTAAATAATTCAGTCAGCACCCCAGTTCCATAGACTGAAAATGATAAGCTGAACATTAAAATTGAAAACAGAGGAAGGTATCCTGTTAAATATGTATTTTTCATTTATGACGCTCCCGGTAATTCATCTACTCACATGATAATCGTTTCTGCCGTTTTTTAAAAGGAAATTCCAAAAGATTCTAGTATTTGCCGTCATTTTTCGACACGAAGATGTAAAAATTTTATGTCAGAAAATCGTTTTCTTCCTATATATAAGCACAGGACAAGGCCTGTTATACAAGTGATTCCATTATGCATTCACGCTGCTTTTACGTTATACTATTTTCTATACAACATTTAAAAGATCACATCACTAAGGACTTCCGTGTAAGGCGAGAGTCCTTATTTAAATGTGTGATAGAGAATTTAAGGAGGGATCTTCATTGTCGCTGCTTCACTTAGCCATCTTACTGCCATTCATTGCGGCGGTATTTGTCCCTTTTTTGTTTAAGGGATTCCGTTCAATTCATACGGGATGGTTCGTCTTGCTCGTTCCGCTGGCACTGTTTATTTATTTTATCCAGTACATGCCGGTAACAAGCAGCGGACAGACAGTTTCACAAACATTCGAATGGATACCATCGCTTGGCATTAATTTTACTGCCTATGTAGATGGACTCGGGCTGTTATTTGCCCTTCTGATTACAGGTATTGGATCACTTGTTGTGCTCTATTCAATCTATTACCTGGCAAAAGAGAAAGAAGCACTTGGTAACTTTTATGTTTATTTATTAATGTTTATGGGTGCAATGCTTGGACTCGTGCTTTCAGATAACATGATTGTGTTATATATGTTCTGGGAGTTCACTTCGATTTCATCATTCCTGTTAATCGGTTACTGGTATGACAAAGAGCGCTCACGATACGGTGCTCAAAAATCAATGCTGATCACCGTATTCGGTGGTTTATCAATGCTTGGCGGTATTGTACTCCTGTACATTATGGGTGGTACCTTCAGTATTCGTGAACTGATCGGAATGTCAGGAGATCTGATGACAGAGCCGTTATTCCTGTTTGCGATGATTCTGATCTTACTTGGTGCATTTACGAAATCTGCACAGTTTCCTTTCCACGTCTGGCTTCCGGACGCAATGGAAGCTCCAACACCAGTATCAGCTTACCTTCACTCAGCAACGATGGTTAAAGCGGGGATCTACCTTGTAGCCCGCATGAGCCCTGTGTTTGCTGAATCAGGTGTCTGGTTATGGCTCGTTGCAGGCTTTGGTATCTTCACTTTATTCTGGGGATCCTTTAACGCAGTAAAACAGACTGACCTGAAGGGAATACTCGCCTTTTCAACGATCAGTCAGCTCGGTCTGATCATGTCATTACTCGGACTTGGTGCAGCTGCACTGCATTTTGACACACTAGATGAAAATATGTATATGACTGCAACAATTGCAGCAGTCTTCCACCTGATTAATCACGCAACCTTTAAAGGGGCGCTGTTTATGATGGCCGGGATCGTGGACCACGAAACCGGAACCCGCGATATCAGAAAGCTTGGCGGTCTAGTAAATCTAATGCCGATTACATTTACGATTGCAATAATCGGTTCATTTTCTATGGCAGGTCTGCCGCCATTTAACGGATTCTTAAGTAAGGAAATGTTCCTGACAGGTATGATTTCTGTTTTTGAACTGGATCTGTTCAATTTGAATACGTGGGGCATTTTATTCCCTGTGCTTGCTTGGGTTGCAAGTGTCTTCACATTCATCTACAGTATAATGCTTGTATTCAAAACGTTCCTTGGGAAGCCTCAGTTTGACAAGCTTCCGAAAAAACCGCACGAAGCACCAATTGGGATGCTTATTTCCCCTCTTGTGCTTGTGTCGCTCGTAATTATTTTCGGATTCTTCCCGAACCTGCTGTCTAACAGTATGATCAAGCCGGCAGTTGAAGCAATTCTGCCAAGCCTGACAGACGCAGGGCAGGAAGTATATGTAGATATTTATTTCTGGCACGGGTTCCAACCGGAGTTATTTATGACACTCGGTATTATTCTGACAGGTACACTGATGTATGCCACGCTTGCTAAATGGCAGGGCATTTATAATCGTATTCCTGAAAGATTCACCATTAATGGTGTCTATGACCGGGGACTTGATAAAAGCGAATCCGGCAGCTTTAAGCTGAATGAAGTTGTCATGACAGGCTATATGAGATCATATCTGATCTATATTTTTGCATTCTTTGTCGCGATTTTGCTTTCTACAATGGGCATTCGTGATGCTTTTGCAGTCGATACGTCTAACCTGGCAGAGATCAGAATCTATGAAGTTGCGCTTGCACTTGTACTTATTGCCGGTGCCATTACAATTCTGTTTGCGAAATCAAGATTGACATCGATTGTTTTACTTGGTGTAGTCGGTTATTCAGTTGCCCTGTTCTTTGTTTTCTTCAGAGCGCCTGACCTGGCCTTGACGCAGCTTGTGATTGAAACCGTATCAGTTGCCTTATTCCTGCTGTGCTTCTATCACCTGCCTGAGATCAGTAGAAAAGAAGAACGCATGAAATTCAAAATGGGTAATGCAGTCATTTCCGTATTAGTTGGTGTGACTGTCACGCTGATTGGTATTGCTTCATTCAGTAACAGCCAGGCTTTTGAATCGATTTCACAGTACCATATCGATAATGTGTATGAACTCGCAGCAGGCGGTAACATGGTTAACGTAATTCTTGTTGATTTCCGTGGTTTTGATACATTATTTGAAATCTGTGTGCTTGGTGTTGCAGCACTTGGTATTTATGCAATGGTGAATTTCCGTGGAGTTAGGAGGCAGAAACGATGAAGAAACAGCCAAATGATCTGATCCTCCAGACCGTAACAACAGTCATCTCTTTTATTATCTTTTTGTTCTCCATCCATTTATTCTTTGCCGGTCACTATACGCCCGGCGGAGGGTTTATCGGTGGACTGATGACAGCTGCAGCACTTGTGCTGTTACTGCTCGCTTATGATATTAAGACCCTGAATACGATTCTGCCTTTTGATTACCGTCTGATGACGGCTGCAGGGCTATTAATTGCCGTATTAACAGGGGCTGGTGCATTGTTATTTAATGAGCCTTTTCTCACTCACGCTTACGACTATTTTGAGCTGCCGCTATTAGGTGAGACATCACTTCACACTGCAGTATTATTTGATATCGGTGTGTATCTGACTGTAATCGGCGTAACAATGACCATTATTCAGACGATTGGGGAGAGTGAATAATGGAAATTTTAATGTCTATCGTTGTCGGTGTATTATTTACTTCTGCCGTGTATCTGATTCTGTCAAAAAGTCTTTTACGTGTCATTATCGGTACAGCACTGCTCAGTCACGGAGCACACCTGCTGCTTCTGACGATGAGCGGACTGAAAACCGGTGATGCGCCTGTACTGATGGATGGTGTGACGTCTTATACAGATCCCCTTCCACAGGCACTCGTTCTGACTGCGATCGTAATCAGCTTCGGGGTTACGGCATTTTTCCTGGTACTCGCTTTCCGTGCTTATCAGGAGCTTGGGACAGATAATATGGAAGAAATGAAAGGGAATGACTCAAATGATTAATTTACCGTTATTACCAATTCTCATTCCGCTTTTATCTGCTGTACTATTAATGTTCTTCCCGAAGCGTATTAAAGCTCAGCGGGTGATTTCAATGATCGGAATCGCCGGGACTATCATTGCAGCGATTGTGCTTGCAGCAGAAGTAAAAGCAAATGGAATTCAGACAGTTAACCTTGGAAGCTGGCCTGCACCATACGGAATTCCGCTGGTGTCAGATATGCTTTCAGTACTACTCGTCCTGACATCAAGTATCCTGACATTCTTTGTTGTCTGGTATGCGATGATCTATATGGATGAATCCTATGAACGATTCTTTTTCTATATTGGTGTCATGTTCCTTTTAACAGGAATCAATGGCGCATTTACAACAGGTGATATTTTTAACCTGTTCGTATTCTTTGAGGTATTTCTGATCGCTTCTTACCTGCTGATTGTATTAGGCGGTAAAAGTGGTCAGCTGCGTGAATCAATTAAATATCTGCTGATTAACGTCATTTCATCAGCATTATTCGTCACAGCAGTCGCTTATTTGTATTCAGTCGTTGGTACATTGAACATGGCGGATATTTCCCAGCGGATTGATGAACTCGGCAGCCCTGGGATCATTACAGTGATTGCAATCTTTTTCCTGATTGTATTCGGATTAAAAGGTGCGATTTTCCCGCTGTACTTCTGGTTACCAGGCTCATACAGCGCACCACCGATTCCGATTCTTGCTTTATTCGGTGCTTTACTGACAAAAGTCGGTGTCTACTCAATCCTGAGAACGTACACGCTGTTTTTCTATCAGGATCAGGGCTACACGCACCAGATCCTTGGTGTACTCGCCTTACTCAGTATTGTGGTTGGTGTAATTGGCGCGATCGCATACAGAGATGTTAAGACAATTATCATCTACAACATCGTGATTGCTGTCGGTGTTATCCTTTACGGGGTTTCTGCTATGACACCAGCAGCACTTGAAGGAGCGGTATTCTACCTGCTTCATGACATGGTGATTAAAGCAGCATTGTTCCTGCTTGTCGGCATTATGATGGCGATTGCGGGTGCAAGCCACCTGAATAAGATGGGTGGTATGATCAGGGATTATCCGCGTATTGGCTGGACGTATCTGGTTGCAGCATTTGCACTTGCCGGGATTCCGCCGCTCAGCGGATTTATCGGAAAGCTGCTGATCGTACAGGGCGGCTTTGAAGCAGGCGATATGGTCGGTCCAATCATTATTTTGCTATCAAGCTTACTCGTACTGTATTCAGCAATGAAGATCTTTATGAATGGTTTCTGGGGAACGCCAAAGGAGTATCACGGAGCAAAAGCTCACCTTGCAAACCGTCTGTGGGTACCGGCTGCAGGATTAGTGCTGATCGCCATTGCATATGGTGTTGGCTCTGAAGCTGTTTATCCGTTTATCCAAATGGCGGTAGAACCACTCATCGATCCTGCAATCTATATTGAAGCAGTGTTAAAGGAGTAATGTGATATGCCATTTCAAATTTTATTAAATTTCTTTTTAGCGTTCCTGTGGATGTTTTTAACAGGATCATTCAGTCTATCAAGCTTTATTATCGGTTATCTCCTGGGTCTACTTGTGATCTTTGCAATGAGACGATTTTTTCAGACCAGACTCTATGTTTATAGAGTCTGGGCGATTATCAGGTTAACCGTTTTATTCAGTTATGAATTAATTAAAGCGAATATTGAAGTATTAGTCATCGTACTCCGGCCGAATATGGACCTTAAGCCGGGCATCTTCAAATATGACACGAAGCTTGAGCACGGCTGGGAAGTTACGCTGCTGTCACTTTTAATTACATTGACACCGGGAACTCTTGTCGTTGATGTAAGTGATGATAACAGCACGCTCTATATTCATGCGCTGAATGCTTCAGATATTAAAGGAAATGTATCATCTATTCGTGAAGGTTTTGAAAAAGCAATTAGGAGGGTGAGCCAATAATGCTGACTATTAGTGTGTACATCGCGCTTGTTGCGTTTGCGGTTGCCATGATTGGTATCGTTATTCGTGCAATTAAAGGACCCTCCGCTGCAGACCGTGTCATTGCACTTGATTCACTTGGCATCAGTCTGATCGCAGTTACTGCACTGTTTTCAATTCTGCTTCGCACAAGTGTATTTCTGGAGGTTATCTTATTACTTGGAATTCTGGCCTTTATCGGTACAGTTGCCTTCTCAAAATATATCGAGAAAGGAGCGATTATAGACCGTGATCGACGTAAGTGAGTATTTTATAGCCGCATTTGTATTAATCGGTGCCTTCTTTGGGGTCGTCACTGCGATCGGGCTGATTCGTCTACCCGATCTCTACACGAGAACGCATGCCGCTTCCAAAAGCGCAACGCTTGGGGTCATGAGTGTCTTAATTGGTGCGCTCCTCTTCTTTTTAACAGAGGAAGGCATGTTCAACTCCCGGATTGTACTCGGTATCTTTTTTGTCCTGATTACCGCTCCGGTAGGCGGACACTTAATCGCCCGCGCTGCTTATAACGCAGGCATCAAGCTGACACCTGAAACAGTCCAGGACGATCTGGCTAAAAAAGAACAGTTCGAAGCAAAGAAAAAGAAAAACTCATCCAGGGATTAATTCCCGGATGAGTTTTTTGATTCATATAAAGTCTGATCAAATGATCCGTCTTCCTGATAAACCTCAAGCTGACCGCCATGATCTGTTACATAAGACTTCGCTTTCTCTTCCAGATCACTTTTTGTATCCTCAACATAGATTGCTTTATCAGAGCCCTTTTTTACAAGCTGCCAGCCATCATCATGCTTTTTCAGCTGATACGTATCCTGATCATCCCTTTGCACAGCTTGCTTTGCTTTATCCGTCGCAATCGCAATCACCCGGCTCTCATCATAATTCTGCTCCCGCAAAAGTGCATTACCGATCTCAATCGCTTTATTTCTCACATCCGGATCAAGGTTGCTCCAGGAATCAGGATAATCATTTTTACTCCACGGCATTTAAATCGCCTCCTCATTGTTCATCCTTTTCCACATGAGAAGGAAATTAAACCCTATTTACGCTTTGGTACAACAGCTACTGTACATCGTGATATACAGAGCAGATCCTCTTCTTCATCTACAATTTTAATTTCCCATACCATTGTCGTTTTTCCTTTATGTATAATCTCTGCGATTCCTGTTACAGTACCTTCTCTTTTAGCCTTAATATGATTTGCGTTAATCTCAAGACCAAAGCAGCTGTACTCGTTTAAATCAATCATCGCTGCTGATCCTACACTTGCCACTGTTTCAGCAAGTGCGACTGATGCACCGCCGTGCAGAAAACCAAACGGCTGATGCGTCCGCCCGTCCACAGGCATTTCAGCAACCGCTCTTCCCTTTTCAACGCTGATCATGTTGATACCGAGTGAATCCATTAATGTTTCTCTGTTCCAATCCATGTGTCATCCCCCTTTTTTCTATCATCTCTCAGTGCGGGTTGGTTGGCAAGGCTTTTGGGTTTGTGTGGGGCGGTGGTTCGGCGTTTGTGTGTGGGTGTTCGGGGTCCAAATGGTCCTGTTCGCCACTTGTATGCTTTTGTTCGACGTTTAACCATGACTGTTCGACGTTTATTCTGCAACCTTCGCCACTTAGTGACTTTTGTACCAAAAAAGCTCTGACCACAAAGTCAGAGCTTTCATCACTTTTATAAAACGAGTGCAGCAATCCATCCGAATAAGATCAGTGGAATATTATAGTGCAGGAATGTCGGCACACATGTATCCCAGATGTGATTGTGCTGACCGTCGGCATTCAGACCGGCTGTCGGTCCAAGCGTACTGTCCGAGGCAGGAGAACCGGCATCACCAAGCGCACCCGCCGTACCAATGAGCGCAACCGTCGCAAGCGGACTGAAGCCAAGCTCAAGTGATAACGGTACAAACAGCACTGCAATGATCGGAATCGTGGCAAATGATGAGCCGATTCCCATTGTAACAACGAGACCGACAATCAGCATCAGTAATGCCCCGACCGCTCTGTTATCGCCAATGAGCGCTGCTGCCCCGTTTACAAGACTTTCAACAGCGCCAGTTTCAGTCATGACCGCTGCAAATCCGTTAGCAGAAATCATCACAAAACCGATAAATGCCATCATCTTCATCCCATCCGTCATCAGCTGATCCTGATCACGCAGCTTCACTGTTCCGCTGACAAATAAAACAGCTAGACCAATCACTGCACTAAAGACCATTGACTGGAATACAGACTGAATGACAAGTGCAGCAATAATAGCTGCGATCGTTACAATCAGATCTTTCGTCGTAATTGTTTTAGCATCGCCATCCTGAAGTGATACTTTTCTATTCTGATACTCTCTCGGCTTACGGTAGCTGATAAAAATCGCCACCAGCAATCCCAGAATCATACCACCAGTTGGAATCAGCATCGCTGTCGGAATCACATTAAGATCAATCGCAAGTCCGCTCAGCTCCATATTTGTCGCAATCGTATCGTGGAAAATCTGTCCAAAGCCATAAGGCAGTAAAATGTATGGCGCAGTTAATCCAAATGTAATCACTGTCGCAATCAGTCTTCTATCAATCCCAAGCTCATTCATCACAAGCAGTAAAGGCGGAATTAAAAGAGGAATAAAAGCAATGTGAACAGGTACAATGTTTTGAGACATAATCGAAATGGATAAAATAGCAAGAATCACAAGTACCTTCGGAAGTGCCTTTGTTCTCGGCTCCCCTTCCCTGCTGACGGCTGCAACAATCTTATCCACCATTAGCTTAGGCAGACCCGTATAAGAAATCGCAACTGCAAATCCGCCTAACAATGCATAACTAAGCGCAATATTCGCACCGCCTCCTACACCATCAGAAAATACACTGACCGTTTCTTCAACAGACAGACCACCAATCAATCCACCTGCTGCAGCACCAATAATCAGCGCCGCCACAACATTTACCCTGATCAGACTCAAGATCAGCATAATTAAAACCGCAATGACTACAGCATTCATCTATATAAACTCCTTTTTTAGAAAATTCTTTACTCTGCTAAACGGGTAACGTATTAAAACACCTTTCATACATTAACAGAGTAAAAGGAGAGTTGTCAATGGGGGGATTGCGGTGACACAGGGGGGACGGAGGTGAGTGTGACGTTATTGGAATGATTATAAAAATGGCGCGGCCGGGGACAGAGTTACGTGATTCAATTTTAGAATCGTTACAAAAGTGGCACAGCCAGGGACGGAGTTAAGTGATTCAATTTTAGAATCGTAACAAAAGTGGTACAGCCAGGGACGGAGTTAAGTGATTCAATTTTAGAATCGTTATAAAAATGAACCAGTCAACTTGTGGTGCACCCCTAAAGTTAGAGTTCAAAAACTAACTTTAGGGGTGCATTTATTATGGTTAAATACAATGAGAAGTTTAAATTGATGATTGTGAAAGAATATTTGAACGGTCCTCATGGTATTAGAATTTTAGCACGTAAGCATGGTATTCAATCTAAAACGCAGATCTTTAATTGGGTGAATATCTATCGGCACTTTGGTGAAGAAGGGTTGAAGAAAAAGAAAAAGGCATTTTATTCTGTTCAATTTAAACTGGATGTAATAAGCTTTATGGACAGAACAGGTGCTTCCCAAACTGAAACAGCCCTTCAATTTAGACTAACGAACCCATCGTTAATTGGCGAATGGAAGAAAAAGTTCCTTGAAGGGGGTTATGAAGCACTAGAGAACCCGAGAGGACAATCAACCATGTCAGATAAAAAGAAGAATGGTCAAAACGAGACAGCCTCTAATCAAAATGAAGCGTCTAACAGAGAAAAAGAATTAGAGAGAGAAAACGAGTTATTACGTCTTGAGGTTGCTTATTTAAAAAAGTTAAAAGCTTTTCAGAAGGATCCGAACAACTATCTCGAAAAGCACAAGCAGCGCTATCGTTCGAACTCAAAGAAACATTCAGACTAAAGGATGTATTAATGGTTGTAGGCATTCCTGAAGCTTCCTATCATTATCATATTAAACGGATGCATAATGTTAATCCGGATCAGGAGCTTGAAGATCAGATTCGATTCATCTTCGATGCCCACAATGGCAACTATGGGTACCGTCGAATCCAGGCGGCACTTAAGAGTGACGGGCTGATCATCAATCATAAAAAGGTTCAACGGATTATGAAAAAGCTTGGCTTAAAAGGCTTAAAGTTCAGAAGGAAATCTAGAAGCTATAGCTCTTACAAAGGTACCGTAGGTAACGTGGCCAAGAACAGGTTGAATCGCCGTTTTCAAACAGCTCATCCTCTTCAAAAGCTGGCAACCGATATTACTGAATTCAAATGCTTAGGTGGCGGAAAGTTGTACCTGAGCCCGATCCTGGATATGCATAATAGTGAAGTGATTTCATTTGGCGTCAGTCAACATCCGACATTGGATTTCGTTATGAAACCATTAGAAGAAGCTCTGAACCTTGTTAAGTATGCAAAATACCGTACAACTATTCACTCTGATCAAGGATGGCATTATCAGCACTATACATGGGTCAAGGCCCTGAAAGGGCAAAAGGTATTTCAAAGTATGTCCCGAAAAGGAAATTGTATCGACAATGCCCTTATGGAGAACTTTTTTGGTTTACTAAAGCAGGAAATGTATTATGGAGAGAAGTTACGCACATACGAAGAACTTAAAAAAGATATTGAAACGTATATCCATTATTACAACCATGATCGAATCAAACAAAAGTTGGCTGGCATGAGTCCGGTTCAATATCGTCTGCATACCAGCCAAATGGCTGCTTAATAAAAACTCTAACTTTTGGGGGTCACATCAACTCCGTCCCCAGTAAACCGCACACCATCGAAATGCGGAAGGCGCTTGCCCAGCTCCGACAGGCATAAGACGCGGAGCGGAAAACGGATGACCTTTACCGTTTACCGATGCGCGGCTTATGACCCGAGGAGCTAGCGCCTGGAGCTGGACACCAAGAAATGCGGAAGGCGCTTGCCCAGCTCCGACAGGCATAAGACGCGGAGCGGAAAACGGGTGACCTTTCCCGTTTACCGATGCGTGGCTTATGTCCCGAGGAGCTAGCGCCTGGAGCTGGACACAATCGAAATGCGGAAGCGCCTTGTTCAGACCCGACAAGCGTAAGACGAGCTGAGAGAAATGGGCGACCTTTCCCATTTTCTCAGCTTGGCTTACGACTCGAGGGTCTAGGCGCCTGGAGCTGGACACAATCGAAATGCGGAAGCGCCTTGTTCAGACCCGACAAGCGTAAGACGAGCTGAGAGAAATGGGCGACCTTTCCCATTTTCTCAGCTTGGCTTACGACTCGAGGGTCTAGGCGCCTGGAGCTGGACACAATCGAAATGCGGAAGCGCCTTGTTCAGACCCGACAAGCGTAAGACGAGCTGAGAGAAATGGGCGACCTTTCCCATTTTCTCAGCTTGGCTTACGACTCGAGGGTCTAGGCGCCTGGAGCTGGACACAAAAAAAGGAAACGCCCAAAAAGGACATTCCCCATCCAACTTTACTTCTCCGCTCTCTCAAGCACAAACTGCTCTGTCAACAGCGCAAGGGTTCTGGCCATTGCACCTGTTCCGCCTGCTGGGCCTAAAAGATTAGCTGATTTTGTTGTGGCGGTTCCTGCGATATCAAGGTGAACCCATGGTGTGCCTTCTGTGAATTCTCCGATGAATGCACCGGCAAATAATGCGTGGCCGTCGCGTCCTGGTGAGTTGTTCAGGTCGGCTACCGGGCTGTTGCGTACACGCTTTCTGTCGCCTTCTGTGTAAGGCAGCTGCCAGATAAACTCTCCTGCTTCCACAGAAGCCTCAAGTACTTTTTCAAATAGTGGTTCATTGTTCGTCAGGGCACCTGTTTTATCAAGACCCAGCGCGACAATAACACCGCCTGTAAGCGTCGCTACATCTACAAGGTAATTAGCGCCATGTTGTTTTGCGTACGTTACAGCGTCAGCCAGTACGAGGCGGCCTTCTGCATCTGTATTAAGAATTTCGATCGTTTTGCCGCTCATCGATGTGATGACATCATCCGGTTTAAATGCAGTGTGACTGATCATATTGTCAGTTGCTGCGATGACTGCCATCACATTTTGCTCAGGCTTCAGGCGGCCGATGATTTCCATTGCACCGAGTACGGCTGCTGCACCGCCCATATCGGCTTTCATGCCTACGATACCGTCTTTAGGCTTAATTGAATAGCCGCCTGTATCAAATGTGATACCTTTGCCGACAAGTGCAAGTACGTCTTCCCACTTTTCAGTCGCCTGATGCTTCATGACGATCATGCGGGGCGGGATTTCTGAGCCCTGGTTGACTGCAAGCAGCGCACCCATTCCCATTTCTTCGATTTCTTTTTTTCCAAGAATTTCGATCTCAAAATCATGTCGTTCTGCCATTTCCTTTGCATATTCAGCCATTTTTACAGAAGTCAGCAGGTTGGATGGCATATTTACAAGCGTTCTTGCTTCGTTGGTTCCTTCTGCGAGTGCGAGTCCCACTTCGAGCGCGGCCTCAATTTCCTGTGCATCATGATCTGTGTAGATGTGCAGTTCTTCAAGCTCTACTTCAGGCACATTGGATTTCTTTTTATAGCCTTCGAATTCATACATTGAAAGCGTCACACCTTCAATCAGTGCCTGGGCAATATCTGTCGCTTCGAATTCTTTTCCTTTAAAAGAATCAAGTGCAACTGCCAGCGATGAAACCTTCTTCTTTTTCAGTGTCTTACCGAGAGCACCAAAGCTTTCTCTGAGGTCATCAAATGTCAGATTTGATTCCTTACCGAGGCCAGTGAAAATGACTCTTTTCGCATCAAGTGCACCAAGCGTCGGTAAAACTGTTACCTGCTTCTCTTTAGTTTCGACGTCACCTTCTTTGATTAGATCCGTCAGACCGCCGTTCATCTGCTCATCTATTTCTTTTGAAAAACCTGAGACCACAGGCTGGTTCCAGACACCTGCTGCTAAATAATCGTACTTCGTTTTAAGTACGTTTTCATTTGTATGTATTGTCCATTTCATATCAAACACCTCCAATTGTTTAGTATACTGTAAATGTTGTGATAATTCGATTACGGGACATCCGGAAACGTTTTGTTCTGTGGTATACTAGCTTAAAACTCCTGCCACTTGAAAGGATGACTAATGCCTATGGAACTCTTCAGCAATTTTCCTCTTTGGGCTTCATTATTCGCGATTTTATTTGCCCAGGTTGTAAAAGTACCGATTCAATTTATTGCAACACGGAAAGTGGACTGGTCACTTGTGACATCCACCGGCGGTATGCCAAGTTCCCATTCAGCTGCTGTTACTGCGCTTGCAACCGGGATTGCACTTGACTTTGGCGTTGGCTCATCAGTATTTGCGCTCGCAACAGTATTTGCCATTATTACGATGTTTGACGCGACAGGCGTACGCTTTCAGGCTGGTGAACAGGCTGCTGTTATTAACCAGCTGATGCGTGATTTTAATAAATTTGTGTCTGATGCAAGAGGATGGCAGGATAAGGATGAAGAAGAAAAGCGTAAAGAGCTGAAAACGCTGCTTGGTCATAAGCCGATTGAAGTATTTTTCGGCGGACTGACGGGGATCTTTCTGACACTTCTCGTTCATTATCTGATCACGATGTAACTGGAGGAAAAAAGATGAGAATTGTATCACTTTGTCCAAGTAATACAGAGCTCGCAGCTTATCTGGGGCTCACGGATGCCATTGTCGGTGTGGATGATTTTTCAGACTGGCCGGCTGCAGTCAATCAGCTGGAGCGGCTCGGACCCGACCTTTCAATTGATATCGATAAAGTTGAGGCGCTTAAACCTGATCTGATTTTATCTTCATTAAGCGTACCCGGCATGGAAAAAAATGTTGAGGCGCTTGATCGAAAAGGTTTATCACACATTTGCCTTAATCCGCAGTCGCTTGATGACATTGTGCAGGATCTTCGTACCCTCGGAAACGCTGCAGGCATTCCTGATCAGGCTGAGCGCATCGCAAAAGCTTTTGAAGCAGTAGTGGAACAATGTAAGAAAGCTTCAGCAAATGTTGATTCGAGCCCTACCCTCTACTGGGAATGGTGGCCAAAGCCTGTCTTTACGCCAGGCGGAATAAACTGGCTGACAGAGATTAGCCGCCTTGCAGGGGGTGTAAACCTGTTTGAAGATGTTGACCTTGCAAGCGTTCAGACAGACTGGTCAGATGTGTTGACTAGAGATCCCGATGTCATCTGTCTGGCCTGGGTTGGTGTACAGCCTAGAAAAGTAAATCCTGAGATCCTGAATAAACGACCAGGATGGCTGGAAATGGATGCCATTCAAAAAGGGCGGGTTCATGTCCTTGAAGAAGCGCTGTACTGCCGCCCTTCACCAAGGTTACTTGAAGGTCTCATCAAGCTTGGCAGCATTCTGCACCCTGAGCAGTATAAAGGGATCGAACTGCCTGAAGAACTGAACATAAAAAAAGTGTCACGCTTCAAATAGCGTGACACTTTTTTGTTATTGATTATTTAGTGCAGCAAACTCTTCTTCAGTCAGTGTACCGTCGCCTTCTTTCAGCACGTACACTTCGACTTTTTGCTTGCCCCATTCGTTAAATACTTCATCGACTGTATCAAAGTACAAGTCGATGATGTTGCCTTTAATGGCGCTTCCTGTATCAGCGACTACCCCGTAGCCGTAGCCGGGAATAAACATCACAGTACCAATTGGAAATACCTTCGGGTCAGCTGCAATCGTAGAATACAGGTCTCTCTTTACCTCGATCCCTGAAAATGTGATGCCATACAGCTCATCACCAGGCTCTTTACCAGTGGACTCAATTCCGGCAGTGTAGCCGGTCGCTGTAACTGTTTTTGATGGATTGTCCACCACATGTCTCGGCACAGCTTTATCTTTGTTTCCTTTCACTTTAGAAGCAATCAGCTTATATGCTGTATCCTCGCTCGAAAGTGTTTTTGATGTTAAAGACAGCTCTCTGTCCTGTAACATTCTCATATCCTCAACGACTGGCACCATTTCTTCAGATGGCAATGCAATCGACCATCTTTCGGCTGCTGCCTTGTTTTCCTGCGTAAAAAATAACGAAGCAAGCCCTGCAAGTAGAATTCCTGCAGATACTTTTACTATTTTAGACATTACATCTACTCCTTCCAAAATTACATATTCCCTATATGACAAAGATTAATCATTTATGACATAAGACCTAATCCTTTGAATTGCCTGACAACTAAAAAAGCTCCACGTCATCCGGGGAGCTTTTAGAACATTCGGTAACCCTGCTTACGGAGCCATATCATTACAAGTCCTGCAATGATCGCGCCTGCCATACCGCTTGATAATATTAAAATATCCGCTGGTGCCAGCGAAACAAATCGGGTTCCGAGCGCAGAAAAAGATTCTCCCGGTTCACGAAAATACTCGATGAATCTGACTTCATCGACAATCAAAATCGTAATGACTGGATAAATCACTGCCATGATCCACGTCATACGTAATAACATATTTAATAAGAAGCCGATTCCAAAAAATAAGATCAGAAACAGCATCATCGAAATTAAAAGTTCAGCCAATCCAAACGAAGCCAAATGATACACCTCCATGTTCACTAGAACAGTGTACATCACTTGGGAATCCAGTGCAATGCTCATGTCTGAACGTTCATTTTGATGACACAAAGTTAGGTTTGGGGACGAAGTGGATTTTTGAAAATGCGGCTGTGGTGGTTTGAAATGTAGCAATCATAGCTCCGTTTGTCGCGATACACCCGGGTATTTGTTCGAATCCGAGCCGGGTTTGTAGCTTTCCGCTGTTCTGAACGTCATATTTGATCCTTAAAGATCCACTTCTCTAAAATAGAAAAACCGGATGCTTCCAGGCATCCGGTTGTATCATCTATTTTTTACCTTCCCCTCCACAATTAGGGCAGGTTTCTGATCCGCCTAGTCTTAACTGAAAATATCCTTTACCAGCGCAATAGCTGCAATTTGTTTGTTTTTTCATGTGTTGCACCCTCTCTTCTGATGTATTGAGAGTACTATAGCACGGACGCTTTAAAGCTGAAAAGTGGCAAATTTGGCGAAAAAAGCGCATGAAAGCGAATACATACGCCCGTTTCTTCCGTTTTCTTTAATTATCAGAAAATTTAGAACTGTGGGTAAATTTCGCAATTTGTTCACAATTGGCTTTTTTATACCAGTGTTCTCATTGTCCATAATCGATATTTAGAGGATAACAGTTACTGCTTAGTTTAAATGATTAAGACAGTGTATAGATAAATCAAATTATTTTTATTATATTCAGCAGCCCATTATTCTGGAGGGCGGAGACTCCCGCCCCAGGAAGGGACAGGTGAGACCCCGCAAGCGAAGCTGAGGAGGCTCACCGCCCGGGGGCAGGAAAGCGCAGTCCTCCAGAATAATGGGCTGCGTTATAAGACACCAAATTATTAAAAAAACAAATGATACTTCGTATAACCGAACTCATCTCCAGGATCTGAATTACGGTTAATTTCGAGTGTGGCCGCCTCTTCATGATCAAGCATGACCGGTATCATGGAGGATACATCCGGATGGTCCCTCAGTTCACTTTTTTCTATCCATGCTGCTTCTGCGATCTCTTCTTCAGGAACCATTAAAGACTCAGCTTCATCCACTGCTCTCATAACAAAGATAATCATATTATCACTGATCGTATCTTTCAGCACGCCGCTCCTGAAGCCCGCTACCTTGATGACTTCAGCGGTAATACCCGTTTCTTCCTTCACTTCTCTTACTGCTGCCTGATCTGCTGTTTCCCCTTCTTCCACAAATCCGGCCGGTATGGACCATTTACCTTTTAAGCCGCCGTATTTTTTCTTTACGACGAGCCATTCGCCTTTACTGTTTTCGACGACGCCTGCTGCGCCTAACCAGACTTTCCCTCGTTTCATGTTGACACCCCTTATATATGTAGAAAAAAGAGCAGCCGCAGCCGCTCTTTTTATTAAAACATGTTTAGCTTACCTTTTTTGAATACAAGTCCAGGACCACCGAGGATATATAGCGCACGGTTGTCGATGACTTTCTTCATCATAGCAGCTTTTTTACCTGTGATTTTACGGCCAAATACTTCGCCGATCGCTTCGCTTTCGCCAAGTGAGCAGACAGTACCTTTAAGGTCAGGTGTGAATGGCTCAAGCTCTTCACCCTTGAACAGTGCAACCAGGTTGTGTGCAGTGTGTGCACCCTGCTGCATTGCGATCTGTGCAGTTGGCGGGTATGGACGTTCTGTCTGTGCATTGATCATTAATGCGCAGTCTCCAACGATGAATACGTTGTTGTGTCCTGGAGCGCGAAGGTCCGGATCAACTTTGATACGGGCACGCATGTTGTCAAAGCCTGCTTTTTCGATGATTGAGTTACCGCGAACGCCGGCAGCCCATACAACTGTTTTAGCAGGGATTTCTTCGAATACGTCTTCACCTTTTTTAATCTTAACACCCTCAGGCGTTGCTTCTGTAAGAGGTGTTCCGATTGAGAATTCGATTCCCTTACTCTTCAGGTAGTTTACTGCATATTCAACAAGCTCTTCGTCAAAGCCTGGAAGAACCATTGGTGCAGCTTCTACACAAAGAATACGAACTGCTTTAGGATCTACATCATATTCCTCGCAAAGTTCAGGAAGACGGTCTGCAAGTTCTCCAAGGAATTCGATTCCTGTGAAGCCTGCACCACCAACAATGATTGTTAGTCTTGAAGGATCTTTTACTTCTTCAAGGCTGTACGTTGCGAATTGGTATTCGATGTGGTCACGGATCTGGCGCGCAGCTTTTACGTTAGCGATCGAGAAAGCGTGCTCTTTTAAGCCAGGGATTCCGAATGTTTCACCTTCGAAACCAAGTCCGACTACAAGGTAGTCATAAGCGATTTCAGAACGGTCTGTAATCACTTTTTGTGCTTTTGTATCAATATTTTCAACTGTTGCCTGTACAAAGTTTACTTTCCCTTTATCAATCACGCCGCCGATATCAAATCGTACTGCGTCAGGAGACATTGTACCTGCTGCTGCTTCATGAAGCCATGTAGATTCGTAATGGTAATCATTCTTATTCACTAGAATGATATCTGCATCATCTGCATTCACAAGCTTCTGAAGTTTTGTAATAACGGATAATCCACCGTATCCTGCTCCTAAAACAACCACTGTAGGTCTTTTCAATTGGATCACTTCCACCTTTTTAATATGAGATTACGATGCTTTTAAGGCAGCAACGCTTGCCCTTATAAAAGAT
Organism: Jeotgalibacillus malaysiensis; assembly: GCA_000818095.1. Taxonomy (NCBI): domain Bacteria; kingdom Bacillati; phylum Bacillota; class Bacilli; order Caryophanales; family Caryophanaceae; genus Jeotgalibacillus; species Jeotgalibacillus malaysiensis. The sequence goes on from CP009416.1 coordinate 2,427,411, forward strand.
TGTGAAATTGTTCACGAGAATGAACATCATACTTCTTCTATTGATTCTTTGTCTGAAACCATCATATTCTTTTTTTCTTCTTATTTCAAGGTTTTATGCTAAAATCTGAAAACTTACTTTCATCCAAAAGTCTGAAAAGTGCTTTTTGGGAACCTCAGAAAAGGTTAAGCAGTCCCCTCGTGTGTTACACTACATGCAAATCAGGTTTTGTGGAGGGATCTCAGATGAAAGAGGATACTTCGATTTATGATATTACAGTGATAGGCGGCGGTCCGGTCGGGCTGTTCACAGCTTTTTACGGCGGTATGCGCCAGGCAAGTGTAAAGCTGATTGAAAGTCTTCCGCACCTTGGCGGACAGCTGACTGCTTTATATCCTGACAAATATATATACGATGTAGCAGGTTTTCCAAAAGTAAAGGCGCAGGAGCTGGTTGATAACTTAACCGCTCAAATGTCACGCTTTGATACAGAAATCCGTCTTGGTCAGGAAGTCACACACGTTGAAAAGCGTGAGGATGGCGTATTCGTTCTGACTACACCGGAGGAAGTTCATTATACACGAACAATTATTATTACTGCAGGAAACGGTGCATTCCAGCCAAGAAAGTTAAATCTTGATGGACTGAACGACTTTGAAGAGAAAAATCTTCATTACTTTATAGAAGATCTTTCAAACTTCAAGGATCAGGATGTCGTACTTTTAGGCGGCGGTGATTCAGCGGTTGACTGGGCACTGATGCTTGAGCCTGTTGCCAAATCAGTAACACTCGTGCACAGACGTGATACATTCCGTGCACACGAAGCAAGTGTAGAACAGCTGAAGCAGTCATCGGTTAATGTGATGACGCCTTATGTTCCGGTTGCCTACCAGACAATGAACGACATTATTCAATCCCTGACGCTGCAAAAGGCAAAGTCAGAGGAAACAACTGTATTGAATTTTGATCATTTAATTGTCAATTACGGATTTGTCTCATCTCTAGGTCCGATCAAAGAATGGACGCTAAATATTGAAAAGAATTCGATTGTCGTTAATTCCAGAATGGAAACAAATATCCCTGGCATTTATGCAGCAGGCGATGTGTGTACCTACGATGGAAAAGTAAAGCTGATCGCATCAGGATTTGGTGAAGCACCGACTGCTGTGAATAATGCGAAAGCTTCTATTGATCCAAAAGCACGTGTGCAGCCAATGCACAGCACATCTATGTTCAGCTGATTGTCCGTTTAGTAAAAGCAGCCCCGGGTATGATATAGAGTATCAACTACTTTTTGGAGAGTGATACCATGCATGTACTCGTAATTGGCGCAAATGGAACGACTGGAAAAATGGCCGTTAAAAAGCTTGCTGAAAGTGAACAGCATCTTGTCAAAGCAATGATCCGGAAATCCGAGCAGTCCAAAGAGATGGAGGATCTCGGAGCAAGACCGATTATTGCTGACCTTGAACAAGCATTCAAATATGCCTTTGAGGATATTAATGCTGTCATTTTTGCTGCAGGCTCAGGCCCTGATACAGGAATGGATAAGACAACAGCTGTTGACCGTGACGGTGCGATTAAAGCAATTGATTTTGCAAAAGAAAAAGGCATTGAGCGGTTCATTATGCTGAGCTCGATGGGTGCAGATGATCCGTCGATTGCAGGAGACAGTGAAACATTCCGTCACTACCTGCAGGCGAAGCATGATGCAGATGTTCACCTTAAACAAAGCGGACTCAATTATACGATTGTGCGCCCTGGCGCGTTAACAGACGACGAAGCCACAGGTAAGATTGATGTTTCTGAGGAAATGAAGCATCGCGAGGGTGAAATCACCCGTGAGGATGTTGCAACAATTCTTGTTGAATCAATTCTTTTTACAAACCTTCATCATAAAACGATTGAAATGGTGAATGGAGATGAACCAATTAAAGACGCGTTAAAACGCATATAAAAAATCGCCGGCGAATCTGCCGGCGATTTTTCTATTAGCAATTTTCAGGCGTACCAGCTTTTGTCGCTGTTCTGAATGATGATCCACATCCGCAAGATGCGATTGCATTTGGATTTTCAATTGTAAAACCGCCACCCATGAGTGACTGCTTATAATCAATTTCAGTTCCATTTAAAATATCAGCGTCTTCCTTCTTCAGAAGCACCTGAATTCCGTGATGTTCTTCAATCTGATCAGTCTCACCGAGTTCGTGCTCAAAGCCCATCCCGTAAGACAGACCACTGCATCCGCCGCCTTTGATGGCTACGCGAAGATATGCGTTTTCCTCTTCTGCCTGCTTCATCATATCTTTCACCTGAAGCGCTGCAGCTTCTGAGAGTTTAATTACATTTGCCATTTCAGCACCTCCAACGTTATTAACTGATTTTAGTATATCGTTAATCCGGACTGTACTCAACCAATTGAAATCGTGTTGTTTCATTATATGGTCTCAATCCTTGTTTTTATCAGCATTCTTAAAATTAATTTATGTAATTTGTTCTAAAAGACCTATTTTAGCGGTATAATAAAAGAAAATACGAACGATTTAAGAGTATATTGGACTATCCGGAGGTGAATAAAGTGGAACTGACCCCTCTTTATCAGAAAAACATGACATGTACATTGTGTCAGCATTCATTTAAAACAACTAAGATCAGAGGCCGCTTTGTACGCGCAACTGAGCATAGCACAGACTTAATGCCAATTTATCAGGATCCTGCATTAAATCCTAACCTCTACCATGTTCATGTCTGCCCGGAGTGCGGCTATTCTTTTACAGATGATTTCGCCCCTTATTTTCCGCCTGGAGGTAAAGAAGAAATTGAAGAAAAAATCTCGACGCACTGGCAGCATCTTGATTTTTCAGGCGAACGGTCTCTTGAGGACGCCATAAAGGCATATAAGCTCGCGATATACATCGCTATGATCAAGAAGGAAAAAAGCATTACACTTGCCGGGCTTTATTTAAGACTTTCCTGGCTGTATCGAGGCATGAATAATGAACAGGAGCAAAGGTTCCAGCGGCTTGCTGTTGAAACTTATAAAGAAGCTTATTCAAAAGAGGATTATAAAGGTTCACAGATCACAACAGAACGCGTCCTGTACTTGATTGCAGAGCTTTCTTTACGACTCGGGGAAGATGATGAAGCAACTAGACATTTCTCAAAAATCATTGAAAGGCAGCACAGTTCCACCGACCGGAAAATGGTTCATATGGCAAAAGAAAGATGGCAGATGTATAGAGAAGAGCGCCCAATAAAAAGAAGCTGAACTGATTCAGCTTCTTTTTTGTGATTAAAACATTGGGTTCTCTTCAAGAAACTCGTACACAGCTTCCACAAGTTCTTTCGGTGTGTCTGCTTCAACAACTTCGCCATTGACAATCGCAAACATTGAAGCTGCACAGATACCGCAATGACTTGTACAGCCGTATTCAATCACATCAAGATTCGGATCACGTTCAAGCGTTTCAAATGCCTCCTGTGACCCACTTGCTATATTACTAATACAAAACTCTATAATTGGTTTCATTTTTATCACCTCATACTCATTTCAAATGTAACGCCTTCAGGAAAGTTCGTCAATGATCCTGCTCTGTTTCATGACAAGTTTGTGAAAGAAATCTCTTATTATGATTGTACTAAGACCTTTATTCCGATATACTTTTTAATGAATGTAAACGTAATGATCAAACACATTGTGTATGTATGATCATATTGAAAGTGCTTACTTACTAATATGCTTACTGTAAAGAGAGGGCTATCCATGAAACACTTAGTATTATTAGGTGGGGGCTACGGCAATATGCGCGTCTTACTGCGACTGCTGCCGGATAAGCTGCCTGAAGACGTAAAAATTACATTAATCGACCGTACACCTTACCACTGTCTGAAAACAGAATACTATGCGCTTGCAGCAGGTACAGCTTCTGATCAGGAAGTACGCGTAAGCTTTCCTGAACATGAGCGTCTTGAACTGAAATATGGCACAGTAGCTAAAATTGATACTGAACAAAGTCTGGTCATTCTTGAAGATAACACTGAAGTTCCTTATGATGACCTGGTTGTTGGTCTCGGCTGTGAGGATAAATATCATAACGTCCCCGGTGCTGATGAACACACTTACAGCATTCAGTCGATCCAGCGTTCAAGAGCGACCTATGAACGCCTTTCTAACCTTCCATCCGGATCAGTTGTAGGGGTAGTTGGGGCAGGACTAAGTGGGATTGAGCTTGCAAGCGAATTGCGTGAAAGCCGTGAAGACCTTAACATTAAGCTCTTTGACCGTGGTGAGCGTATTCTTCCAGCCTTCCCGCAGCGACTCAGTAACTATGTGCAAAAGTGGTTTGACGCCAACAATGTAGAAGTTGTCAGCAACTCTAATATTACAAAAGTTGAGCCTACGATGCTGTATAACCATGAAGAACAGATCCCTGTTGACGTTTGTGTATGGACAGCAGGCATTCAGCCGGTCAAAGTCGTACGTGACCTGCCTGGGGAGAAGGATTCTTCAAACCGCGTCGTGCTTTCGCAGTATCATAACCTGCCGGATAACGAGCATGTCTATGTAGTCGGAGATTGTGCAAGCCTGCCATTCGCACCAAGCGCGCAGCTTGCCGAGGAACAGGCTGAGCAGATCGTCAAAGTTCTATTAGCACGATGGAAAAATGAAGACCTGCCTGAGCAGATGCCAAAAATTAAGCTAAAAGGCTTTATGGGCTCACTCGGTAAAAAGCAGGGCTTTGCTTACCTTGCAGACCGCACCGTTACAGGACGGATTGCACGACTGCTGAAATCTGGTGTGCTTTGGATGTATAAGTACCATAACGGATGAGGTTTTTCAGAAACTCATCAGTTCCTGAAAAAGCTGGTATTATCAGCATCCATTTATTTAACTTACTTCACGCTCAATCACTTGGGCGTGTTTTTTTATCCACTTTTATATTAAAGGCTATTAAGTCCATTCATACGGATAACTAACTTAACAAATATGAATTTCCCACTGACATTGATGTACGCTATCCCTCAAGAGCAGCTTTACTATTAACCCCATAAACACCATCCACAACCAAGCCATTTTGATATTGGAAGCTTCTCAGGGCACGCTCTGTCTTCGGTCCAAAGATACCATCAATGACAAGATCATATCCATGTCTATTAAGCAGCTCCTGCATCGCCTCTACTCCCGCACCCTCATCTCCAAATTCCAGCCAGGTCTTTTTAACTTCAGAAACCTGATCAAATGCCGGGCGTCTTCCTGCCTGCAGATCTTTCCAGGTCAACCCTTTTGTATATTCAAGGTGAGAAGCATCAGGAAAGCTTGTCCAGTCGCCGCCCCATGTAAAACCCATTGATTTCGCAATGGCCGCGACTCGTTTCCACTGATCATTGACAGTCCACACTGCTGTATCACCTGTACGATTCGTTAAAAAATAGTCAACAGCTAGACCGTAATTATGAACTGACTGCCCCGCTCTTGCATTTGTCACAATATTCCCTGATGCCGTTCTTCCTTTAGCATATAATCTATTTTGTTCATCATTTGTACGAAGACCTGAGCTGATCTGTACGTTAATCCCTTCACTATAAGCGCGTCTGATCACCTCTATCATCATATCCCTGACGCGTGAATCAATCGCACCCATGTTCCGAATACTGCGATTAATTAATGTATCAAGAGCTACTCTGCTCATTTGAACCCATCCTTTCAAGACGATTTAACATCCAGATGCTGGTTATTATCATTAGTACCCTGAGTTGTATTGTCTGAACCTGTCATTGTGGAAATTCTATGTACGTAGCAATTCGTAGTCTAAAGAACGCTGGAGCTACAATCCACAACAGCTTTAAAATAGCCAACACATTAATTAATTTCTAAAATATTGATTTGCTGCCGGATCGTTTATACTGAAGAAAACCTTTTCAGGCGGTGAAACAGCTATGTCATTATTACCATTCCATGAACGCTATAACCTTGTAGAAGTGCCCGAGGACTATGATAATCAAAATCCTGATTTTGTAGTTATGAGAGATGAACATGATAAATGCTACCTTTGTGATAAAGGGGATGCAGAGGTACTGAAGGGTTTAAACTTTACAGAAGTCTGAATGAAAAAAGCGTCCAGAAGTGAAATCACTCCTGGACGCTTAATATTTATTCTGCAGTCTGAAATCCGTACTTTTCAAGTTCTTTATAGACTGCCTTCAAACGTGGGTTCCCTTCCCCCACGATTTCATCCTCTACAAGTACAACAGGATAAAACAGATCTTCTTCCCACACACGCTCTACAAACGCAGCCTTTTTAGGATCTTCCTGCTCAGTATTAATATCCACATAATCCATTACAAACGTACGATCCGGAAACTTACGGCCAATCGCCGCTTCAAGCCAATCATACGTCTCCTTAGAAGAAGGCGCACCTACACAGCTCGCACAAATCGTCTCCGCCCCATACACCGTAATCGTCACAGCTTCATTTGCCATATCTAACAACCCCTTTTTAAAATATCTTTGTTTAAATTGGCTGTTGATTGTAGCTCCAGGGGGGACGCTTTCCGCAGGATCGGCGGTGAGCCTCCTCAGCTTCGCTTGCGGGGTCTCACCTGTCCGATTTTTCCTGCTGGAGTCGCCCCCCTTCTGCTACAATCAACAGCTGTGCAAAAACAACAATGTTCTTTAACACAGCTTTTAAAAGAAAAATCAATGCAATTAGAATTGGTTTTAAAAAATTTAATTTGGAACAACATTTATATATTTGCACAGCAGAGATTGGTGTGGAAGGCGGCGACTCCGGGACGATTAGTGGGAAGCTGAGACCCCACAGCCGAAGGCGAGGAGGCTCAGCAACCACCGTCCGGAAAGCGTCCGCCTGGAGCACCAATCTCTGCCTCCTTTTAAAAGACTCTGCATCATGTATTTAAATCCGTAAACAATAATAATTTCAAATAACATGGATGGATTTTTTTCGTTATACTCATTATAATAGAACACAGGAAGGGAGTCGATTCGAATGACAGAAGTAGAAATGAAAGATTCAGTTCAGGAAGTACTTGATAAACTTCGTCCATTCCTTCTTCGTGACGGCGGAGACTGCGAACTTGTTGACGTTGAAGATGGAATCGTTAAATTAAGACTTCTTGGCGCATGCGGTACATGCCCAAGTTCAACTATTACACTTAAAGCAGGTATCGAACGCGCACTGCTTGAAGAAGTACCAGGCGTAGTGGAAGTTGAACAGGTATTTTAATTTACATCATCCTCTTGCTATAGACAGCAAGAGGATTTTTTATTGAGAAATTTTTAAATTAAATGAGAATCAGACTGACACTTTTGTTAAGGGCTTTTCACCATTTAATACTGCTTTAATGTTATCTGCAGCAAGCTTCATCATAATAAAGCGTGTTTCAGTGGATGCACTGCCGATATGTGGTACTGCCACTACATTTTTCATGGCAACCAGCGGATGGTCTTTTGAAATTGGTTCCTTTTCAAACACATCTAGACCAGCTCCTGCGATTTCCCCGTTTTCAAGCGCCTCAATCAGTGCTTTCTCATCAACTACCGGACCTCTTCCAACATTAATAAATATCGCTGATTCTTTCATGATCTTGAACTGCTCTGCTCCGATCATTCCACGTGTTTCATCTGTTAAAGGAGCAAGCACCAGTACAAAATCAGCTTTTTCGAGCAGATCATTCAAGCTCTTGTATTGCGCACCAAATTGCTCTTCAGCTTCAGTTTTTCGACTTCTCGTATGATATAAGATATCCATATCAAACCCCGCAGCGCGCTTAGCTACAGCCTGTCCGATTTTCCCCATACCAATAATCCCAAGAGTCTTGTGATGAACGTCATGACCTGCTAGTAAGTATGGAGACCATGATGTCCAGTCTCCTTTTTTAATATATTCTGCTGCTTCAGGAATTCTTCTGGCTGTCGCAAGAATCAGTGAAAAAGCAAGATCAGCCGTTGTATCTGTTAAAACGTCAGGCGTATTCGTTACAATGATGCCAGCCTTTTCTGCTGCCTGAACATCAATGTTATCGTACCCAACCGCCATATTCGCAACCACTTTCAAAAGAGGCGCGTTAGATAACACCTCTTTATCAATCTGATCAGAGAGCATGGTCAAAAGCGCTTGACTTTCCTTCACCTTTTCCAGCAATATATCTCTTGGTACAGCTTCATCTTCAGAATCCCACACTTCCACGTCAAAACTCTTTTTAAGCTCATCAATCACTGCTTCATCTATTTTACGGGTAATGAAAATTTTAGACATGATCAGCATCCCCTTTTGAAATTGATAAAAACTTAATATGTATGTCTCAGCTGCCCCTTGCAGTGGAGGACGCAGACTCCCTATAAAAGCTCAGTCCTCCGCAACAAGAGACAGCATTATAAAAATTCTTTAAATTTTCCACTCAGCCAGTGAATCAATTGAATAAGTCGGCTGCAGCTCTTTTTCAGCAAGCAGGCTCTTTGGTGACACACCAGTATGCACCATTAACGTATCCATACCTGTATTGAACCCGGCTTTAATATCCGTATCATAATTATCCCCAACCATTACAACGTCTTCTTTAGGCAAACCAAGCACATTCAGCGCCTGTTCCATGATCACTGCTTCAGGCTTACCGATAAACAGTGGCTGTGTCTGTGTTGATACAGTAATCACTGATGTCAGGGAACCATTCCCCGGCAGCAGTCCGCGTTCAGTTGGAATGGCAATATCACCGTTTGTAGAAATGAATTTTGCACCGTTTCTGACTGCCAGACAGCCAAGTGCAAGCTTTTCATACGTGATTTCACGATCAAGACCAACAATGACGTAATCAGGATTTTCATCTTTAATTGTGATGCCTTTTTCAGTCAAAGCCTGACGGATTCCGTCGCCTCCGATCACATATGCAGAAGCTTCAGGCATTTCCCGGGAAATGACCGCTGCTGTTGCAAGAGATGTCGTAAATACCTGATCAGGTTCTGCAGGAACATCAAAATTTTGCAGATGTGCAGCGACCTGTTCCCGCGTTTTTGAAGAATTGTTCGTTACAAATAAATACGGAATACCTTTTGCCTTCAGCTTTTTAACAAACTCAACCGCTTCAGGGATCGGCTCCGTTCCTCTATACATCGTTCCATCTAAATCAATTAAGTAACCTTTGTATGCTTTCATTTTGTACGTCCTCTCTATTTCTACCGTCTGAATGCTGAGACCGGGCCCAACTCGTCTTCAAGATAGGTTCTTACTGCTGGTGCAAATGCTTTTAGCGCACTTTCTGATGATGTGAAAATATCAATGCACATCTGGTGGTTGACTTCAGTAAACTCCTGCACCAGGTGTTTTCTCAGTTTCACAACCTGAACCAGATCAGCATGCACGTCTTTCCCGATTACTTTTTCATCCTCTAATATGTCGATAATATCTTCATAACTGCCGGGATCACGCATAATAAAACCATCAATCATTGAATTACCCACATCAATAATTGATTCTATAATGGTATGCAGGCTGCGTTCAAGCGCCAGCTGTTCAATTTTAGATTCCCAAGAGGTGTGCTCATATAAAAAATTGAGCTGCCCTTCCATAAACGTTAATGTCTTTTCAATTGTTTCTCTATCCACGAAGTACATGTCCTCACACTCCATCAAAATGTCTGCTTTCAGTGTACCATAAGCCTTCAGATTTTTTGGCATGACGTGTGTTAATCGTTATAATTGTGATTATAGCGTAAGGAGGATTTTATGATGAGTGAGAGATTTTTTCTTTATGATGATACAGAGGAAACAAAAACAAGATTTGTTAGCTTTATGGGAGAGCACCAGCGCTTCGACCTGGCGATTATGTATTCAGACCGCTATTTTGGTAAAGCAATGGTAATGGATATCCAGGGAAGCAGATTTGCCATTATCGGTCAGGACGACCTTGAAGAAGAAGGTTATATTGAACATGCCTTTAAACTTTCAGAGCAGGAAGCATCTGAGCTGAGAGAATTTTTAAACGAAGTCATTTTGTGAATCAACTAAAGTTTGACTGCTCATACTAAATCAAAAAGGAGCAGTCGAATGGAACGATATAGTGATTTTTTCAAACGTTGAAGTACAAAAAGAATATCTGATCCCTGAAACCCTCCCTGAAGGCCCATATGGCTCACCAAGAGGGAAATATTCTCTTGTCAGAAACAAATCAGGACCCTGGCAAAAAGGGCAGCGTTGTTACAGCGCATTCAACTACGAAAACAAAGGCGACCACGAAGACATCCCAAGACTCGATCCCGGTGCGCATAAACCTTAATTTTTTTACTGATTTGTCTCTGTTAAAGTTGGCTGTTGATTTCTGCTGCAGGGGGACGCTTTCCGCGGCCGGGCGGTGAGCCAGCAGGCTTCGCCGTGCTTTGTCTCACCTGTCCCTTCCTGCCGCAGGAGTCGCCCCCTTCCGCTCCAATCAACAGCTGTGCAGAAACAATAATGACCTTTACTTAGCTATTGATTTTAAAAAGGAGCATGTCTCATTGTAAGTTGAGACATGCTCCTTTTTTAAATCAATACAACTTTTTCTAGATTAGCTCCTAATGATAGATGAGGTTGAAGAAGATTTTTAATGAAATCAAAGTGCAGCGGAGCGTAGGGCGGCGACTCCACCGGGATTTGACGGACAGGTGAGACCCCGCAAGCGGAGCTGAGGAGGCTCACCGCCGTCCCCGGGGAAAGCGTCCGCCTGAAGCGCAGCGAAACGGCTACTATAGAATCACCTGTTACTTTTTAGCACCCGCAACCTTCTTCACAATAAAATAAGGGCACCCGAAATTGCAGTGCTCATACAAATAATCCTTCACCGTCGAAATTTTTGTATCAAACGAAGCCTTCTGATTCGTATCTTCAAAAAACCCCTTTAGCCTGAGCTGTCCATAACCCCAGTCGCCTACAATGTAATCATACTTATGCAGGATCTCACTGTATCTCGCTTCAAAAGCCTCTTCATTATAGCCTTCTCTAAATTCTTCTAATATTTCATATTGTTGATTGTGCATTGTAATCATCAGATTCTCACTCCTGCCTGTTAACTACTTCCTATTATACATGACCACACACTTTTTTCTATGCATGTTTGCCATTCAAAACGGACAAACTTTTGAAAAGGAGTGTTGCATGTATGAAGCTGATTCTCACAGTTCTATTAATTATTTTTATCAGCGGATGTACTAAGGAACCTGATCCCCCGGAGGTTTCAAAGCCTGTCAACTGGCTTCCTGCCGTGATGAATGAGTACGATCTGGCACCTGAAACTGAATTAAAAAAGCTGCCTGTACTGTAAGCACAGGCAGCCCTCGTATTAAACTGTTTTATTTTTGGATTTTCTTACTGCGTTCATAATACTTGCAGCAAGGCCGCCCCATAAAAGAACGATCCCAATTACCATCATCACAATTGCACTGGTTGTCATTGTGAATCCCTCCTTTAGTCCTTATCCGGAAGCTCAACCGGAGTTGAACGGCTCCATTTAAGTGTTGAAACTAGAATTCCAATTACAAATGCCGCACCGGCTGAAGCAAGGAACATTGTGAGTGCAAATCCATTTGAATAGCCTTCATAGTTACCTGTATCATTATCAAACTGCTGGAACAGGTTATCTGTTACAAGTCCAAACATCATGTATCCAAGGACGATTGGTGTAATGATCGAAAGACACACTTTCCACCAGCCGCCAAGGTGAATATCAGATGTAAGGTTTGCATGGTTCTGAAGCATTCCTGTCTTACGAAGTACCCATGCGATCATGATGACTTCAACAAGACCAATCGCTGCCACACCAAACTGGTTAATGTAGTAATCTGCTGCATCAAGGAAGAATAGTCCGCCCTGAGTAGCAAATAGAACTGAAATAAGTGCTGCAAGTCCGCCTCCGAAAAGAACGGCTTTATTACGCGAGATACCCAGCTTTTCTGTTAAACCGGCAACATACGTTTCAGTGATTGACATCAATGATGTGAGTCCTGCAAGTGTTAACGAGAAGAAGAATAATGCGCCGAAAATTCCGTTTAATCCAGGCAACTGGTTAATAATCTGCGGAAATACGACAAAGGCAAGACCTACCCCTGCAGACGCTACTTCTGATACTGGAACATCAAGCTGTGATGCCATGAACCCAAGTGCTGCGAATACCCCGATACCAGCTAGAAGCTCGAAACCTGAGTTTGCAAAACCTGTGATAAATGCGTTATTCGTAATATCCGATTTCTTCGGAAGATAACTTGAATAAGTAATCATGATTGCAAATGCAATTGATAAACTGAAGAAAATATGACCATAAGCTGCAACCCATACAGACGGCTCCAGTATATTATCAAAGTTTGGTTGGAAGAATGCATTCAGACCTTCAGCCGCTCCTTCAAGCGTTACTGCTCTGATTACGATAATCAGGAACAAAATGACAAGTGTCGGAATGAAAATACGGTTAGCATATTCAATCCCTTTCTTAACTCCTGCAAGCAAGATACCAAGTGTTAATGCCCATACAATGACGAGCGGAATAAAAATTCCCCATACGATGCCACCTGTTTCACCAGGTGCTACGTCAAGCTGTAAAAATTCCGTGAATAAAAATCCTTCTGTATCTTCTCCCCATGCCTGCCCGAATGAAAATATTGTATACCTCATTGCCCAGGCAATAATGACGGCATAGTAGGTGGAAATAACAAATGACACAAATACTGCCCACCAGCCAAGCCATTCTGCTTTTTTACCGCTCATACGGAAGAATGATAATGGCGCTGATCCTCTGTACTTATGACCGATGGTGAATTCCATGATAAGAATTGGAATACCGGCTGTTAAGAGTGCAAATAAATATGGAATAAAGAATGCTCCCCCACCGTTTTCATAAGCGACATACGGAAAACGCCAAATGTTCCCGAGTCCGACTGCGGAACCAACTGCTGCAAGAATAAATCCGGCACGTGTTCCCCACTGCTGACGATTCATCTAATTACCCCCCTGTAAGTTCTTCCAGATTAGATGGAAGTTTTTATATATTCAGATTATTTCTCATAATCTAAAAACAGTATAGCACTTGCTTCCTAAATGTAAAAGTACTATTTTGAAAAATTCTGAAATTATATCGATATAATCTATACAAAAAAATAAACCTTGTTATATCAAGGTTTATTTTAATAGTGTGCAAGATTTTTCACACTTTATATAATTCATACATTTTTCCAATCATACAATAGTCCTTTTAAAAAAGCGTCTGAATAGAAGGCTCTATTTAGACGCTTTTCTTCATTATTCGAGTCCTTCTTTAGCTGAAACGGTTCTGGCTTTTTCAGGATTCCTGCCCATTATGACTGCAAATAATACAAGTAGTACAAGAACAAGTCCGAGTGAAAGTAATGTACTTCCAGAGAAGCCAAGCAGAATATAACCGGCAGATGCGATTGCAGCACCGGTTACCGCATAAGGAATCTGAGTTGCTACGTGATCGATATGGTTACTACCTGCTCCTGTTGAAGAAAGAATGGTTGTATCAGAAATTGGTGAACAGTGGTCACCGAATACAGCTCCTGCAAGAACTGCTGCAAGTGATGGAAGCAGCAGTGAAATATCTGTGCTTGCCGCAATTTCCCCTGCGATCGGAAGCAGGATACCAAATGATCCCCATGATGTTCCTGTAGAAAATGCCATAACGCCTGCTACAAGGAACAACAGAACTGGCAGCCAGCCAAGAGGCAGGTTAGATGATTCTACGATGCCTGCAAGGTACTCTCCAGTACCAAGATCACCAATAAGTCCAACAATCATCCACGCAAAAACAAGGATGTAGATGGCAGGAAGCATTGATTTCACACCTTCCTTAAGTGCAAGGAAGAATTCAGCGCCGCCGATTTTCTCAGAACGGCCAATCTGTCTGATAAAGAATGCAATGGCAACTGCTAGTCCGACAAGCGCACCATAGACAAGTGATTTTGCAACGTCTGTGTATTCAAACATTTGTAGAATGGTAGCAGACTCTCCTGTATCAGCCGCATAAGCCTGAGCGCCTGTCCACATCATTGATGCAACTGTACCAACTACAAGAGCAATGATTGGCCAGATCAGGTCTCCAACCGTACCATGCTTAGATGTCGGAAGGTCATTTTTTAATTCACCCGGAATATCTTTCTTTGGGTCATATACTTCCCCTGTTTCAATTGCGCGGTTTTCGTGAATCTTCATTTGACCGAAATCAACACCGCGAAGTGCTACGATAAAGACAATACCAAGCGTTGCCCATACATAAAGGTTCATTGGCACCATCTGGATAAAGGCAGAGAATGCTGTGTATTCAGTAATTGAATGTGTAGCAAGAATTCCACCGATAACTGCAATGATATAGGCGCCCCAGCTTGATACCGGCGACACGACACAGATCGGTGCTGCTGTTGAATCAATCAGGTAAGCAAGCTTAGCACGTGATACACGGTGACGGTCAGTCAGCGGACGTGCAACCTGTCCAACTGCAAGGCTGTTAAAGTAATCATCAATAAAGATAATAATACCAAGACAAGCTGTTACTACCTGAGCCCCTGCACGCGTTTTTACACGTTTCATTGCCCATTCACCGAACGCTCTTGCGCCTCCGGATACGTTAATGAATGCTGTGATAACGCCAAGGATAATCAGGAATAACATAATAAAAATATTCCACAGATTCAGTCCACCAGGCTCTCCGTCCGAACCGTACTCCCAAAATACGCCGCTAAATGACATCCAAAGTGTCTCAAGCGTCGCAACCGGTCCGAAGCTTGTAATTAAAAGTGCTGCTGTGACGATTCCCGCTCCAAGTGAAAGCAGTACGCGTCTTGTAAGTAAAACCATTGCAATCGCAATGATCGGTGGTAAAAGTGATAACCATGTTCCTTCCATAATGTTCCCTCCTTTATTTGTATGATAGGGCAGTGAGGCATAATCGTAAAAAAACGCAAAAAAGGGCAATGATAGAGGACTCTACCATTACCCTTGTGAGTTAGTAATGTTATGCTCCATCACGATCTGTAGCTCCTCAACCCGCAAAACTGCTGCGGAAAGAGAGTGTTATCCTTCTTAAAGATAACCCCAATGATAAAACCCTGACTGATTGTTACCATTTCGGCAGTGATTCCCTTTCATCTGTGATCGCAGTTGTCATCCTCACACAGATTACTCATAAATCCTGCTCCTCTACCCCATCGGATTATGATGTGGTGATTATTCTTTTTACTGAACTATTATAACAAGCAGTTGTCTTCAATTCAAGACTAATTTGTCGGAATCGGGACTTCAAGTGACGGTGACATCCCATCACCAACGTTATAAATTTCAGGCACCTGCCCCTGAATGAGTCCCATCGCAACTGGAATGTCCTGTTCAATTGTCGTTTCTTCTGTCGCAAAAGGAACAATGATCTGCACTTTAACAACCAGGTGAATATTGATTTCTACAAAAGCGTTATTGATGCCGAATTCAGTAATATTGGATTTAATATTAGATGTCACATTTCCAACTGCGTGAAACCGGATAGGCACCTTTGGACCAAGGTTGCCAAGCAGTGCATTCTCGGTTGCCTGACCAAGTGGAACTGTATAGACGATCCCTTCTAGATTCCCTGCATCCTCTACTTCAAGGTCCAGCTCAGTCAATGATTTCAGTATGCTTGTATCCCCTCGTTCAATCGCCCTCAGCTGCTCCTGTACTAGTTCAGTCGTTTCTGCGAGCACTCTGTTAATAATTTCTGTATTAAATTTCGTTGTGACCATTTCAGCTGAATCTGTAGGTACATTTTCAATAATTTCATTGATATCCATAACGTTTGCGATTTCTCTGTTGACTGCCTTACTAATGACCAGTGCTCCTATCTTTTTTGTCTGTGACTCAGCATAAATCATCAGTGTCGGCTTTACGCCCGTATTAATCACAGCAAGTCCGATGACTGTCATCACCAGAAAGAGCAACAATGACAGCAGCCAGACAGAGCGTGCAGTGAGCGGCTTGATCATTACTTTTTTTCTGCGCATAAAAAAGCCCTCCTATATCGCAGTGTATGCGGTCAGAAGCGCTTTTTTACAAAGAATTATTCAGTTACAAATGCAATATCAGTCTGAGCAATCGTACAGTCCAGGTGCGTTGAGAGGTCAAGTTCGTATGTCGCACGGACGATTAAGCCATTTTCTTCTACAATCCGGACAACCGGACGCATTGAAACTGCTTTATTCTGTCTCGCCACAACCCCTTTTCTGCCGTCACTCAGCTGAACGGTCAGTCCGTTTGGATAAATGGCAATTCCTTTTTGAAACGCTTTGATGACAGTCGGATCAAATAACGTACCTGAGCCTGCAAGAAGAATCTCTACTGCATCTGCCGGCAGCATTTTATCCCGATATACCCGGTTTGATGTGCATGCATCAAAAACGTCTGCAACGGCAATAATTTTTGCATACGGATGAATATCTTCAGCGGTTAAGCCTCTCGGATACCCTGAGCCATTCAGCCGCTCATGATGCTGAAATGCGCAATGTGCAGTCAGTAATGATACATTATGAAGGTTTTTCAGTACTTCAAAGCCATGCACAGTGTGCGATTTGATCTCTTCAAATTCCTCCTGTGTCAGCGCTCCTTCTTTCATTAACACATCCTCATCCACCATCGTCTTTCCGATATCATGCAGCATCGCACCAAGTCCGAGCTGTTCGAGCTGCTTCACAGGAAGCTTCAGTTCTTTTCCGATCGCAAGCGTATATAACGTTACGTTATAAGAGTGATCGAAAATGTAGGAATCATACAGGTAGGCGTCAGATAAAATCATCAGCAGATCCTGATTGGCATCCATTTCACTCATAATATTCTTCAGGATATCCTGAATTTTCGACGCCTTCTTCTCAAGCATATCTGCCATGTTTTTCTGCTTACATCCATCAATTGAGGAAAAAGCCTGTCTGATTTCCCTGATTGATTCCTGTCTGACAAAGACTGGTACACTCTCTTTTACTTCTATGCCTTTTGACTGTTCATCTGAGATATAGATATACTGCACTTTTAAATGAATCAGCCTTGCAATCATTCCATCGGTCAGCTTCACACCCGCCTGCAGCAGAGGCTTTTCATTCACATTATAAATTGTATGACCCAGTACCATGCCTGCGCGGACAACCTTTGTGGCTATTAATCTCATTGACTGATCACCCTTCTTTATCTGTATCTTGTTTAACGGGCTGTATGACTCAGCTTGTCTTTTAAAATATCGCGCAAAAACTCAGGCATGAAATACTGTTTTTTTGCCCGCTGCATTTCCGGGAAAAAGAAGCCGAACGTAAACATATCCACAGTAGCGATTTTATAGATCTGTTCTGCACGCACCGCTTTCCCATTTATATAAAACTGATGATCCCTCTCTTCAAGCCCTTTGTATATAAATTCTCCAAGGATCGTTCCCCTGAACCCAAGACCTCTGATCACAGTCGTCGGCCAGTTCTGATGCCTTGATTCCCTGATGACTTCTTTCAGTTCACTTCCGGTCAGTTCAACAAGACACGGATTAATCGGATGAGGAAGGATTTTATGCAGATCATATTCAGTCACCGGTCCTGCTTCAAGCGGATGAAGCAGCAATCCGCCGGTTACAATAGACAGATCTGCCTCACACCAGTCAAGAATTGCTTCTGCAAGCAGCATCGATAGCGGGGAAGAAGCCTGAAGCGGATTATGAAGAATCGGCTGGTCAAGCACTGTAATTTCGTTCGATAACAGCTGTTTCCCTTCTTGAAGCCACTGCTCATTCAGATCCTCCGCTTCCGGCAGCTCACTCGTTTCATATAAAGTGGCTGTTTTTCCGGATACTTCTCTGCTGACGTGGTCAAATTCAATTTCAACCTTGCCAGTATACATACCAAACTTGCCTGCAGCTGCTAACAGTACCTGATTATGCAGCCTGCCATTCTCAAGCACATGATGGGTGTGACCGCCCATAATGACATCAATATCCGGGCACTCCTCAGCCACCCACTCATCCTCTCTGATCCCGAGATGAGACAGCAGCACAATAATATCCACCTTATCTTTCATCGCTCTTACCTGCGCCTTCAGCTCATCCTTAGCAGAGGTAATATGCCAGCCAAGCTTTTCATAAAAAACCGGATACTCCGCTGTGACAGCCGTAATCCCGATTTTTATTCCGCTTTTAGTCGTTTTAATCAGATAAGGGCAAGCCCAGTCCGGCCGGTTCCCTTCCGTTGTAAAAAGGTTGGCAAGGATTACTTCAAAGTCAGCATCACGATACATCTCATTTAATTCATCATAGGAAAATGTAATGCCTTCATTGTTCCCGATTGTTACCGCATCATACTCAGCTTCATTCAGCAGATCAACATTCCGCTTACCTGCTGAGCCTTCTGTTAACGGATGAGAGCGGTCAGCATGATCTCCTATATCAAACAGGAATACATCCTCACCGTCATGCCTGAGCATATTCCGCTCCTGCTCCAGAAACTGGTGAATACGGGGCCAATTCTCGAAATGACTATGTAAATCATTTGTATGAAAAATTGTAATTCTTTCTTTCACAAGTTATCACCTCTCAAATCCAATTAACCTAATCCCTCGATAATTGATCTGATCCCGATCAGTACGAGTATGATTCTAAGCACAAACACAAGCTTGTCGGATTGAAGCTTCTGGTTCATCCACGCCCCAAGCTTTGCGCCAAACCATGCGCCAGGCGCAAGCAGAGCCACATAAAGCCAGTCCACATTACCAAGCGCTATATGTGAAGCAGAACCGAGCAATGCCGAAAGAAATACCATCAGCATCGATGTTCCCACTGCTACATGAGGCGGGAATAAAAATGCAATGATCATAATCGGCACCATAACGGATCCGCCACCGATACCAAATAATCCTGATGCAAATCCGACAGCAAATGCAGCAAGAATCCCTGCAATCGGCGGGAATCCGTATGTCCATTGTACGCCCTGCGGATCAGTAAAATGCCGCTGGTAGGAAGCTGACTTGAACTTTTCAATCGGTCTGATTTTATTTCTGATCAGCAGAATGAAAGATAAAAAGATCATAAACAGTCCGAAATATAGATGAAACGATCCTAATGTCAGGTACTGATTCGTGTAGGATCCCACAATTGCACCGGGTCCGCTCCCTGCAAAAAAGATCAGTCCACTTTTAACATCAACTGTTTTCGTTTTTAAATAAGCAAGAGTTGATGATAACCCAGTAAAGATCATCACAACCAAAGAAATGCCGACAGCAGTCTGCGGCGTGATACCATCGATCCACATCAGTGCCGGTCCAAAAAACAGTAATGCCGGCACGACAATAACGCCACCACCAAGTCCGATCAGCGAACCGATCGCACCTGCTGCAAGCCCGATTAGAGGCAGTAACAACCATTCCATTTATTCTTCATTCCAATCTAAAATAAGTCGAGCTGTCTCGGCGCCAGACCTCCATAATCCAGTCCCAGCAGTTCGATCATTGTTTTCGCGTTAGCGGCTGCGTGACCGCCTGAATTATTATTAAAGAGTACATACACTTTATCGGACGCACGGTCCAGCTTTTGAAGAACCGGCACAAGATCTTTCAGTTCAGCTTCACGATAATCATAAAGGTAACGTACTTCACGCCAGCTGTTCTCATTGCCTTTCTTCGTCCAGCCGGCTACATTTCTTCCGTGCAGCCTGAATACAGTTACACCTTGATGTGTACTTTCTGCAATCAGCGGAATCGATCCTTCACCAGCCTGCGGTTCATCACAGACGCTGTGAATCAGCTCTTCATCCTTTAAAAACTGAAGCGTCCTGTCACGGAACTCATCTGAATACCAGGTCTGATTTCTGAATTCAACTGCGAGCGGAAGCCCCTCAAGCTGCTGCTTACAATAGCGTATGTAATCGACATTCTGCTTCTGGCAGTCAAACCACGGCGGATATTGTAATAATACGACGCCCAGTTTGTCCGCCTCGATTAAGGTAGTCAGTGAAAGACGGAATGCCTTAAACATCTCCTCTTTCGATTCAAAAGGAATATCTCCGCGCTGATGCCCGGTCATTCCCTGATAAGCCTTTACAATAAACTTAAATGAGTCAGGCGTCTCAGCCACCCACTTTTTCATATTGCGCTCAGGCTGAACTGCATAAAATGATGCATCGAGTTCCACAATCGGGAAATGTCCTGCATAATCCTTCAGTTTGTCCTGCTTCGATGAATGCTCATCATATACATCCGGATGATCTCCCCACCCGGTCAAACCGATATAAATCACACAATCACCTTCTTACGGCCAATTTAATATGGTTATTGTATCATAGTTATCCTGGTGCTGTGGCAAACAGGTGATCTGATTTCAAATGTCAGCTCATATGTGTTCTAACAGCTTCTGTCAAAAGGAAGCGCTACCAGAAAAACTGTTTGTAAAAATGAGAATATTGCTATTGTAACCCCTGTGAATTCTTGTTAGGATTACCTTTATTACATCACAGCGTTGCACTTAAAAAGGCACAGGAAAGGAACAATATTATGCAACAAAAGGTCTCATTCTCAACTTATCTGATGATCGGCACAATGTTATTCGGACTCTTCTTCGGAGCAGGGAACTTAATCTTCCCAATCCAGCTCGGACAGCTTGCCGGCACATCATTCTGGCCTGCACTTGCAGGATTTTTAGTCACAGCAATCGGTCTTCCATTGCTCGGGATCCTTGCAATCGGATTATCAGGCAGTAAAGGACTTCACGATCTTGCAAGCAGGGTTCACCCGTCATTCGGCACAGTATTTGCACTTATTCTTTACTTAACAATCGGACCATTTTTCGCGATTCCGCGTACAGCGACTGTTCCATTTACAGTCGGATTCGAACCATTTGTCAGCCCTGTACAGAGTCAGCTCTGGCTTGCAGTATTCAGCGTTGTATTCTTTGCGATTGTCTATGTTCTTTCGTTAAAAGCTGAAAAAGTCATGGACATTGTCGGAAAATATTTAACACCGGTCTTTTTATTTTTCTTATCGATTCTAATCATTACTGCGATTGTGAATCCAATGGGCAGCTTCCAGGCACCCGCTCCCGATTATCAATCCCTTCCATTTATGAGCGGCTTCCGCGAAGGCTATAACACAATGGATGCACTAGGCGCACTGGCTTTTGGGATTATTGTAATTCATGCAATTAAAAACTTAGGCATCACTGATAAAAAAGCAATCGCCAGCACAACGCTGAAATCCGGCCTGATCGCTACAGGTCTTATGATGCTAATCTATGGATTAATCACTTATATGGGCGCTTCAAGCCCTTCAGCTGTCGGCACATTTGAAAATGGCGGACTGACATTCGCTGCTGTTGCTCAGCATTATTTCGGTCCATTCGGTGCTGTCCTGCTGGCACTGATCATTGTTTTAGCCTGTGTGAAGACAAGTATCGGACTGATCATTGCCTGCAGTGAGTTTTTCCACCAGCTGTACCCAAAAGTCAGCTATAAAACGTTTGTACTGATTCTTACACTCATGTCCCTGGGCATTGCGAACTTTGGCTTAACGAATATTATTCAGTATGCGATTCCTGTACTGATGTTCTTATACCCACTTGCGATTGTACTGATCTTACTTGGTCTGACTTCTAATCTGTTCGGTCATAAGAGAAGCATTTATGCAGGGGCGATGTTCCTGACATTCTTCGTCAGCCTGATCGACGGCTATAATGCGCTGGTTGGCACACTGCCTGGCATTGCAAATGGCGTATTTGATGCTGTAACAAATTTTTATATGACTTACCTGCCTTTATATGAAATCGGACTAGGCTGGATGCTGCCGGCACTAATTGGTGCGGCGCTCGGGTATATGTGGAGACCTGCTTCTGGTGGGAAGGTTTCGGAGGATTTATCATATTAATATTTTATGAGAGACTGCTGCGGCAGTCTTTTTTTTGTGGATTGGAAACTGCGGGTGTGAGCTGGGGCTTAAATGTCGATGTTTCTGCTGGAGTTATCGATGTTCACGCCCGATTTGTTGCGATACACCCGGGGAATTGTACCTTTCTGCGGCTGATTTGTCTGTTTCCACGCTTCAATTGTATGTATTTCATCTGTAGCTGGTTCTGCACTACCCCTCTTAATGCTTTTAAGTTAAGACATAAAAGCCTGTTTCTTAAAGGCATTCAGGGCTGGTCGGACTTATGGCTGGAGTTGTCGGTATTTTCGCCGGAGTCGCCAGTGCTCACACCTGTTTTGTCACGATACACCCGGTTATTTGTCACTTTCCAAGGCTGATTTGTCTGTTTCCACGCTTCAGTTGTATATCTTTCATCTGTAACTTGTCATGCACAATCCCCACTTGATGATTATGGGAAAAGTTCACTTCACCACACTTACTTTTAAGATAAGTTTTTTATTAAAAAAATCAAAGCTGACCCTTGGAGTGGAGGGCGAAGACTCCTGCGGCATAGAAGCGACAGGTGAGACCCCACAGGCGAAGCCTGGCCCACCGTGCGGCCGCGGAAAGCGAAGCCCTCCACGGAAAGGGTCCGCGGTTACCAAAGACAAATAGACATAAAAAAACCCGCACTTCAAAAAGTACGGGTTTTCATCATATTAACCGATAGAACCTTCCATCTCAAACTTGATCAGACGGTTCATTTCTACTGCATATTCCATTGGAAGCTCTTTCGTAAATGGCTCAATGAAGCCCATTACGATCATTTCAGTTGCTTCCTCTTCAGAAATTCCGCGGCTCATCAGATAGAATAGCTGCTCTTCAGAAACCTTAGACACTTTCGCTTCATGCTCAAGTGAAATGTTGTCATTTAGAATTTCGTTGTATGGAATTGTATCAGATGTTGATTCATTATCCATAATCAGCGTATCGCACTCAATGTTAGAACGCGCACCGTGTGCTTTACGTCCAAAGTGTACGATACCGCGGTACGTTACTTTACCGCCCTGTTTAGAGATTGATTTAGATACGATTGTTGAAGATGTGTTAGGTGCCAAGTGGTGCATTTTAGCTCCTGCATCCTGGTGCTGACCTTTACCTGCAAGTGCGATTGACAGTGTCATACCACGTGCACCTTCACCGCGAAGGATGACTGCAGGGTATTTCATTGTCAGCTTAGAGCCGATGTTTCCATCTACCCATTCCATTGTTGCATTGGCATCACATACTGCACGCTTCGTTACCAGGTTAAATACGTTGTTCGCCCAGTTCTGAATTGTTGTGTAACGGCAGTAAGCGTCTTTTTTGATAATGATTTCAACAACGGCACTGTGAAGAGAGTTCGTTGTGTAAACCGGTGCTGTACAACCCTCAACGTAATGTACGCTTGAGCCTTCATCAGCAATAATCAGTGTACGCTCGAACTGACCCATGTTTTCAGAGTTGATTCGGAAGTATGCCTGTAGTGGAGTATCAACCTTTACGCCCTTAGGCACGTAGATGAATGATCCACCTGACCATACTGCTGAGTTCAGTGCTGAGAACTTGTTATCTCCTGAAGGAATAACAGTTCCCCAGTGCTTTTTGAAAAGCTCTTCGTTTTCTTTCAGCGCTGAATCAGTGTCCTTGAAGACGATACCCATCTCTTCAAGATCTTCCTTCATGTTGTGGTATACAACCTCTGATTCATACTGTGCAGATACACCAGCAAGGTACTTCTGCTCAGCTTCAGGAATACCAAGCTTATCGAATGTACGCTTGATTTCCTCTGGAACCTCGTCCCAGCTGCGCTCGCTTCGCTCTGACGGTTTTACGTAGTACGTAATTTCATCAAAGTTCAGTCCGCTTAAGTCGCCGCCCCACTGAGGCATTGGCATATTGTAAAACTGTTCAAGAGCTTTCAGACGGTAGTTCAGCATCCACTCCGGCTCTTCTTTCATGCGGGAAATTTCTTCCACGATCTCACGCGTCAGACCACGCTTCGAACGGAAAATCGATACGTCTTTGTCATGGAAGCCATATTTATAATCGCCAACTTCGGGCATTTTTTTCGCCATGATGATTCCTCCTTCTTTGTTTGCAGTTATTCAGACTGCTGGTCGATCCCCTTCTCCATTGCTTTCCAGGAAAGTGTTGCACATTTGATACGGGCAGGGAATTTTGCCACACCCTGCAGTGCTTCAATATCACCAAGGTCTACTGAATCATCGTATTCTTTGCCAAGCATCATATCTGAAAAGATTTGAGAATATTTAAGTGCTTCATCAATCGGCTTGCCTTTGATCACCTGAGTCATCATTGAAGCAGACGCCATTGAAATGGAGCAGCCTTCGCCATCGAATTTTGCTTCTTTTACAATTCCATCCTGCACATCAAGTGTTAAATGGATTCTGTCACCGCAAGTCGGGTTATTCATATCAACAGTTACACTGTCTTCGATTTCACCTTTGTTTCGCGGGTTCTTATAATGATCCATAATTACCTGACGATACAGCTGGTCTAAGTTATTAAAAGACATCGCTGAAATACTCCTTTGTTTTAACGAGTCCACTTACTAAGCGGTCAATATCTTCTTCTGTGTTATACAGATAGAAGCTTGCACGTGCTGTTGAAGAAACGTTAAGCCATTTCATCAGCGGCTGTGCACAGTGATGACCTGCACGAATCGCAATACCGTCTGCATCAAGTACAGTGGCTAAATCATGTGGATGAACGTCATCAAGATTAAATGTCACAAGGCCTGCACGCTTGGATGGATCTTTAGGTCCGTAAATGGTCAGACCATCGATTTCAGACATCTTCTCCATCGCATAAGCTGCGAGATGGTGCTCATACTTCTCAATTTCATCCAGGCCGATCTCATTTAGAAAATCGATTGCAGCCCCAAGACCGATTGCACCAGCAATGATTGGTGTTCCGCCTTCAAATTTCCACGGAAGCTCTTTCCATGTAGATTCCTGAAGACCAACAAAGTCAATCATCTCTCCACCAAATTCAACGGGTTCCATTGCGTTCAGATGCTTTTTCTTACCATATAAAACGCCAATACCAGTCGGCCCCGCCATTTTATGACCTGAAAATGCGAAGAAGTCACAATCGAGATCCTGCACATCAACCTTCATATGCGGCGCAGCCTGTGCACCGTCCACTACCATCACTGCGCCATTTTCATGGGCGATCTGAGTGATTTCTTTAATCGGGTTCATTGTGCCAAGTACATTGGAGACCATCATGATTGAAACGATTTTCGTATTTGATGTAACCGTTTCACGCACATCATCGAGTGACAGCGTGCCGTCTTCCTGAAGCGGTACATACTTAAGTGTTGCACCGGTTCTTTTCGCCAGCTGCTGCCACGGGATAATGTTGCTGTGATGCTCCATATGTGTGATGACGATTTCGTCGCCTTCTTTCACATTGTCCTGTCCATAGCTTTGTGCGATGGTATTAATCGCTGTTGTGGTACCGCGCATGAAGATTACTTCTTCAGAGGATGCGGCGTTAATGAATTTACGAACTTTTTCTCGAGCTCCTTCATACCCGTCTGTCGCCCGGGTTCCAAGCGTGTGCACACCGCGGTGTACGTTTGAGTTGTACCCTTTATAGTACTCATCAAGCGCCTGGATCACAGACAGCGGCTTTTGAGAAGTAGCTGCGCTGTCAAGATAGACAAGCGGCTGACCGTTTACTTCCTGGTCCAATATTGGAAACTGTCTGCGGATCTCTTCGACATTCATACATTCACTTTCCTTTCAATGACTTCTGTAAGCTGCTGCTTCACGCCTTCAATTGGAAGGTTCGTTACAACTGGTGCTAAGAAACCGTGAATGACAAGACGCTCTGCTTCTTTTTGAGAAATACCACGGCTCATCAGATAGAATAGCTGCATTGGATCAACGCGGCCAACTGAAGCTGCGTGACCGGCAGTTACATCATCTTCATCAATCAGAAGGATCGGGTTTGCATCGCCGCGTGCTTTTTCACTCAGCATCAGTACACGTGACTCCTGCTCAGCGTTTGCTTTTGTCGCGCCGTGCTCGATCTTACCGATTCCATTAAAGATAGAAGAAGCTGCGTCCTTCATAACACCGTGCTTCAGAATATATCCTTCTGAGTTTTTACCCCAGTGTCTGATATTCGTTGTGAAGTTCTGCTTTTGGTTTCCACGTCCGACTACAACCATCTTCGTGTCACCGTGTGAGTTATCACCAATCAGGTGCGTGATGTTTTCTGAAATTGTATTTCCGTCATTCATCATGCCAAGTGCCCACTCGATTTTTGCATCACGTGCTGCTGTACCGCGGCGGTTTACGTAAGTTGTTGTACCTTCTGACAGGTTATCAACCGCTCCGTAGACAACGCGCGCGTTATCTTTTGCTACAACTTCAGTGATAATGTTCGCAAGCGACTCACCAGCACCTTCAGTTGCAAGATAAGATTCAACATAAGTGACTGCAGAGTTCTCTTCAGCTACTACTAATACGTGGTTGAAAAGAGCTGCATCTGCATTGTCGTGAACATAAACAGCCTGGATCGGCTCTTCAAGTTCAACGTTTTTAGGCACATAAAGGAATGCTCCGCCATTTACAAGTGCTGCGTGAAGTGCAGTCAGCTTATGCTCGTCCACCTGCACAGCGTCCTTCATGAAATATTGTTCAACCAGCTCAGAATGTTCCTTTGCTGCAGTTAAAATATCTGTGAAAATAACACCTTTACTCTTCAGGCTGTCAGACAGCTTCAGGTAAGCTGGCGTGTTGTTGCGCTGGATATACAGGTTTTCCTGCTTCTCAGCGTCTACAAGAGACTTCACTGTTTCAGGAAGCTCTTCAAGTGAAGCATATACTTCGCTATCCACAGTATGGCTTGCAAACTGTGTGAAATTCCATTTATCAATTTTCGTTTTATCCGGCTTCGGCAATGGCAGCTCTTCTGCTTTCGCAAGTGCGTCCAATCGAAGGGACGACAGCCAGCCAGGCTCGCCGTTCTTTTCTGAGAAAGCCTGCACCGCTTGCTGATCAACCGGCAATTTCATTTGTGTCGTCATATTCATCCTCCTATCAGTTACGCTTCTTGTCCTACAGTTTCGTCTTCAATACCAAGTTCCTGTTTGATCCAGTCATAACCTTCACTTTCAAGGCGCTGAGCCAGTTCAGGTCCACCTGATTTAACCACGCGGCCCTGCATCATAACGTGTACGAAATCCGGCTCGATGTAGTTAAGAAGACGCTGATAGTGAGTGATGATCAGGCAGCCGAAATCTTCGCTGCGCATCTGGTTAATTCCTTTTGATACAACTTTAAGTGCATCAATATCAAGACCAGAGTCAATCTCATCAAGGATACCGAATTCAGGCTTAATCATCATCAGCTGAAGAATTTCGTTACGCTTCTTCTCACCGCCTGAGAAACCTTCATTCAGGTAACGCTGTGCCATGTTCTGATCCATTTCAAGGAAGTCCATGTTTTTATCAAGTTCTTTAATGAATTTCATTAGAGAAATTTCCTGACCCTCTTCACGGCGCGCATTGATTGCAGAACGAAGGAAGTCTGCATTTGTTACGCCAGTGATTTCACTTGGATATTGCATTGCAAGGAATAGACCTGCAAGTGCACGCTCATCCACTTCCATTTCAAGAACGTTCTCGCCGTTCAGCAGTACCTCGCCTTTTGTTACTTCGAACTTAGGGTGTCCCATAATCGCTGAAGCAAGCGTAGATTTACCTGTTCCGTTAGGTCCCATAATAACGTGGATCTTACCGCTATCTAATTCAAGGTTTACACCTTTTAAAATTTCTTTGCCTTCGATCTCCACATGAAGATCTTTAATTACTAAAGTTGAAGCCATTGTCTAATTACCTCCGTTTGTATGTGAATTTGAAATGGAAGAACCATTCTCAATTTATTCTCATTCTAATCTTATAACAAATTAAAACTAGAATCAAATGACGCTGACCCTTGCCTTTACAATCAAAAAAGTCAGTGTAGGATACACTGACTTTTTTCACTTCTCTACTATTATAAATGATTGACGACTTTACCTTCAAGTTCCTGGACTAAGTCCTGCGACTTTTTGTAATCTTTTTCACGTTTCATCTCCACATTCATACGCACATCATGATCTCTCATATACGTTTCGTAACCAACTCCGTGCGAACTTAGCATCTGCTTCTCCATGTCAGTTGTAAAATCAACTTTAATAGGATGGATAATGAATCATTCCTTTTCGTTTTTTTGTCCGTGACTTAGTTTCCATATATTTTCTAGAACTGTTTACTAGTTGGTGTATTACCCGCTAGAAAACTTAATAAACACACTAGCATTATTTTTTGAGTATTACAAATATTCATTTGAAGCATGTAAGGGTTTCCATTATTTTAAGGTCAATGGATGACGGCTTTTAAAAATTTTTATTTTTTAGCGGGTCGCCTGTCAAAATTGATTTAACTATCGTCAACCTATCTGATACTACCGTCGATTTGGTTCTCACTACCATTGGTCCGGGTGTATCCTGCCGTCGCGGTCCGCTTCACTACCATCACCAGCAATCTTACTACCATCCAGCTGCATAATCCGCACACTTCACTCAATGAAAAAACTGCCCAGTCATTAAGACTGGACAGTTTTTAAACAATTATTCAGCGTCAACCGGTACGACAGCTCCGCCCCATTCTTCAAGAATGAAGTCCTGGATTTCTTCAGAAGTTAATACTTCTACAAGTTTCTGAACTGCTTCGTTATCTTCTTCACCGCTGTTAACAGCAATTACGTTTACATATGGCGAATCTGAATCTTCAAGCGCGATTGAATCTTCAAGCGGGTTAATTCCAGCATCAATTGCGTAGTTAGAGTTGATTAGAACCGCGTCACCTTCTCCGTTTTCGTAAAGCTGTACAAGCAGTGCTGCTTCGTAGTCTGCTTCAAACTGAAGGTTTTTAGGATTTTCTACAATGTCAGATACTTCTGCTTCTGTTTTCTCTACTTCAGGGTCTAGCGTGATTAGTCCCTGCGCTTCAAGCATTGTCAGGATACGGCCGTGGTCAGCTACTGAATTACTCATCAGGATCTCTGCGCCATCTGGAAGGTCTTCAAGTGATTCGTGCTCCTGAGAATATACGCCGATCGGTTCAATGTGAATGCCGCCAGCATTAGCAAAGTCATAGCCATGTTCTGCAATTTGTGACTCAAGGTAAGGGACGTGCTGGAAGTAGTTTGCATCAATTTCACCTGAATCAAGGTCCTGGTTAGGAAGAATATAATCCTGATACGTTTCGATCTGAAGGTTGACGCCTTCTTCTTCAAGAAGCGGCTGTGCCTGTTCAAGGATTTCAGCATGTGGTACGTTAGATGCGCCCACAGTCAGTTCAACCGGCTCGCCGTCTTCGCTTGTACCGATTCCTTCCTCTGCGTTATCTGAACCGCAAGCGGCTAATGCAAAGATACTTGTTGCTGCGAATGTTCCTACTACGAATTTTTTCATGTGTGATTCTCTCCCTTTAATGTGTTTTTATAATAAGCTAAATTAGCGTTTATCCAGTTTGTTGGTGAAGAAGTCTCCAAAGAATTGAATGATGAAGACGATTGCTAAGATAATGATGGTTGCAGCGAGCGTAACGTCATCACGGCTTCGCTGGAATCCGTCTAGGAATGCCAGATTACCAAGTCCGCCTGCTCCAATTACACCGGCCATCGCTGTATAACCAACCAGTGCGATTGCTGTAACGGTGATTCCTGAGATCAGAGCCGGCATTGATTCCGGCAGTAAAACTTTAAAGATAATTGTACTGACCTTTGCACCCATTGATCTCGCTGCTTCAATGACGCCTTTATCAATTTCGCGCAGTGCAATTTCAACCATACGTGCATAGAATGGGGCTGCACCAATGATTAATGCAGGAAGCGCTGCATCCGCGCCTCTGATCGTTCCAAGTAGAAAGCGTGTGAACGGGATCAGCAATACAATCAGGATAATAAATGGAATGGACCTGAATATATTCACAAGTGCGGTTGTAATGGTATAGGCGATTTTATTTTCCCACAGGTTTCCTTTAGAAGTGAGAAATAAAAGCAGCCCGA
Source organism: Jeotgalibacillus malaysiensis (assembly GCA_000818095.1). NCBI lineage: Bacteria > Bacillati > Bacillota > Bacilli > Caryophanales > Caryophanaceae > Jeotgalibacillus > Jeotgalibacillus malaysiensis. Next base: position 2,457,396 of record CP009416.1, read on the forward strand.
GTGCGAGTCCGAGTACGAATGTGATCGCAACTGATAATACCGTCATATAGATCGTTTCATAAGTTGCTTCCCACATGACCGGCCATTCTACGTTCGGAAAAATCTGCTCAATCATGTGTGATCACCTCCACTCCAACACTTGCCGCTTCTAGAAATTCAATCGCACGCGCCAGTTCATCCGGTTTCCCGTGTAAATGAATAAACAGTGAGCCATATGCGCCATTTTGCGTCTGAGAAATTTTCCCCTGAAGGATGTTCACCTGAAGATCAAATGAACGGATCAGATTTGTGACCACCGGCTGCTCAGCTGATTCACCTACGAATGTGAGCTTGATAACTTTTCCGTCCTGATATTCCTTCAGCAGATGTTCAATCGTATCTTTTGTTTCTTCAGGTTCTGTTACCTGCTGAACAAAGCGCTTCGTGATGTTTTCTTTTGGCTGCTTGAAGACATCAAGCACATTGCCAAGCTCAACGACTTTTCCGCCTTCCATGACGGCAACTCGGTGACAGATCTTTCTGATCACGTGCATCTCGTGGGTGATCAGTACAATTGTCAGGCCAAGACGCTTATTAATATCAACAAGCAGTTCAAGAATTGAATCGGTTGTCTGAGGATCGAGTGCTGACGTTGCTTCATCACAAAGCAATACCTCAGGATCATTTGCAAGTGCTCTTGCAATCCCGACCCTCTGCTTCTGACCGCCACTCAACTGTGAAGGGTATGAATCCCCTCGTCCTTCAAGACCTACAAGCTCAATCAGCTCATCCACTCTCTTCAGTCGCTGCTGTTTTGGAACACCTGCAATTTCAAGTGGAAAAGAAATGTTCTCCCTGACCGTTCTTGACCAGAGCAGATTAAAATGCTGGAAGATCATGCTGATTTTCTGTCTCGCTTTGCGTAAGTCTCCTCCTTTGATAGAGGAAATCAGCTTGCCATTTATATCAACCTTACCTTCTGACGGCTGTTCAAGCCCGTTCAGCATACGGATTAATGTACTTTTACCGGCACCACTGTAGCCAATGACACCGAAGATTTCGCCTTCCTTGATATTCAGGTTGACTTTATCGACTGCTATCAGTGATCCGCTTTTTGTTTTAAATACCTTTTTGACATCCGAGATGGTTATCATACCATCACCTACTTTCGTAAATTAACTTATTATCCCGTTAAAGCAGGAAATTAAAATACTGCCATTTTATGACCTTTTATATATTAAAAACGCCTCTCTGCGTGATGAGCAGAAAGGCGTCAAAAATTAAACGGCTTTCTCTCATCTGCCAGGTATCAACCTGTGTGACTTGGCACCTTTCCAGTAAACTGTCGGTTGCCGGGCTTCATAGGGCACTTCCCTCCGCCGCTCTTGATAAGAGTTTGCGTATTTAGTTAAGATTCATTAAGAGTACGAGACAAATCGTATCATGATCTTAAATTTACTGTCAACGAATTTTTTTCAAAATTGCACATTTACTGATTTGCAGGCTGTGCTGATAAGTCACCAAATGCCTCAAAGATCGTTGGAACAGATTCAAACTTATACATCTTCTGTACCAATTCGCCATCTTTAAACAACAGCAGGCACGGCACACTTTCGATCTGGTAGCGCTCAGCAAGCGGCTCAACATAGTTAAGATCCGCCTTCCCAATCTCAGTATCCGAAATCGCAGCAGCCGTCACTTCAAGCATCTTACCTGCAAGCTTACACGTTCCACACATCGGCGTATACAAATACATCGCTGCCTGCTTTTTTTCCTGCAAGCGCTGATCGAGGTCTTCTATCGTCCATTCTTTTATCATTAAAGATTCATCCTTTTTTCTAAAAACTCAGTGTAAATATCAATATTCGCACCCGCTAAAATAACTGCCAGGTGCTGCTCCGGAGCTGTCGCAACTTCACGGTAGGCCCTGTCGATATACAAATGATCCGCTTCAGGCATCTCTCTTTTAAATTGTCTGCGCAATTTCTCACCGGCATCATCCGCATCAACAAGGACATAAACATCCTTTTCATACAACTCATCAATCAGCTCATCCATCTTCGTCAGGCTGATTGTGCCATTTGTACAAATAATATCAACCGGCTCCCTGATAATCGGCTGAACCTTCCGTTTATCAGACTTACCTTCAACAATAATAACCTTTTTGCACTCCATTTCCCATCACACCCTCACCTAAGGATCGCACGGCTTTCTTACATGGTATGCTGCTGATTTAATTGTCGCCTGTACTTGGGAGAAATGCAAGTAAATGAGATGGGGAAGAACTCTTTAAGTTAGTGGTGCAGTAAAAGTGGCAGGTAATTTCCGCTTCAGGCGGACGCTTTCCATGGCCGGGCGGTGAGCCAGCAGGCTTCGCCATGCACTGTCTCACCTGTCCCTTCCTGCCATAGGAGTCGCCGCCTTACGCTTCAATCACCTGCTGTGCGAATATGGATTCTTCTTTCATAAACTAATAACTGAAAAATTAGATACCCTTTATATATCCAATAGAAAGGATGAGGTGAACGGAGCAGAAGACGGCGACTCCAGCGGGATGTGACGGACAGGTGAGACCCCGCAGGCAAAGCCGAGGAGGCTCAGCGCCGTCCCCGCGGAAAGCGTCCGCCTGGCGCGCAGTGAGCCGGTTCATATAAAAACCGCCCACCCCATAAGGTGAACGGTCCATCAATCAGTCTTCGTCTGTCATCTTGTCATATGCTTCAGCATCCATCAGTGCGTCAACTTCTGAGTCGTCAGAAAGTTCTACTACGACCATCCATGCTTTTTCATATGGAGATTCGTTAACGTATTCAGGGCTGTCTTCAAGGTCTTCGTTCACCTCAACGACTTTACCGCTGACTGGTGCGTAAAGTTCTGAAACTGTTTTTACAGATTCAACGCTGCCAAATGGCTCGTCTGCCTGCAGCTCGTCGCCAACTTCCGGAAGCTCAACGAATACGATATCGCCAAGTTCTGACTGTGCAAATTCAGTGATACCGATACGCGCTTTACCGTCTTCAACTTTTACCCATTCGTGTTCTTCTGAATAACGTAATTCTTTTGGTGAACTCATGTGTTTTCCCTCCGCATATGAATGATTTCTATACTACTTCATATTGGCATAACAGATGCCCGAAAACAAGAATTGTTTCTGATTTAACCCTGCCATTTTTCCTCGAATTCAGGTTCTTTAAATCCAACAGTGACTTGTGTGCCATCTGTTGTCAGCGGACGCTTGATCAGCTTGCCATCTGAAGCGAGCAATTCAAGCTTTTCATCATCTGACATGTCAGCCAGTTTATCTTTCAAACCAAGCTCACGGTACTTTACGCCGCTTGTGTTGAAAAACTTCTTCAGTTCAAGCCCGCTTTTCTTATGTAGCTCAGAAAGCTCCTCTTTTGAAGGCGGTGAATCAATTAGATGTATTTCTTCATAAGATACATCATTTTGATCCAGCCATTTCTTTGCTTTGCGGCATGTACCGCACTTTGGATACGTATAAAAAGTAATCGCCATGGTAATTCCTCCTTTTAATAACAGCGGTCCTCCACTGTAATGATCAGATGCTTTAACGTCTCAAGCGCACCCTCAAATGCAAGGGAATAATTGCGCTGTGTGCCGTGCTGTTCCATTTTTAAAATACCCTGTTCGCGCAGAATTTTCAAATGATGAGAAACAGCAGGACGGGAGAGTGGCAGCTTGTCCGTTAATTCATTGACTGTCATTGAATCTGTATCTGAAAGCATTAGAATAATATCCTGACGATAAGGATCACTTAATGCCTGAAACAACGGAATACAATCCCGAAATGCTTTTTCTGCCTGTTCCCCCATTGATCTCACCTCACTACTCTCTTTCCTGTGTTTTCCTGACGATCCCTGCAGCAGCTGATCTTGATATGAGACGGCTCGCTCTGGACTGAAGCTTATTCATGCCGCCCGGGATAATCTGCTTTTTCCCGTTCATAAATTCAATAAATGCAATCTTTGCTACTGCCTGCGGTTTCATCGTGCCATTATTAAATAACTTTGAATCGTTTAACTCTGCAGTATCTTTAAACCCTGTACTCGTAGGCCCCGGATAAAGTCCTGATACCTGTACGCCATGCTCAGCCCATTCGTTTTCGAGCGCCTCAGTAAATGATTTCACATACGCCTTAGACGCGTAGTACACGGCCATCAGCGGCCCCGGGAAAAATGCAGCTGTTGAAGCGACATTTAGAATCTTACCGGACTTGGCATTCACCATCTCACGTCCAAACAACTTCGTCAGCTCTGTTAGCGACGTAATATTCAGCTGAATCATGTCACGCTCTTTTTGAAGATCCGTTTGATGAAACTCTCCAAAAAGACCTACACCCGCATTATTAATCAGAATATCAACATGCAGATCTTGTGATTGCACCTGATCAAATAAAGACTGAGCAGCACCTGCTTTTGATAAATCACTTTTGAAAACGTGCGTCTTAATTGTATATTTATCAGCAAGCTCTGCTGTCAATTTCTTCAGCTTATCCTCACTTCTCGCAGCCAAAATCAGCGTATGTCCCTTCTCAGCATAAAGCTTCGCAAGCTCCAGCCCAATCCCGCCGGAAGCACCCGTAATCAACACATTCATCCAACCACTCTCCTTATGTCTATATGTTTAAAAGTTTAAACAAATCGTAAGGACTTTTTCATTAGAAGTCAATTATAGTTGTTTTTCACACAAAAAATCGCCTAAATTATAGAAGGTTGCTTACTTAAAATTATTTCGTTAGAGTTTATCGCACCACCAGCTAATGGTTGGAGTGGTGGACGGAGACTCCTGCGTCATAGGAGCGGTGAGACCCCACAGGCGAAGCCGAGGAGGCTCAAGCAACAACTGTCCGGAAAGTGTCCCCCTGAAGCGCAGCGGAACGATTAGAAAAAACCGCCTACAATCATAGACGGTTTCTGACTAAACTATGTTATTAAAATATATCGCACCAACCAGCTAATGATTGTAGTGGGGAACGGAGACTCCTGCGTCATAGGAGCAGTGAGCCCCCGCAGGCAAAGCCTGGCCCACCGCGCGGACGCGGAAAGCGCAGTTCCCACGGAAATTATTAGCGGTTTATATAATGATGTTTAAACGACAAACTTCTCAGCATCAATCAGCTTCGCAGCCGCTTCACGCTTCACCGGAATCAGATTCACCGGAGTGAAACGAGTGAACTTACGAAGAGCAGAAAGCATCATGCGCAGTGAATCACCGCTCTCAGCAGCAATCAGCGTTTCTTTCGCATGCTGTTCAATCTCATTGAAAGCTTCCTGACAGAAGATCTGCGTATATAGAACCTTCTGCTGGTTCTTCTCTAAACCAGACTTTTCAACAGCCTTCTGTGTACGAAGAAGTGAAGACTCCATTGCATAAGCAAGAGATACGATATCAGCAATGTTTACAAGAACTTCCTGCTCTGCTTCAAGCGCTTTGCCGTACTTCTGTGCAGCAAGACCTGCAGCCAGCAGACCGATCTTCTTCGCATTCTTTACAAGATACTCTTCCTGCTTTAACGGCTCATCGCTGATTTCTTCAGGCATCATGCTCATCAGTTCTTCCTGAAGCGCCTGTGCTTTTTGAAGTAATGGCAGTTCGCCTTTCATTGCTTTACGCAGGTAAGTGCCTGGCACTAACAGACGGTTGATTTCGTTTGTTCCTTCAAAGATACGGTTAATACGTGAGTCGCGGTAGATACGCTCTACTTCATACTCCTGCATAAATCCGTAACCGCCGTGCAGTTGAACTGCTTCGTCAGCGATATAGTCAAGAGATTCTGTACCGAATACTTTATTAAGCGAGCACTCAATTGCATATTCAGCGATTGATTTTGCTACTTCTTTACCGTCTTTAATCTCTTCATCAGACAGCTGGCTCATACGATCCTCGAAAAGACCAACTGTACGGTAAACTGAGCTCTCTGTTGCATAAAGCTTCGCACCCATTGTCGCAAGCTTTTCCTTCGTCAGGTTGAAGCTTGAGATTGGCGTATTGAACTGCTTACGCTCGTTTGTATATTTCACCGCTAGTTCAAGCGCACGCTTTGAAGCACCTACTGTACCTACACCAAGCTTGTAACGGCCGATGTTCAGAATGTTAAATGCGATCACGTGACCTTTTCCTGCTTCACCAAGAAGGTTTTCAACCGGAACTTCTGCGTCTTCAAGGATCAATGTACGAGTTGAAGAACTCTTAATCCCCATTTTCTTCTCTTCAGCTCCAACTGAAACGCCCGGGAATTCACGCTCTACGATAAATGTAGAGAACTGCTCGCCGTCAATTTTTGCATAGACAACAAATACATCAGCAAAACCTGCATTTGTAATCCACTGCTTTTCACCATTTAACATATAGTGAGTACCTGCTTCATTTAGCTTAGCAGTCGTTTTTGCGCCAAGTGCGTCAGAACCTGAACCTGGCTCAGTCAGTGCATAAGCAGCAATTTTCTCACCAGTCGCAAGTGTTGGCAGATACTTTTGCTTCTGATCTTCGTTACCGAAAAGAACGATCGGCAGTGAACCGATTCCTACGTGTGCACCGTGAGTGATTGAGAAACCGCCCGCGCGTGACATTTTTTCAGCGATTAAAGCTGAGCTGACCTTATCAAGTCCAAGGCCGCCGTACTCTTCAGGAACATCTGCTCCTAGAAGACCAAGATCTCCTGCTTTTTTCAGAAGCTTTACTGAACGGTCGAACTCATGGTTTTCGATGTGCTCTACTTCAGGAACAACCTCGTTGATCACATAATCCTCAGTTGTTTTGGCAATCATTTTCTGCTCGTCTGTGTAATCCTCAGGTGTGAATACGCTTGAAGCTTCAACATCCTCAATCAGAAAGCTGCCGCCTTTAACCAATGCTTTTGTTTCGTTTGACATGAAAAATTCCTCCCTTGTTTTTGTGCTTTATAATCGCCGCTCATTTCGCTTCAGGCGGACGCTTTCCGTGGCCGGGCGGTGAGCCAGCAGGCTTCGCCATGCTTTGTCTCACCTGTCCCTTCCTGCCACAGGAGTCGCCGCCTGCAGCGAGAATCGCTGCTAGGTTTACAGTTGAACATTTCAGTTTTACTAAAGGTATTTTTTAGTTAATCATTTCAAAGACGCCTGCTGCGCCCATTCCGCCGCCGATACACATCGTCACTACGCCGAATTGCTGCTGTCTGCGCTTCAGCTCGTGAAGCAGTGACAGCGTCAGCTTAGTTCCTGTACAGCCTAGCGGGTGGCCAAGTGCAATTGCACCGCCGTTAACGTTAACGATCTCCTCGTTCAGGCCAAGCTGTCTGATGACCTGGATTGACTGTGAAGCAAAAGCTTCATTTAACTCAAACAGATCAATATCAGATAAAGAAAGTCCAGCAAGTTTTAACGCTTTTGGAATCGCCTCAACCGGTCCGACACCCATAATTTCAGGAGGCACGCCGCCTACTGCAAATGAACGGAACTTAGCGATTGGCTTCAGACCGAGTGATTCTGCTTTTTCACGTTCCATCACCATGACAGCTGCAGCACCGTCACTTGTCTGTGAAGCGTTACCCGCTGTTACAGAACCCGTCATTGAGAAAGCGGGACGAAGTTTACCCAGAGATTCTACTGAAGAATCAGGACGTACGCCTTCATCTCTTGAGAATGTGAAAGTCTCCTCTTTCAGCTTATGATCTTTTCCAACTGTACGGCGCGTTACTTCCACCGGTACAATCTCTTCGTCAAATACACCGCCATGAACAGCTTTAGCTGCTTTTTGATGACTTCTGACTGCGAATGCATCCTGGTCTTCACGTGAGATGCCAAATTTCTTCGCCACTTCCTCAGCTGTGTGACCCATGCTCATATAGTATTCAGGCATTTCTTCTGCGATTTTTGAATTCGGTCGAACCGTGTGACCCATCATCGGGACAAGGCTCATTGATTCTGCTCCGCCAGCGATAATGGTATCTGCCTGACCGATCATAATACGCTCTGCGCCGTATGCAATTGACTGAAGACCAGATGAGCAATAGCGGTTAATTGTGATTGCAGGTACTGTGTAATTCAGCCCTGCAAGTGCACCGATATTACGTGCCATGTTCATGCCCTGTTCTGCTTCCGGCATTGCACAGCCGAAGATTAAGTCATCAATTTCTCCGTCATAGTTTCCTGCACGCTTTAGTGTTTCTCTGACAGCCAGTGCGCCCAAATCATCCGGACGTACATGCGCCAGTGATCCTTTTTTTGCTTTACCGACCGGAGTTCTCGCTCCGGCAACGATTACTGCTTCACGCATAGTGCTCCCCCTTAAATGCTCGATTTATCTGATTAGACCGTCGAACTGCGCTCCGGGTGGATGCTTTCCGCGGGGACGGCGGTGAGCCTCCTCAGCTTCGCTTGCGGGGTCTCACCTATCCGTCTAATCCCGTCGGAGTCACCGCCCTGCGCTCCGTTCGACTAGATGGGTATTTATATTTTAAAGTTGCTTGTGTAAAACCAGATCTTCAAGTGGCAAATCAGTTACGCAGCGGCTTGCCTTTTACAAGCATGTGCTGCATGCGCTGTTGTGATTTTGGTTTTTCGATCAGGCTTAGGAATGCTTCTCTTTCAAGCTGAAGCAGATACTCTTCGTCTACTTCTGTTCCATACGGTACTTTTCCGCCAGCGATGACGTAAGCCAGTTTCTTTGCAATTTTCAGATCGTGCTCTGAGATAAATCCTGACTGATACATAGACTGTGCGCCAAGAAGCAGTGTCGCGTATCCAGGTTCTCCGACAACAGGTACTTTTCGTTTCACAGGCACTGTATAGTTTTCAGCTAAATGAAGGACTGCCTGTTTTGCGTCATAGATCAGGTGATCACCGTTCACGCTGATGCCGTCAGACTGACTCAGGAAGTTGTAGTCTCTAGCTTCTGCAGCTGATGTTGATACTTTCGCCATTGCGATCATTTCAAACACTCTGTTTGCTACTTTCTGAAGATCGAAGTCTACACCTTTTGGCAGGCTGTTATAGTAATTCAGATAAAGCTCCTTGTTACCGCCTCCGCCTGGAATTAATCCTACGCCGACTTCTACAAGGCCCATATACGTTTCAGCTGAAGCCTGGATATGATCAGCAGGGAGACAAACTTCTGTTCCGCCGCCAAGTGTCATACCAAATGGTGCTGCTACTACAGGGAATGAGCTGTATTTCAGCTTCATCATCGCCTGCTGGAAGTGCTTAACGACCATATCGATTTCGAAAATGTTATCATCCTGCGCTTCCATCAGGATCATCGCAAGGTTTGCACCGACACAGAAGTTTTTACCCTGGTTACCGATGACAAGCCCTTTATAGTTTTTCGATACTTCATCTACCGCATAATTAATCATCTGTGTGATATCCATACCGATTGCATTATTTGGTGAAGTAAATTCCAGCAGCGCAACTCCGTCACCAAGATCGATCAGGCTTGCACCTGAATTCTTTTTAATCACGCCATTCTTTTTCTTCAGACGCTTCAGGTTAATTACTTTTTCGTTTTCTTCTACCGGGTGATATGAACCGTTATGATAGAAGTAAAGATCTGCGTTTTCTTCTTTATAGAATGAGTCATGGCCTTCAGCTAGCATGTTCTCTACCCATTCAGGTACGTTCATACCCTCAGCCTTCATGCGCTCAACTGATTTTGCGACGCCAATTGCATCCCATGTTTCAAATGGCCCTTTATCCCAGCCGAAGCCCCATTTCATCGCCTGGTCAATACCAGTGATATCATCCGCAATTTCACCATTCAGTTCAGCTGAATAAACGAGAACCGGTGCAAGGATTGACCAGAGCAGTTCTGACGCACGGTCTTTACCGTATACAAGCGTTTTCATCTTGCCTGAAAAGCCTTTTTCCTGCTTAGCCATCTCAACTGAAGCTGCTTTTAACTTTCCGCGTGCTTCATATTCAAGTGTCTCAGGGTTTAATTGAAGGATCTCTTTTCCTTCTTTTTTGAAGAAGCCCTGACCCGACTTGCTTCCAAGCCAGCCGTTGTCACGCATTTTCAGCATGAAGTCCGGCACATCAAAAACTTCTTTTTCCTGACCTTCAACCTGGTCATAGACGTTTTTCGCTACGTGGATAAATGTATCAAGTCCAACAACATCAAGCGTTCTGAATGTTGCACTCTTTGGACGGCCGATTAATGGACCCGTTACTGAATCAACTTCACCGACGCTGTATCCGCCATTTAGCATTTCTTTTACCGTTACGAGCAAGCCGTATGTGCCAATCCGGTTGGCGATAAAGTTAGGCGTATCTTTTGCAAATACAACCCCTTTACCAAGCGTATCTTCACCGAATGTCTTCATAAACTGAACAACTTCCGGATCAGTTGACTGAGCTGGAATCACTTCAAGAAGCTTTAAATAACGCGGCGGGTTGAAAAAGTGTGTGCCAAGGAAATGCTTACTGAAATCCTCAGATCTGCCTTCAACCATTGCTTCTATTGAAATACCTGATGTATTCGAACTTACAATACTGCCAGGCTTTCTATACTGATCTACTTTTTCAAATACTTTCTTTTTCACATCAAGGTTTTCAACAACGACTTCAATAATCCAGTCGGCTTCACCAAGTTGCTCCATGTGGTCTTCAAGGTTACCTGCTGTAATTAATGCTGCATTGGATTTTGAAGCAAGTGGTGCAGGCTTTTGCTTAAATAGTTTTTGTACAGCTCCCTGACTCAGGCGGTTTCTGACCTGTGGACTTTCAAGCGTCAGCCCTTTTGCCTGTTCTGCTTCTGTTAACTCTTTTGGCACGATGTCGAGCAGAAGCGAAGGAATACCGATATTTGCAAGGTGGGCAGCAATGCCTGACCCCATGACACCCGAGCCGATTACTACTGCTTTTTGAATGTGTCTCATCTGTTAAAGATCCCCCTTTGAACTGAATCCGTAATTTTTGAATGAATACTCATTCATTTTACGGCAAAAAAATATAAGAAAATTCTCTACATTTCTATCTTAATAAAGTTTTCAGAATAAAGCAACAGAAAATTAGAAGCGCTTTCATTATATGGAGAAAAATTTTGGGGCGGTTTCTTAAATGCATGCAGGGCGGCTCTGTTTGTCGCTGTTTCCGGTCGGTTTGTAGCAATCTCTACTGCATTTGTCTCGATACACCCGGGTAGTTGTCGCTTTCCGCACCGAGATTGTACTGTTCACCTTTCAATTTGTTTCATGCACCCCAATAGACTGCTCTCCCCCACACCCGCTTTGTAAATTTTTAAGAAACAAGTGCCTGTTTCTTAAATGCATGCAGGGCGGCTCCGTTTGTCGCTGTATCCGTCCGTTTTGTAGCAATCTTTACTGCATTTGTCTCGATACACCCGGGTAGTTGTAGCTTTCCGCCGTCAAATTGCACCGCCCCCTTATAAATCTGCACGCAAAAAAAGACTGCCCATTGCCGGACAGTCTTACGTTTATTTGCTGATAATTCCTTTTGCCACGAATGCCACATTTTGCGGGCGTTCTGCCAGACGGCGCATAAAGTAGCCGTACCAGTCCGTACCAAATGGCGTATATACACGCATTTTATAGCCCTGCTTGTGAAGCTCTCTCTGACGCTCTTCACGGATACCGTAGAGCATCTGGAATTCAAATTGATCCTTTGAAATCCCATGCTTTTCAACAAGCTCTAATGTATAGTCAATGATTGCATCGTCATGGGTTGCTACTGCTGTGTAATTACCATTTAATAGATGCATTTCAATGATCTTTTTGAAATTCTCGTCTACATCCCGCTTTTCAGGAAATGCGACTTCCGGTGATTCCTTGTAAGCCCCTTTTACAAGACGGAGGTTTGGAGAATACTCGTTAAGCATCTTCATATCTTCTTCTGTCCGGTAAAGGTAAGCCTGAATGACTGTACCAATATTATCGTATTCGGATTTAAGCTGTGTGAATACGTTAAGTGTTTTGCCGCATCGCTCATAGTCTTCCATATCAATTGTGACAAATACACCCTGTTCCGTTGCCGCATCAAGGATTCTTCTCATATTTTCAAGGACAATCTCTTCTGACAGATCAAGTCCTAAAGATGTCAATTTTAATGAAAGCTCTGAGTCCAGATTGTTTGTACCGATTGCGCGCACGGCTTCAATACAAAGCTCTGTGATTTCTTCAGCCTCCTGCTCGTTGTCTACAAATTCTCCAAGACAATCGAGGGTTACACAAAGACCTTCTTCGTTCAGTTCTTTAATCGTTGTTACTGCCTGCTCTACCGTTTCCCCTGCAACGAACCGGTTCGCACCAAACTTTAAACCATACTGTTTGGCAGCCTTCGTCATCGGCTTGTTAGAAGATAAGAATAAAAAGAAATCACGCATCACTTTTTCCATGATGACAAACCCCCTGAATCATAAATTTTGCAACCGCTTTCTATTTTTTAAAAATAATAAATCCTTTAGCGGACTAGCATAATCTTATCATGCCTTTTAACATTTGAATACAAAAATCGACGCATATATTTCCATTCCCTGCACATCATAATGACGATGAAAAGGAGGCGAAAAATATGACGCAGCAACAACTGTCAACAAAAGACCTTTTATACTTAAAAGATGTACTCGAATGGAACCTACTCGCTGCAAAGAAAGCACATTACGCAGCCAACCAGTGTACTACGCCGCAGCTGAAGACGATGCTTGAAGCGTGCTGCACAATGCACAAGAACCATTACGAAAAAACATCAGCTTTTCTATCAGGTCAGCCGCTTCAATAAACGATCTAACAAGGAGGAATTTCAATGCAGGACATTCAGCAGACTGCGACCATGTCTGAAAAAGACTGGGCTACTGATCTTCTTATTTTAGAAAAACATCTTGCTGTCAGCTATAGCGTCGCTTCTAATGAAGTAAGTACAAATCAGCTTTTCAGCACCTTCAGTCCATCCTGAACGAAACGTCGAGACAGCAGCACACGCTTTACACTTATATGGAGCAGCAGAACTGGTATAATCCTGCGCAGGAAACACCGGTTAACATCCAGCAGGCTGCCAGTCAGGCTCAATCTGATAAAAGTCAGCTCCCTGTCCATTAAAAGTCTGAAAAGCCGGAAAGTGTGTAATCACTTTCCGGCTTTATGTATAAAGTTTTAATCTTCCTGACTTTCAGCTTTTATAGCTTTATTTTTCTGCTGAATGTCTCTGACAATTCGCTTCATTTCTTCTTTGCCCTCAGGATAAAGGCTGTTCCAGTGTCTTGCGAGTGCAGGCATGGTCTTTGCGATATGGTTGTAGAGTACATACATTTTAATTTCTTCTATTGACTCTTCCGATGTATCACCGGTTAACAGCTCTGCGTACTTTTCAACCATTGCATCCATTTTTTCTTTCATCATTGTACTTACATCCCTTCCCTGTTTGAATTGGTTTAATCATTATTTGGTAAATTGATGTTTAATAAACGATCTTTTAAAAGCTGGCATGTGATTTCCGCTTCAGGCGGACGTTTTCCACGCGGCCGGCGGTGAGCCTCCTCAACGCTTCGTGCCTGCGGGGTCTCACCTGTCCGGCTTCTCACGTTGGAGTCGCCGCCTTACGCTCCAATCACATGCTGTGAAAAGATGAAGAAAGTGGATTGAAAATAATAAAACAAAAACCGTCCATAGTAGACGGTTTTCAGGTTATGATACTGCATCTGCAGTTGTTTTTGTTTCCTGGACGATACACCGGCCTCTGCCGTGTGGAATGCAAAGTGGAGTACCGAAGAGCGGGTCTGTTGTGACCTGGCAGTTCATGTCAAATACGTGTCTGACAAGGTCGCAGCTGATCACTTCTTCAGGCTTGCCCTGGTTGTAGACTTTACGGTCCTTTACCGCGATCAGGTTATGTGCGTACCTGCAGGCAAGATTTAGATCGTGAAGCACCATCACAATGGTACGGTTTTCACGCTCATTTAATTCAAATAATAAATCCAGAATTTCAATCTGGTGTGTCATATCTAAGTAAGTTGTCGGTTCATCAAGTAAAATCAGATCTGTGTCCTGTGCAAGTGTCATGGCAATCCATGCACGCTGGCGCTGACCACCTGATAATTCATCTACAAAGCGGTCCTGAAGCTCTGTCATACCCGTTGCTTCAAGCGCACTGTTCACAGCCTCTTCATCTTTTTTTGACCATTGCTGTAAAAACCCCTGGTAAGGATATCTCCCCTGCTTCACTAACTGCAGAACAGTCAGCCCTTCAGGCGCTACAGGTGATTGAGGTAAGATCGCCATTTCCTGAGCTACTTTACGGGACGAATAGCGATTGATTTCTTTTCCATTCAGCAGCACTTCACCATCCCTAGGCTTCAGCAGGCGAGCCATTGAACGCAGCAGCGTTGACTTCCCGCAGCCATTTCCACCGATCAGAACAGAAATTTCTCCTTTTGGAATGGTTAAATCAAGCTCTTCTATTATAATGGAATCTCCGTATCCTAATGTTAATGACTGTGTCTTTAGCATCTCATCCGAACTCCTTTAGTTTCCTTCGCAGGCTTCAGCAACTTCTCTCCTAATAGTCTAGCCTCTTTTAAAGATTCAGTCAATGAATTTGAGAATCATTATCATTAAATTCACATTTTATTCTCAATAAATTATCTGAAGTTTACCACAGCCGATGTTCTAACCTTGAGATCACTCTGAAACGAAGGTTATCAATATTCTTATAAGTGATATTGTCAACCAATATTGTTTTTGCACAGCTGTTGATTGCAGCGGAAGGGGACGACTCCGGCAGGGGAAGCCGGACAGGTGAGACCCCGCAAGGCGAAGCCTGAGGAGGCTCACCGCCGGCCCTGCGGAAAGCGTCCCCCTGGAGCTGCAATCAACAGCCACCTTCCATGCGCCATTTATATAAAACATATATTTTTTGCCTTTTCAGCAAAAAACTCTTATGATTCCTTTATGGAGGGATGAATCATGCAAGGAATTAAGAATAATGATCAATTTAGAGAAACTGTAAGTAAGGATGAGCCGGTTATTGTAAAGTTTACGGCTGACTGGTGTCCTGACTGCCGCAGAATGGATATGTTCATTGATGATATTATGGACACTTATAATGAGTACGGCTGGTATGAATTGAACCGTGATGAACTGCCGGAGATTGCAGATGAGCAGGAAGTCATGGGTATTCCAAGCCTGCTGATTTTTAAAAACGGTGAAAAGAAAGCACACCTTCATTCAGCTAATGCGAAAAGTCCTGAACAGGTAAAGGAATTTCTGGACGCGCAAAAGTAATCAGAGGAGAGATCAGCTATGACATCCAGAACGATTCAGGTCGGTAATACCCCTGTTTCAGCTTCTGTCGTCGCTTTCGACAAGGATGGCACGCTGTTCCAGGCAGAACCTTTTTGGAAGGCTTTAAATAAAGAACGGAAAAAGCGCTTTGTCTCTATGACCGGGCTCCACCACGGTGAAGAATGGGACCGGATCATGGGTGTACATGAAACCGGCGTTGATCATAGCGGTCTTTTAGCAGTGGCGAGCGAGGCTGAAGAAAAAACAGTCATCGCCGCCCTGCTGTATCAATATACCGGCAAGCCCTGGATTGAATCTCTGGCGCTCGCTGATAAGCTGCTTGATGAAAGTAATCAGTCTTTAAATATTGAAGAGGCCTTTATTCCGGTAGTTGGTGCTGCTGAACTTCTTCATGAGCTCAAGCATGCCGGCTATGTAGTTGGAATTGCTACTTCTGATAATAAAGAACGGGCTGCTGCCTGTATGAAATTGCTCGGCTTTCATGATGCTGATTTTATCGTGACACCTGAAAACGTGTCACATGGTAAACCCGCTCCTGATATGCTCGAGAAGATCTGTCGTGACTTTACCGTACCGGCAGATGAAGTGCTGATGGTTGGTGACAGTATCGTTGACTGCATGATGGCAAAAGCAGCCGGATGTAAATCTATCGCTGTAAATGAAAATCCTGAACTGCTTGAAGATTTGTCTCATACTGCTGACTTCTGCCTGCCGAGTGTTGCGGATATTTTAATTAAATGGGAATCATAATTATCTTTTAAGGGGAGCATATTCTAATGAATGTGCTCTTTTTTGGTTGCAGCGAGTTGCGGGATGTTTCACTACCGTCAACTGTGCAGGTTACTACCGTCGCGGGAGTGTACATTACCACCAAACCCGCACTTCACTACCGTCACCACGACTTTCACTACCGTCGAGCAATAACCTCCTCTCCTGCATCACCAACATTCATACGATCACACGCCTTCTGCTTCCATAAAAAGTAACCCCCATATCATTTAGCATATCACGGCACCTTCATTCTTGACACAACTGTCGGTTTTGTGAAAAAGTTAGCTTATCGATAGAACAAATGGAGGTGCAACCATGTTTGAATGGGTGCTGAGAAGGTCAAAAATATTCATGATTTTATTTGTATTATTCCTGATTGTCGGTGTGCTGACGTTCCTTCAGCTCCCGCAGCGGGAAATTCCGGAGACGTCGATCAACATTTCGACGATCTCAACACCGTATCCTGGTGCAACGCCGGAAACGGTTGAGCGGACAGTAACCAATCCGATTGAAAGAAACCTTGACGGATTAGATGGGATTGACAGTATTTCCTCATCATCTGCTGCAGGCTTCTCTCAAATTATTGTAACGCTCACAGATGGGGCTGATCAGAAGGAAACTTTATCTGCGATCAGACAGGAAGTGTCAGATGCAGGCGCCTCTTTCCCGGAAGAAGTGCTTGAGCCGACTGTCAGTGAAGCGGCTGCTAATTTCCCTGTTACATCCTATATGCTGACTGCTGACAGCCGTGAAGATTTTGAAGGTCTCCGCAGCGTAATGGATACGTGGGAAGAGGAATTATCAGCTGTTCCCGGTATTTCAGACGTCACGGTAAAAGGCGTGCAGGAAGAAGAAATAATACTTACCTTAAGCAGTGAAGACCTCGGTGAAAATGGACTTGCATTCCCGCAGGTGCTCACTGCAATAGAAGAAGAATTCAATCCGGTGCCGCTTGGCAAGCAGGAAGCTGATGGAACCATTTATCAGCTTGCGATTGAATCTTTCAGTTCAGTAGAAGAGATGGAACAGGTGGTAATCGGTCAGAATCCGCAGGGTGAATCTGTGCTGCTGTCTGATGTGGGAACAGTGGAGATTCAGCCGAAAGAGACTGAAGATCTGATTACACTGGACGGACAGCCTGCTGTCTCTGTTACAACATACTTAGAATCAGGTGAAGATATTCCTTCAGTCAGTGAAGCAGTAGATGAACAGGTGACTGAGCTTCAGTCTCTGTTACCTGAAAACATTACATTTGAATCGTATTATTCACAGGCTAACCTGGTCAATGAAATCTTCCAGGGGCTGTTCTTCTCACTTGCAATCGCGGTACTTGCGGTTATTGTGACAAGCTCACTTGGTCTGACAGCAGGCGGTGCGATTGTGGTCGCTATTGCTGTACCGATGTCTGTATTAATGGGAATCATCCCGCTCCCTGGGGCTGGCGTTGACTTGAATCAGATCTCAGTTATTGGCGTTATTATCGCGCTAGGTATTCTGGTCGATGACTCTATTGTTGTAAATGATAATATCCAGAGAAGATTTAAGCTTGGTGATAAAGCGCTCCCTGGTGTTGTTACTGGTGTGAAGGAAGTATGGGTATCCATTGTGACTTCTTCACTTGCGATTGTATTCACCTTCCTCCCTCTTGTCTTTTTATCAGGCGGGAACGGAGACTTTATCAGAGCATTGCCGACCGTTTTAATCACAACAATTATTGCATCCACGATTGTCGCGCTGCTGCTCGTGCCTATGCTCAGATACAGCTTTTACCGAAACACATCTAAAAAAGTATCAGATTCCCCTGGTCTGCTCGGCAAACCGTTAAATTATATTGCTGATTTTTATGCAGATAAAATTTTAAAAAGAACGGCTAAAAAGCCATTATTAACTGGCGCAATCGGTCTGATTATTACCACCCTTTTATTCGGACTTGTTGTTTTAACACCATTTGAATTTTTCCCGGCTGCTGACCGTGAAGAAGTGACGGTTGATGTCACGCTTCCAATCGGAACGCCGATCGAGGAAACTGAGACGACATTACTTGAAATGGCAGAAGTGCTGGAGCAGGATGAAGGCGTGTATGAAACGTCAGTCTTTGCAGGTACCGGCCTTCCGAACCTGTTCAACAGCTCACTTGATACAACCGGTAAATATACCGGTCAGATTGTTGCGAGAGTTGACCGTAAGAACCAGACAGCACAGGGACTGATCGAGGACTGGACAGATGAATTAAGAAGCCTGTATCCTGATGCGATTGTTTTTATGAATACAATTGAACAGGGACCGCCATCAGGTGCACCGGTTACAGTTACAGTAAAAGGACCAGAGCTTGATGAACTCGTCTCTATTCGTGATGATGTGATGACACAGATTGAAGACCTTGGTGTCGACCTTGTACTTGATAACATTGGTGAAGAAGAGCCGGTGATTTCTTACGTACCGGATCGCACTGCACTTGAAGAAAATGATATAAGTATTCAGGCGATCAGCCAGCAGATCCGCCTTGTGACTGAAGGCATTCCAATGGCTGCCTTTGACGATGGTGTCACACAGCGTGATATGAAGCTTGTTGTAGACCCGGTTGAAGAAGGTCAGGAAATTCCGCTGGATGAAATTGAAGTGCCTGCAGCCTCAGCTCAGCAGGGACCACCTGAATTGATTGCACTTTCTGAACTCGTGACAGCTGAAGAAACGTCCCAGCTGCAGCGTATCCAGCACGAAGACGGTGAACGCGCAATTACGATCCGCGCATTCCCTGGTGAAGTTGAGGACCTTGAAGCACAAACGACTGACATTGTAGAAGATGTACGTTCGTCGTTAGGTGAAGATTATTCACTGACAATCGGCGGGGAAAACGAATCACAGGATGACTTCTTCTCAGAAATCATCTTACTGTTTACAATCGTGATCTTCCTTGTGTATCTGCTGATTGCATTCCAGTTCAACTCACTGTCACTTCCATTCCTTGTACTGACAGCTGTGTACCTGGCGATTGCAGGTGCGATACTTGGACTGTTTGTCACACAGACGCCAATCAGCTTCCTTGCAGTGATGGGTATGGTATCACTAACCGGTATTGTCGTCCGGAACTCTGTTGTATTAATTGACTTTATTGAACAGGGTGTCACAAACGGTATGAAGGTAATGGATGCAGTAATCGAATCAGGACGCGTGAGAATCCGTCCAATCGTACTGACAGCCGTGACTTCAATCGTTGCGCTGATTCCGGTTGCAGTAAGCGGTGATGCATTATTTACACCACTGGCAGTTACGATAATTGCCGGAATTGCATTCTCAACGTTACTGACACTAATCATTGTACCGATGCTTTATCTTGTATTCCTGCGTTTCAGACGTAAAGGAAAAGAGCTTAAGAAGAGCGGTCAGTATTAATCAATCACAGAGTCGTTCTTAAATGGGCGGCTCTTTTTTCATACGTGTGATTTGGCTCAGATTTCAACTCCCCTCCACACTTTTGATATAATAAGGATCTAATGCTTTTTCAAAGGAGATCACCATGAATATTATGATAACCGGTGCGACAGGTTTTGTTGGTTCAAAGCTTGTACGTTCACTTTTAGATAAAGGTCATACGCTTTACCCTGTCGTACGCAGCGAGCAGAAAATCAATCAGCTGATTGAACAATTGCCTGCTGAACAGGCTGAACGCATTCATCCTGTGACAGGTGATATTACACAAACTGATTTCGGAATCAGAGACACGGCTTTATTGGCAGGCAACATTGAGATCCTCTATCATACCGCTGCTTTTTTATCGTTTGACCCTGCTGACCGTGAGAAGACGTTTTCAGCAAATGTGGATGGCACTGCCCATGCGCTAGAGCTTGCGGAAAAACTTCAGATTCCAACCTTTTATCATGTGAGTACTGCTTATACAGCAGGAATTGAAAATCATGCTGAAGAGGAAATTCATTCTAAGGATAGAGTGTTTGTAAATGATTATGAGGAAAGTAAAAATCACGCAGAACACCTCGTGTGGAATAAGCGCGAGGAGCTGAACGTCAGTATTTTCAGACCTGCGATTATTATCGGCGACACCAACACTGGCGAAGCTGACACGACCTTTGCGCTTTATGGACTGCTGAAGGCTGTTGCGTTACTGAAAAAGCTGATCAGACGGGGCCGAGTAGATCAGGGTAGAATCATTAAACTTTTATGTGATCCGGAAGCTTCCAATAATGTTGTTCCAGTCAATTATGTCGTGGACGTCCTGACAGCTGCTGCCACTCACGCCAAAGCTAATCACATTTATCACATTTCAAATAATGCGGCTCCGGACAATGCTGATGTGATGAGATGGATTAAGGAGCAGAGCGGTGTGGATAATCTGGCTGTCACAGCAGATGCAATGGATTTATCTGAAGAGGATGCCGTGATTAATGCACCGATGAGTGTGTTTCACTCTTATCTTTCTCGTAGCGTTACTTTTAAAGATGAAAACACGAAGTCTTTATTACAGGATGCCGGGTATCCTGCATTTGAACTGACAGACGATCGATACCAATTTTTAATTAAAACGTATTTTACACATGCATAAAAAAGCACGCCGCGATGGCGTGCTTTTTGATTAGATATCACATGAATCATCTGTGCAGGCATTTCCCTGCCCGCCGACATTTACTAGCGGTGACTGATTCGTTTCTTCCCACACTTTTTCAAGCGCCTGCGTGAATACTTCATCAGGCTGTGCGCCTGAAATCGCGTATTTATTTTCAAGGACGAAGAACGGTACGCCTGATACACCGATTTGTGCAGCCTTTTGAATGTCTGCAGTCATTTCTTCTGTATATTGATCAGATGTGAGGACTTCACGTGCCTTTTCTGTATCAAGACCCACCTCTTCAGCGATGGCAACAAGCTGATCATGATCCCCGATATGCTTAGACTCAAGGAAATAAGCACTTAACAGCTTTTCAGTAATCTGCTGATCTTTTCCGTGCTCAGCAGCAAAATGAGTCAGTCTGTGTGCATCCTGCGTATTGGTGCGCTTCATTTTTGAAAAGTCGTAATCAAGGCCGACTTCTTTTGCCTGTGCTACAACGTTGTCTGTCATTTCAACAGCCTGATCGTAAGACATACCATATTTTTTCGCAAGTGCTGAGATCGTATCTTCAGTTGCATTTTTCGGTGCGTCGGGATCAAGCTGGAAGCTGCGGTAGACGATTTCTACCTGATCTTTGTGTTCAAATTTGTTCAGTGCATTTTCAAGCTTTCTTTTACCGATATAGCAAAACGGGCATACGTAATCTGACCATATTTCAATTTTCATTGGTGAATCCCTCCTGGAATGTTCATAGTCTTATCTTACAATGTTTAATTTTGTTTATCGAAAGATCTGCTTGCGGGTGGTTGGTTATTGTCCAGGCGTGGTGGTGGGTTCGTAGAAAAGTGCGGGTGGTTCTTAGAACAGAGGCGGATGTTCTTAGAATAGATAATGTTGTTCATAGAAAAAACCGGGTGGTTCGCAGAAAAAACGACGACCTTCTTAGAAAAGTACCAAAAGACCTACTCCCCTCCTCCTTCCTTACAAGCCAGAAAAAACCGCCCGGAATATATCCGGACGGTTTAGTATTACTCTTCAAATAAATCCGTTACAGCACCTTTTGATGAAGAAGATACCGTATTTGCGTATTTTGCAAGGATACCGCGCTTGAATTTTGGTTCAGGCTTCTTCCACTCGCGGGCACGCTTTTCGAATTCTTCCTGTGAGATCTGCAGGTTAATTTCCTGTGTATCGCTGTCGATTGCGACGATGTCTCCGTTTTGCAGCAGGCCGATTGGTCCGCCGACTGCTGCTTCCGGTGCGATGTGACCGATGACGAATCCGTGTGAGCCTCCAGAGAAGCGTCCGTCTGTGAGGAGGGCTACTTTACCGTTCAGTCCCCGTCCGACAATCATGGCTGTGATAGAAAGCATCTCAGGCATACCTGGTCCGCCTTTAGGCCCGACGTTCCGGATTACGACAACGTCACCTTCTTTAATCTGGTTATCTTCAATTGCTACGGTACATTCAGCTTCACTGTCATACACTTTTACCGGACCTTCAAAGCGGCTGATTTTCTGTCCGCTCATTTTCGCAACTGCGCCTTCAGGAGCCAGGTTTCCTTTTAATACAACAAGAGGACCTGTTTTCTTAAGCGGCTCGCTGATCGGTGTAATGACCTGCTGGCCTTCTTTTAATGAAGGAACTTCTGCAAGGTTTTCAGCGATTGTTTTACCAGTGACTGTGATACAGTCGCCGTGAAGCAGTCCTTCTTCTAAAAGAAGCTTCATGACTGCCGGTACGCCGCCTGCTTCATATAGATCCTGCATCACGTATTTACCGCTCGGCTTCAGGTCTGCAATGTGCGGAACGTTCTGACGTACGCGCTCAAAGTCATCCATTGTCAGATCCACTTCGGCTGCGTGGGCCATTGCCAGCAGGTGAAGGAATGCGTTTGTTGAACCGCCAAGTGCCATTACGACTGTGATTGCATTTTCAAACGCTTCTTTTGTCATGATGTCACGCGGATAGATATCCTGCTCAAGCAGCTTTACAACAAGCTCGCCGGCCTGTTCACATTCCTGTTCTTTATAGTCATTGATTGCAGGTGTTGAAGATGATCCTGGAATGCTCATACCAAGTGCTTCAACTGCTGATGCCATTGTGTTCGCTGTGTACATACCGCCGCATGCACCAGCGCCCGGACAGGCACTGCATTCCACTTTATACAGCTGCTCTTCATCAATCAGTCCTTCCTGGTACTGACCGACTGCTTCAAATGAAGATACGATATCGATATCTTTTCCGTCCAGTTTACCCGGCTGAATCGTACCGCCGTAGATATAGACAGAAGGAATATTCATACGTGCGATCGCCATGACACAGGCTGGCGTTGTTTTATCACAGCCTCCGATTGCCACAACGCCGTCAAGACGCTCAGCGTTTGTTACTGTTTCAATTGAATCCGCGATGACTTCACGGCTTGGCAGTGAATAGAACATCCCTTCATGTCCCATTGCAATACCGTCAGATACAGTAATCGTGTTGAAAATCATTGGTGCACCGCCGCCAGCCTTCGCACCGCTTTTCGCGCGCTCAGCCAGCTTGTCAATATGTACGTTACACGGCGTAACCTCACTCCAGGTACTTGCTACACCAATCATCGGTTTTTTAAAGTCTTCATCTGTAAATCCGACAGCGCGGAGCATAGAGCGGTTTGGCACTCTGTTGACCCCTTCACTGATGACTTTACTTCTGATTCTAAGATCTTTTTTTGTCGTATCCATTGTGTAACCCTCCTGATGATTTTCCGCTTTACATCACTGCAGCGAAACCTTTATATAAAGACCATCATACATAGAGATGTGAGGTTCCGCAATAAGAATTCTGAATTTATCAATATTTCTATAAATTAAAACGCTTTCATTTTTAATAAAGCGTTCTTTTGTCAAATATTGTGTCAGTGAATAGAAAACTCCGGCTTCGTGCGTTACACTATCACTGAAGGAGATGATCGTATGTTCAACACATTTACAGTCAAAACGCACAGCCGTGATGAAATGATTGAGATTACAGCTGAAGTCCAGCAGTGGATCAGCAGTCAGTCGTTTAATAGTGGAATTGCAGTCGTTTCTTCAAAGCACACAACTGCAGGAATTACCGTAAATGAAAATGCAGATCCGGATGTAAAAACTGACTTTTTACGACGTCTGGATGAAGTATTTCCGTGGGATCATCCGAAAGACCGACATATGGAAGGCAATACTGCTTCACATATGAAAGTGAGCACAGTAGGTCATGCACAAACCGTCCCAGTTCAACATGGCAAGCTGGTCCTTGGCACATGGCAGGGTATTTACTTCTGTGAATTCGACGGTCCGCGAACGCGTCAGTACACTGTCACATTGATTTCAAGTTAAAAGGAGAACATCATGAGAGCATATGCAGCACTCGGAGGTCTCAGCCTGATCTGGGGCCTTTCGTTTGTATTTATTAAAATCCTTGCAGAATCGGCAGGTGTCTGGGGCACGGTATTTATCAGATGTGCTGCCGGTGCGCTGATTCTTTTGCCAATACTGATCGCACAGTGGCATAAAATTGAGCGTCCGATTCCGTGGAAACACCTGATCGTAATCGGAGTGATGAATGCCGCACTTCCATGGGCACTCATTGCACTGAGCGAAACAAGAATTGCGTCAAATACAGCATCCGTGCTGAATGCCACTACTCCTGTTTTTGCAGGGCTAATCGGCTTTTTCTTATTTAAACAACGCTTAAAACTGCAGCAGTGGATCGGCATACTGATTGGTTTTACCGGGGTGCTTGTCCTGATTGACTTTCAAATCGGTGGCATTTTTGGTTCAGCATTTATCGGAGTTGGTACGATGATGCTTGGGGCAATGTGTTACGGATTCGGATCGCATTATGTCAGACGCTTTACGCCGGCAACTGGTGTCGTGCTTCTGTCTGCTACCTCACTGATTACTGGAGCAATTGTCGGACTTGTGATGATGACTATAAACGGCTACAGTGTGATGAGCTTTACATACGATACGTCATTCTGGCTCTCAGCAATCGGGCTTGGCTGCTTTGGTTCAGGAATTGCCTACCTTCTGTTCTATTATATGATCAGACAGAAATCACCTGAGTTTGCGACGACTGTTACTTACCTTGCACCGGTTTCTGCGATGATCTGGGGCAGCGTGTTGCTTGATGAAACAATTACACCTTCACTGGTCGGGGGCATGATCATAATCTTTGCAGGGATTTATTATGCGAACCGCAGGCCCTGGAAAAATGCGCGTGGATTGAATAAAACTTCTGCATGAATAGAAAAAGAGCGGCTGATGCGCCGCTCTTTTACACTCTTTTTACGTATTGCTTCAGCTGCTTCACGATATCCTCTTTTACATCATCTGAGGCATAAAAGTGAACGCCATAATGAAATTCATCACCACTGGCTCTTTTCCATACTAATTCTGCTTTCATTTCATACACTACTTCATTCAGCATAAACTGCAGATGAATTTTCACCGGCTCATCCAGATTGCTCACCGGCAGATTCAGCTGTGAACTCATCTTTGTCCCGCTCGGACTCAAATCATGCATCAGCGCCTTCCCCGGATGGGAATTCACCTCACGTCCATTCAATTCATAAATTTTAAATGCTGCCTCTAATGGCTTTTTAAATGCGAACCTGAAGCTTTCCTTCCGATTGTACCGCAAAGTCCTCACCTCACTAAGAGAAGTCAACGATAAAACTTTCGTACTACTTATATCGGTTATTTTTTACTGTTATATAGAGTAGAATTTATTTTGCATATTAATAATTTTGTTTATATGATTTTCACGTTTCACTTTTAATAGAAAGGCTTTGTTAAAGTGGGCTGTTGATTTCCGCTTCAGGGGGACGCTTTCCGCAGGGCGTGCGGTGAGCCTCCTCGACGCTGCGCGTCTGCGGGGTCTCACCTGTCACGCTTCTCCTGCTGGGAGTCGCCCCCTTCCACTCCAATCACCAGCTGTGCAAAAACAACATTGGCCTTTAACATAGCTAATAGAAAAAGCCGCCAAAGCTGACGGCCTGATGGTTGTTTATTCGTTATTCACGACATGCTGATAGTTTTTATTTCCACCTGATAGATTATATACAACTTTAAATCCGTGATTGATCAGGATATTCTGTGCAGCATTCCCTGTCACACCTTTATTGCAGTATACAACGGTTTTAAGGTCAGGGTTCAGTTCTGAAGCTCTCGTTCTTAAATCGCCAAGTGGAATATGAACCGCCCCTTTAACATGCGCTTTTTCAAACTGAGCATTCGATCTGGTATCGATAATCTGGAACGCTTCACCGTTTTCTATCTCTCTGACCAGCTGCTGAGGGGTGATCAGCGGAGCCTTTTTGCTAATAGAATTATGCAGCGCCATGCCTGTATACATAACAGGATCTTTCGTTGTCGCAAACGGCGGTGCATAGGCCAAATCAAGATGGAACAGATCCTCAGCCTTTGCACCAAATGAGATTGCTGTGACAAACACATCAATCCGCTTATCAACGCCCTGTGGTCCGACAATCTGTGCACCAAGCAGCTTGCCTGTATTGCGATCTGCAATGGCCTTAATCACCATTTCTTTACCGCCAAGATATTCAGGACGGTCAGGTTTAATATTGTGCAGCACTTCAATTTCGTAGCCTTCCTCAACAGCTTCTCTTTCTGTCAAACCTGTCTGGGCGACTGTCAGGTCAAACACTTTAAAGATCCCGCTACCTAAAATACCGCGATGTTCAGCCTCTTCTCCAGTGATCACCTGCCCGGCAATTCTTCCAGTTTTATTCGCTGTTGATCCGAGTGGTCTGTAGATCGGCTTTCCTGTAATCAGTGAAAAGCTTTCTGCAACATCACCCACTGCATATACATCTGGTACGTTCGTTTGCATTTTCTTATTCACTTTGATTGCGCCTGTGCTACCAATTTCAACACCAATACCTTTAGCAAGCTTAGTATTTGGACGGATGCCGACAGAAAGGATAACGAGATCCGTTTCAATCGTCTGCCCGCTCTCAAGCTGAACAGTACTTACACGTTCTCCATCATATAAGGATTGAACCGTTTGCCCTGTCAGCAGTTTTACACCCTTTTCCTGCAAGTGCCGGGCTACCCGCTCAGCCATATCAAGATCAAGCGGCGGCATGACCTGTGGAAGACGTTCAATAAGTGTCACTTCAAGTCCTTTATACTTCAGCTGTTCCGCCATCTCAAGCCCGATAAATCCTCCACCTACGATCGTGACATGCTTTGGCTGATGCTGATCGATATACGTCCGGATCTCGCCTGCATTTCTGATATTACGGACACTGAACACATTATCCGCTTCTACACCAGGAATTGGCGGCACAAAGCTTGTCGCACCGGTTGCAAGGACAAGCGTATCATAAGAATCCGTAAACGTTTCATTGGTCATGAGATTAAGGATTTCAGCCGTTTTTGCTTCGTGATTGATGCTTAATACTTCATGCTGGGTATGAATATCAATGTTATATCGCTTTTTAAACCAGACTGCATTCCGCGGTGTCAGCTCGTCTATGTCAGCGACCTCTCCTCCTACATAATAAGGAATGCCACAGCCTGAATAAGAGATATCTGTGTCTTTATCGTAAATCGTAATTTGAAGATCCTCACTGTTTCTTCTCGCTTTGGCACCTACAGATGTGCCAGCCGCAACCGATCCAATAATCAATAGCTTCGTCATGTTTAGTTCCCTCCACAATCTCATTTCGCACATAGAAAAAGTGCAGGAAGACAAAGTATTTTTATCTTCCTGCACAGACTTCCTCTTGATCAGCAGGCATTTCCGCCAAGCATGACAATCTGAGGTCCTTCCGGTGTTTCCTCTACATCAAGCGTAATTGCATCAACTGAATCTTTCAGTTCAGCATCCACGGCAAGCTGTAACCCATCTAACTGATGAATCTGATCGCTTTCCTGTGATGGATCCAACCCAAGACCAAAGCTCGGTCCGCAGCAGCCCTCTCCCGCTTTAAAGAAACGGATTCCCTCTGCTCCTTTTTCCTCTACAACACTTTTTAAAAATTCTACAGCATCTGATGTCACATTCATTCTTCTCATCCTTTCACTGCTTCCAGTAATGTTTGATAACCTGATAATTGTTTTTCTATCCATGGGATATATACAGTCTGATCGTCACTCAGCCTCTGTACTTCGTGAATCCACTTCAACTCGTTCTCTGCTTTTCTACCAAGGATTGCATCCTGTGTACCGGTGATCGCAAGAGACTGATTCACTACCCAGCCCTGCGGAACAATCCCGGCACGTTTTAAATCATCCTGAAGACGTGACGCTTCAAAGACCGGTGTTGCTTCCGCGAGTGTCGTAATAAATACATGTGTAAATGATGGGTCACGCAGTTTCGGTAACAGTAAACGTACTGCCTCCGGAACTTCACCCGTTGAGCGCTCCATTTCACGGTGATAGGCTTCTGTTGCATCCAGTAGCAACAGTGTGTGGCCTGTTGGTGCAGTATCAATCACGACATACGCCTCACCCGCTTTTGCAACCGTATCTGCAAATGCCCTGAAAACAGCAATCTCCTCAGTGCATGGCGAATTGAGATCCTCATCCAGCAACGCTCTTTCTTCAGATGAAATCTCACCGGCTCTTTTAATCACAGTCTCCCTGTATCGCTCCGTTTCTTTTTTTGGATCGATGCGTTCGATTGATAGTAAAGGCTGATTTGACTTGCCAACTACCTGCTCAACATGGGCTGCGGGATCGGTCGTCGTTAAAATAACATGGTGCCCCCGGTCCGCAAGACCCGTTGCGATCATAGAAGCGATCGTCGTCTTTCCAACTCCGCCTTTTCCCATCGTCATCACAATACCAGGACCTGCTTCTTCAAGATCCTTTACCAGCTTCTCAAGTTTTTCTCCCTGAAAAGTCTTACGCTGAACCGGATCATGACTTTCCACTGCTGATAACCAGTTTCTGATGTCATCAACACTTGCCAGACTCGAAGACACATATGGCAGATGATAATGCTGAAGCGCCTTCAACGCTTCAGGCATATGATCGAGTGCAAGCTGCTGTCTTTTGACAAATGCCTGCCGGTACGAATCTCCCTGATCATCTGAATGTAGTAAGCCGTTAATCACAAACAATGTGTGATTCATGCCGGTCCCCTGCAGTTCTCTATATGCCCGTGCAGCTTCGTTCAATGTTGATTCCTCCGGACGCGCAACCAGCATCAGTGTCGTTACCGTTTCGTCACGAAGCATTTCAGTCGCATATTCATACTGCGTTTTCTTTTCTGAAAGACCAGCCAGTGGCCCAATACAGGAGGTCCCGCTCGTATTTTCATCCAGATACACATTCCAGGCATTTGGCAGACTTAATAACCTGAGCGTATGCCCTGTCGGCGCTGTATCAAATAAAATATGATCATACTCACCTCTCACTTCTCTTGAGGAAAGTAATCCTGTAAATTGATCAAAAGCGGCGATTTCAACTGTACATGCCCCTGAAAGCTGTTCTTCCATTGATTGAACAACCGGATCAGGTAAAATACCCCGATACGGTCCAACCACCTTTTCCTTATATTCATCTGCAGCCTGTTCAGGATCGAAATTCGCTACATGCAAATTCAGCACATCCGGTATTTCCTTTGGAATTTCCGACAGTTCAATATTAAAAACATCCTGAAGATTACTGGCAGGGTCTGTAGAAACAAGCAAAACTTTTTTCCCCTGATCAGCAAGCGTAATCGCCAGTAAAGAAGCGGTTGATGTTTTTCCTACTCCCCCTTTACCAGTCAAAAACACAAAAGGGGTTAAAGGAAGATCATCAATCAAAAAATCATGCATCGTCTCACTCCTCACTGGATTGTTAATCGGATTTTCGGCTTTTCTGATTGATCTGCTTTGGGAAATTGTTCTGCTGCAATCCCTGTCACTTCAGCAAACATCTGATTCGATAAATAAGTACCCTGCTGTACGATGACACCATCTACCAGTGTAAATGGCAGTCCCTCAGGGTTTTTTGCCAAGGCTTCCTGAACCGTTTTATTTTCCACAAAACGCTGAGGCTCACTTGTCAGGTTAAAGCGCTCGATGGGATAATTCTTCTGTTTAAGAAAACTGACAACAGAAGCAACTCTCGGCAGCTCAGGATCAAAGCTCGTTCCACACACGCCTGTTGAACAGCACATTGCAGGATCAAAAATCTGAATCTTTTTCATTTATAACACCCTTTCAGTAAGATATAGGTATATAACAATACTGTTATATACAGAGCACAGAAGGATTGCTCCTTCCAGTCGTTCAGCACTTTATTCTTAACAGGTTATGCTCCTGAACCGGAAGCTCACCCAGTTCTTTAATTGCTTCTACTAAAAGCGGGTAAAACGGGTCCTGTTCATTTAGCCGGAAATAATTCCACTGGCGGTCCTTCCGTTCAAGCACAATTCCCGCCTGCTTCATTACACGAAGATGTCGGCTGATCGCCGGCTGCGAAATCTGGAACATCTCAACAAATTCACATACACAATGCTCGCTCGTATACATCCTTCTCAGCATCTCTAGCCTGGTCGGATCCCCAAGCACTTTAAAAAATGCACTCATCTTCTCCACTCCCGGTGCAGTTGAAATCATCACCTCACCCACCTTCTAAAAAGTTTCTTTATTCACTATATAACAAATAGGTTATATACGCTACCTGTTTATTAAAATGTTCATACATTTTTTTGCGTCAGTGGATTACCTATACCAACATCCATGATATTAAAAACTAAATGATGTCGAATTAAAAACCTGATTCAAACGAGGATTCGTCAATTTTCTTATCTAATCTTTGGCACAATTTAATTAATCGTTTATGAAGGAGCTGACAGTCACCATGTATATTTTGCACAGGAAAAACAATGGTACTCATGAAGTATTAAAAGATTCACTTAACCGCGCATTCAGATTTTTTGTGAATCAGCAGGAGGCCAGCCAACTTTCAAGAAAGCTTAACCGGTATACGCAGAAGGAGAAGCAGTGGAGAGTGAAGAAGATCAATTTATAGATAAAAAATAAGGTGTATCCAAGGTGAAGTTTCCGTCCCTTTGATACACCTCTATTTTCAGTAAACTAATAATCTACTGCTCATTCATCCTTGGTAACACATGATTAAAAATATCATTCATCGTGATAATACCTAAAAACTCCGATCCATCCATCACAACAGCTAACTGCTCACTTGATTGCCGCATATTTGTAAGTGCTTCATGCAGAAGTGTGTCCGGCTGTATGACAAATGACGGCCGTGCCATGTTCCATGCAGGGCGGTCTTCCGGCTCCAGCAGCGTATCCCTAACATGAATGACGCGCGGAGGATTGCCGTCTTCTGCCATGACGAGAATCCGTTTGTGACCTGAACGCTGTGTTGCCTCTTGAACATCATATACAGTCGCATCGGATTCAACGGTTGTCAGAGGTGCTTTATCTGACAACACTTCACCAACTTTTAACGTTTCAAGATCCAGTGCACCTGAGATTGGTTTTCGGATCGAAGCGTCCAGTGCACCCACATTTGCCGAGTACTCAACCAGCTGCCTGATCGTATCAGCATCCTGTCCCCCAACTGCTGCAGTTTCAACAGGCTCAACACCTGAAGCCTTTACCAATCGATTAGCTATACGATTCACCCATACCAGCAGCGGTCTGAAAACGCCGATAAAAATACGGGCTGGCATGCCAACCATAATCGCAGAAGCTTCAGGATGTGCAATTGCCCATGATTTCGGAGCCATTTCCCCAATAACCAGATGCAGGAACGTAACAATCATCAGTGATAAGAAGAAAGCAGTTCCATCGGCCAGCCAATAAGGAAGTCCCGTCGCAGCAAACAAGGGTGAAAACCAGTCATCTACAGCTGGTTTCGTAATCGCTCCGAGCGCAAATGTACACACTGTAATACCAAGCTGCGCACCTGCGAGCATCACTGTAAGTTCATTCACGGATTTTAAAGCAGCCCTCGCACCACGGCTAGAACGTGCTGCTTCTTCAAGTCGATGGCGTCTTGCACCGAGTAGAGCAAATTCAATGATGACGAAAAATGCACTCAGTGCGATGATGGCAATTGTTACGACTATAATAACGAAGGGATTACCCATGATCATCCCTCCTTACCTGTTCAGATTCATCTTCATTCTCCCGTTGTTCAATTGTAAGAGAAACCATGGTTGGTACCCATTTCTCAACTTCAATGATCTGTGCAATCAGATAACGTCTGACAGGTTCATCATCCACCAGATCAGCCGGGTCTTCAGGAAGTTGAACTGTTACTTGTTCATTGACGGCAGGAAGTTTCCCGCTATGTGCAATGAGTAACCCTGCGATTGTTTTAAAATCACCACGCGGCAGTTGATAACCGATTTCCCGCTCAGCCTCATCGATATGAACATCCCCGGTCATCTGCCAGGAATCCTCCCCTTCAGATTCAACTACTTCAACCTCTTCATTATCGTGCTCATCTGAAACCTCACCAACGACTTCCTCAGCCAGGTCTTCAATGGTCAGGATCCCAGTAAAGCCACCATATTCATCAATGACACAGGCAAGATCATTTTTAGACTCACTCATCTGCTCCTGTGCTTCCGGCAAAGCCATTAGTGTCGGAACAACCAAGGGCGGTCTCATAATTGTCGTAACCGGATCATCTTCATTTAAAGATGAGGACAGGACATCGACAAGGTGAACAACACCAATCGGCTCATCATCTGAATTAACAACCGGATAACGCGTATGCTCCTTTGCCATTAAGGTCCGGACTTCACCAATCGTTATGTCAGGTTCTACAATATCTGCCCGTGATCTGGGCGTCATTGCGTGTTCAACGTCACGTTGCGGAAAGTCGAGAATCCGATCAAGAAAAATTGACAGCTCCTTAGGCAAATCACCGCTGTCACGGGAGTCAGCTACGATATATTCCAAATCCCGTGCATTGGCACTGCTGTCAAGATCATGCACCGGCTCAATTCTGAGCATTTTTAAAAACTTATTGGCAGACTGATCGAAAAACTTAATCAGCCACCCGAAGATCATCAAATAAAAATTGGTTGATCTTGCAAGCCCTCGTGCCAATGGCTCAGGGTTTGCAATTGCAAGATTTTTAGGATAAAGCTCACCAAAAATCATCTGTACAATCGTAGAAACAGCTAAAGCAAGCACTGTCCCTACAGAAATACTAACCGCTGCAGGAACTCCCGCCCCATCAAGCAACACACTTAAGCTCTCCCCAACAAGAGGTTCAGCTACATAACCAATTAAAAGGCCTGTCACAGTGATCCCGAGCTGTGCACCTGAAAGCATAAATGACGTCTGCTCCGTTACACTCAACGCACGCTTAGCTGATGCATCCCCCTGTTCAGCCATCGCGCGGAGCCGTGAGCGGTCAACAGACATATATGCAAATTCCTGGGCAACGAAATAGCCGTTTGCTGCGATAATCGCTAGAATGACAATGATGCCGAGCAGTAAAGTCAATGTTGCAATTACCATATGTGGTCCACCACCCTACTTAGCAGATCATGCTCATTAGCTTGGACATCTGACCTGGCACTGCCCGAGTCAGGCTCATCAGGTTCGTAATTACTTGATGCGATTCGTTTTATATTCATCTCTTCAATTCCCCCAGCATAGTTATTAATTTTAAGTCTAAGAAAAGTTCAGATTAAATGTAATCCGAGAGCTTACTAAATGTACTGAGAACCTTTACCCTGAATCCGTTTATACTAATCAATTTAGTAAAATCAGACATTCGTAATAGATGAATCATATGAAAGTTTCGTTTAAAGAGGGCTATGGAAATGGGTAATGCAACTTTCTATAATCGATTGGAGAGTGGTATGAAGTAATAAGGAAAAGTCATTGTGTATTTGAAGGGGAATTTTAACAAAATATAGCAATCTTAATTTAAAGTAGAGTGGTGGTCATTAAAACACCTAACTTTTAATAGACTGTCTTTTCTAAAATGAATTGAAGCATAAAAAAACCACCAAATAATAATTTGGTGGAGACAGTGGGAGTTGAACCCCGCGACCGATGGTTTAATATTTTTCATAGGCACACTAAAAATATAAGAAGTATTCAATTCATTTCTATTAATAAATGCAATTAAAAAGTAACTCCTATAAATAATTCACATTTCACTACTCAAGCTATAAGTAATTAATTGTTCTCAATCATGTCCTTAATGGCAGACAAAGCAAACGTATCTTCAATTAAACTCTTTATTTCTCTTACACTTTGACATTCGTTAAAACTAATCGTTAATTTTTCATAAGTTTTAGAACTTAATTCGTTATCGTATATATCATTCAAATCATCATAAATCTTTGTACCAATTGTTTGTTTAGCTTCATCAGTTAAATCATTAAATTGGACTATATTATCAAACCTACTATAAATAGCACTTCCTAGATGATCTTGTACTTCATTTAAGTTCTTATAGTTAGACGTACAAATGATAACGGACTTTTTCAAATTAAGATGATAATTTTGATCCTCATAAATACCTTCATCAAATAATTGATAAAATGCACTATGAAATGATGTATGGGCTTTGTCAAATTCGTCTAACAAAATTATATTTGATTCTCTATCTAACAGATCTTTAGCAAAACTTTTTTCATAGTGAGCGCCTCCAAATAAATAGGTAGAAAATTGACTGTTTTAGAACATAGAAAATTGTTTTCTAAATAAAGTTTCTCCTACAACCTCCGCAAGATATTTAGCAGTTTCAGTTTTGCCAATACCTGAGCTGCCATACAATAGGATGATCACAGGTTTTTCTCTTGAAGGTAATGTTAATGGATAAAGTGATTGTAACAATTCGTATTTCACATGTTCTTGACCAATTATTTCAGAATCGTAATTGTAATTAATTTCTTTTAAATCTTCTAAGGTTAAAGAAGCATAATTTTGACTTATAGTTTCAACATCTATATTTAACTTTTGAATTTGCTCACTAATTTGTAGAGGCGGATTATGTAAATACACATTATTCGAGTTGAACTTATTAAGAAAATTACTAAAGTTTACTATTACGTGTTCTCTTACTCCGGCATACTCTCCAGATTCAGCTATAAAATTTTCAACAAATATACGTTCCTTGTTTTCATTATCCTCTTTCTGATCATTTAGATTTATCACAATTCCCTTGTTATCTTGATCAATTTTGTAAACTAATTCTGTTAAGGTACTATATTTATCGGGTAGAATTTTATTAAATTCTCTTTTTGATCCATAAAAAATTGTAATTTTATTCACCCATTACACCTGCCAATACAATGTCATAGACGTTTAATACGTTTCGCACCGGAGCAGCATTATCTCCCATAACAATCTCAGAAGCTTTGGGTTTTTTAATACTCTCTTCCATCTCGAATTCTTTTTCCATAGATAGTTGTTCTTCAGAACAAGTGCCTACTTGAACTCCAAAATAAGATAGATTCATTTTGGCCAAGTCAGCTAAACTGTAATTGTTTTTAAACGCACTGATGTTGAACCTCAACACAGACTTTGTATTTTTTTCATTTACTATCATTTGATAGTAACCTCTTTCTCCTAATACAGCTTGATTTAATTGCTCTAGGTCTATAGGAATCTCTTCTTTAGGGACTATGTTTAAATAAGAACTATACATCTTATAGATGGTAACTGAATTTTTCGGAGCATATACACTCGCATCATGAAATTGACGAATATTTTTATCCTTATTTGCAGCCTTTATATAATCAGTAAGTAATGTATTAGGTAGAGTACTTTCAAAGAGATTAGAGGTTTTAGAATCAAAACTTGTATTAACGTTACCAGATATAGACGCTTTGATGACAGAAAGCCAGTTAACTCCACTCTTTGCTTGAGCGTCTGCTTCAGCTAATAATTTTACAAGTTTCTCTTTATTTTCTTTAGTATTTCAGTCTATTTGTCCACCGTTTTGAATAGTTATATAATCCGAAGCAGACGTTTCATCAAAATAAATAATTTTTATCATCTTTTTTTCCGGAGACTTCTTATTAGGCATTTCTTTTGCTCACTCCAGTTATTCAATATTATCTATCATAAAACTACCAATATAGCGCATAAAAACTAATGGATTACTCTTTCTCAATTTCACCAAACTTTCTTCCATCCGCATCTTTCCATTCCGTCAATCCATTGGCATGACCACCTACAACAAATGCTGCTGCATAAGATGGACTTTTGAAAAGAACGTTTTCCTGCAGGATACCGCTCTGATCGATCTGTGCCTGTTCTCTTTTCTGCTTTACGCCACTTGGTATACTATCTGAATCAATCGTTTCGATCATACTTTCTTATAATACAACAAACCCCTCATTTGTTTGCTCACAGGTAGCTTCAATCGTTTTTCTACTTTTACGGCTTTTTCTACTCAAATAAAATACGGTATTTGAGTTTTCATCTAACTTATCTGCTCTTCACTTGGTGAGCTAGTCTGACTCAATTTCTCAAAAACTTTTGACCAAGTGCGCCCATAACGATCTGAGCGTATTCAATTAACTCTTCCAGCTCACTTTGTTTCTCTTCAGT
Source organism: Jeotgalibacillus malaysiensis (assembly GCA_000818095.1). Classification (NCBI taxonomy): domain Bacteria; kingdom Bacillati; phylum Bacillota; class Bacilli; order Caryophanales; family Caryophanaceae; genus Jeotgalibacillus; species Jeotgalibacillus malaysiensis. The sequence goes on from CP009416.1 coordinate 2,493,510, forward strand.
AATATTGCCTATCATTGGCTCATTGCCATTCTTTACTTCATATCGCTCAGCTACTTTTGCCATATGACAGAATCGACTTTCAAGATAGCTAATTTCAGTTGGTCCAAATGAATTATTAGAAGTCGTAAACACAATTGCTTCAGTCCAATAATCTTTCTCGGGGCTGCGTTTATGCTCAGTCAGACGATTAAGCACACCCTCTCCATTCTTCCTTACTCCAGCTTGACCTACATATACAATATCCTCACCATTATCTTCCGATGTTCCGAATAAAAAATAGACGCCAGTCTGTGAAAGATCTTCCCTGTCACGACACTTTTCAATTTCAGTACGTGGGATTCTATACGACAAACCTGTTCAGTTAGCTAATGTACATTTAATTCTACCGTTTACCTTGCCATCAATTAAAAATAGATTAATGCTTTTCCCTCTGGTCATGTGTTACACCCCACTAATAGTAAAACAGCAGAAATAGATAACTTATAAAATCTAATTCTGCTGTCTCTTCTAATTACTCTATAAAATTTTTCATTCAAATAATTGTTTCCGATTAAAACGAAAGATATTACTTGTATGCAGCACAATCTTGCACATATTTACGACAATTTAATTTCACTTATAAAAATCAACAAGCGAGTGCCAGCTTAACGTCATTACTCTCTATTCTTAACTTTATATCCATTTGTCGTGAATAATACGAACCATTTTCAGGAAGATGTTCTCAATAATATCCACACCAAGATGGTTGATACTTGTGTGTAGCTTTTTCAACTTCAGAAATCCACACAGCAATTTCATTAAGCTTCTTTTCCAATACTTCTTTACTCATTTCTGTAGAATCTGCTTCTTCCCATAGCGTTTCTAGTGCATATCTAACACCATCTTTAGGATATTGCACTGAATCATGCCTTAATATTTCATAAAAGCCTGTATCTGTATCTAAGCTTTCACCGTTCACTTTACATTTAACATTTTGAAATGTAAGAAAGCTAATAATCCACCCTTCAATCGTTCTTTGAACAGTATAATAATCATGACGCCCCCAACGATTTGTGTAAATTTTCATTTTCATCTTTTTATTCAAATTAATATCGCCCTGTACACTCTTCCAATGCACTTTTTTTACATCATTAGTAATTTCTCTGTATAAGTCTTCAATGGTATGAAAATGAAAGTAGTATTCTTCTAAATTTTCTTCTGGCAACATCCCCGCATTTGACATATAGACCTCTTTGAATATCGGCAAAGAAATCCAATGAATTTTTTCAGCTAGAAGCGCCCCATCGTGTAATAATAATTGTAAATCTTCATTTTTATTTATATTTGCATAATAATCAACAAGTTTCTTATATATTGATTTAAAATCTTCTACCTGTGATTCATTTATTTCCCCTTTATATCGCTGATGTAATGCTAGATATTCATCTAAGGTACTTTTAATATTATCTTTTAACCTACTATTATTTAAAAACTCATTAGAATAGTTTAAAACATCAGATTGTTTAAAATAAAATTTAGTTTTTAAATCCTCATTTGTTATTTCCTCATCAATATTAAATGATGGATTTTCTATAACATATTTTAAAATATGAAATGTTAAATTCCTCATTCGTTCTTTTCTCAAACTCTCCATATTCTGTTCCCCCTTCTAATTAATATATTTTTCTTTAAGGTACCGAGATAAGCCCTCTATATCCGGATAGATAGTTGAACTATTAATTCCCATATCATCTAATTGTTCGATTAACTTTTTCTTTGCTGCTTTTGGAATTAAAACTCTAATATGGTTGTCTTTACTCAATATTTTATTCATATCGTGTGGACGATTAACTTTTGTATTCAATTTCTCGAGAACTTTTTTTATTTCCACTTCTAAAGTATGCTTCACATTTTCATTGTAAGGAAATTCCTGAAGAATTTCCGAAACTTTAGAATTAATAACCGCTTGATTGGATAGTGGAAATCTCAACAATTTTATTTTATCAATAAGACTCTTTACATAATTCATATTCAACTGCTCTTTATTACAAAAATTCTCAAAATCATCTAAAGTTTGATTTTTAAATTGACTAACCTCAGCTTCAGTCTGCTCAAAATAAATTGAAAAGTATCCTTTTTGACTTCTAATTCTATCATTATAGTATTTGGTTTTAAAAAAGTAATGATGCTCATTACTTCTATTAATTGAATCAAGAAATGTTAATACATCATTCTTACGCATATCTGAATTAAGGTATTTATACTCTAAAAAATTCGCAATATTTTTTTCTTCCTCAGTCCCTAATTCAACTATCGAGTCTACATTTACAATATATACAGCTCCATCTTTATTTTCATTTTCCTTACTTACACAAGCAAAATATAAAGCATGTAGCGAATTACTTGTCCAATCTAATAACCTAGTAGGAATACCGTAATGTTGCATATTAACAGCTATTTCTATAAAGTCATCTTTTGTAAAATCTTTATGGTTTAATTGCTTTAGTTCTGAAAATATATCTCTTTCTGGAGGGGGCGTAGAACGAAAAACACTAGGTAATAATCCCCACGAAGAATCCGCTTGTCCTCTATATAATTTATTTGAATCTATAGCTAAAGTTAAAGCTATATAATCAAATAAATCTTCAACATTACAAGTCAAACTACTTTCATATGGCTCAAAATCATTTACTGCATTAGATATTTTCAAAACTTCTTCTGTCCCAATAAGCGTATCAGGTTCTGACAAAATTTTAATATTAATATGGTCATCTGATTTTGTTGCAATTCCATATGCAGATACATCATCATTATTTAATATATGTATTAACTCTCTATTATTTAACTTCTCTAGCTCTTCAGCGGAAAATTCACACCTAATGTTCTTAAATTCCCTTAATTCTTTGTTTTCTAAATAAATTCCATACCTTAGCAAATTAAATCCTCCTTAATAAAACATTTATATTGTATGCATCCCTGTCCTGCGCACACTTACGTTCCGAATAAAAAATGGACACAAGTCTGTGAAAGATCCTCTCTGTAAGACACTTTTCAATTTCAGTACGTAGAATTCTATATGCCAAACCTGTCCAGTTTGCTAACGTACATTTGATTCTTCCGTTTGCTTTGCCGCCAATTAAAAATATTAATGCTTTTGCCTCTAGTCATTTGTTAAACCTCGCTTATAATAAAAATGCAGAAAATAGAAGTTCTATTAAACTCTATTTTCTGCTACTTAATAAAAGTTATTTTTCAACACATACACATAGGATACAGCTGAAAATATGTTTTCTTCAGTGGGTACGAGCATAGTTGATCACATAAGTATACTTTTTAAAATAGTAATACCATGGATTGTATCTTTTATTTCTTCAGGACACGTTTTATTAAAATAATCCAAGCACTCTTTATCATATAGAACAATATGACAAAGCTTTAGATCAAATTCGATCGAATGTGGGGCTCTCCATTCCCTTTCATGAGTCCGGTCTACATGTGTTTGAGATCCATTAATAAAATCTATATTAAACCTTACAATTCTCCAATACTGATTCGATGGAAGAAAACTCTTTGCACTGACGGTATCCTCGTATATAACTGGCCTACCACCCTTAGCATATATATATGGTTTGCCGAATGTAAGTCCAATACCACTGTACCGTAATTTAGAACTTTCTCTAACTTCTCTCATTTCTTTCTCAAACTCAACATTTTGTATTATTCCATATAATGGTGCATCTTGAAAGCACACAGCAGGTATATCTCCTGTAATAAAACCACGACTAGTTGTACTTCCATTTATTTTTTGATCTTTCAATATATTTATGAGGTTATCAATGGATAGTTTATTAATTTCTGAATCGCTTAACCCTTTAAGATCGTTATGAACAGGTTTAGTTAAATGAGTTAACATTCCTGTTATATCAGACCTTTTTGAGATTCTTTTTGTCCATGCGGAATATGTTAACCCCATTTATCAAACCCTCTTTTATAGGTTATTTTAATGTATATGACAATTTTTAGCTTGTGATATTGAGTACCTATGCCTGCTACATTTTATTGGAGTATATTTTCAGTCACTTAATAAAATTTCAAGATTTTATTGACTATCGTAAATAGTCTTAATTAAAGCCGCAATAGAATTAATTGAAATTATACACATTGTTGCTTCTTTTTTAGTCGCTCCCCGATCATGAGTTAATTGATTCCCAAGGTCTACTGAAGCTCGCGCAAACTTCCTAGCCTTTTCTGCTGTATCTTTTAATTCAAAATTTAAAAATGCCTCTAACATACGTTTAGCATCCGTTTTACTCGCGGTAGTACCGTCAATAGTTGGATGTTTCTCTGCATCAAAAACTTGCTGAGCTATTGTAATTAATGTTTCCCTTCCAATCATACCTATTGCTTGAAATTGTTCTTCAGTAACTGCAACTTCAAGCCTGTTCTTCATCTCAATAATTGATCGATCAACCCGTTCCCATCCAGTAGGTTGATGATCATCCACATATAAACTGCTTGTAGCAAACTCACTGTATCTTTTAAATAGTATACTCTTCAGCTTTACTACATTTTCGTTATCATTGAAATCCGATAATTCACAGAGTTCTTTTATAATTGTAAACTGTTGTATCCCATTGAACACAACTAAATTCTTATATAATGCTGTTCGTTTATTCGGAACAATACTGCCAAATTTTCCGAAATCAGAACTAGTTATTGGTATGTTGACATTAAAGTCTACTGCATAAGAATTACAATATTTCACTATTTGAGACCCGCTCAGTCCTTGATTGGTATCTCCTAATACATCGGCTGCATATGATATAAATGAATCGTCAATTTTCTTTGAATTCATCAACTTCCCCCTTTACGAGTGACTAAAATTATGATTTCAACTGTTGAGCGTATAGTAGAATTTCTTCAATCTTTCTAACTATTCTTTTTTGTTCGTTTAATGGAGGCAGCGGAAAGATAAACCTTTTCAACTTTTCTGCATTTATGTTAGATTGTCCAATTGCATCTGACCTTACAGTTTGACAGTATCTCCAATAATAATCCGATTGCATAACATAATTTAAGTAGTCGCTGTTTACTAAAATTGGAGTAAACTTAACTAGGTAGCCAGCGAAAATTGCAGGTTGTTCTTTTTTATAAATAGCTGTTTTTCCAACCAACTCTTGGCTATTTGTACGATTAAATAATAAATCGTTTTCCTCTAGTTTATACTTTTCAACTTCTTTTTTATCAGAAGTATAAACCAAGTTGTTATAATCAATTTTACCGTTTTGAAGATTTCCCATTCTTAATACAGGAACCTCTCCACTTTTAGAGGACTTTTTTGATGTTCCATACATAACATTCGCACATGTTTGCCCTATAGAAACCCACTTCCAACTCTCCGGCACATTAAACGGTATCTCATCTTCGCTTATCTCCGGCAGGGCCTTTGTCTTTTTAATCTTCCCTTCCTCAATCAGCCTTTTCTTCTCTTCTTGAATCTCTTGATAAAGTTCCTCAGCAGCCCCCTCTTCTTCCCGCTGCTCAACTAACTTACCTTGAATCGCATATTGCAAAATTGATTTTTGCATATCCTCCGGGAACTTTTTATTAAGTTTTTCTACTTCAAGATAAGCTTTATTATATTGTTCGATATATGGTAGTAATTCTTCTATTTTAGCTACAATTCGTTTTTGCTCTCTGATTGGCGGAAGAGGAAATAATAAACTATCTAAATCATCTTTGTTGAAACCAGCTTGTGCTGAACGAGAATTTTGTCTTACTAAACTTTGATACAAAGGCGCTAAGTAATAGTAATACATATATTTTGAGTCAATAAGCTCGCTACTAGTAAACAATCGATGAGATTTAGCCATAGCTACATTATATGCGCCTTCTTCAGCTATAAATACTTTTCCAACAGAAGCTCCATACCTTGCAAGTAATACGTCACCCTTGTTGGTGAATTTAGATACTTTATCTTTAGGTACATAAACTGGCACAGGTTTACTTCCGTAATCTCTTATTTGATACAACCTAATGTAACCATCTTTTTTTACATCACTAAAAAAAGCTTTAGGAGGTTGACTCCCTCCAATTATTTCAAGCAAATTATTATGTCTTACCCACTCCCAATTCACAGGAATATCAAAAGGTATTTCTTTTGTTGTAATATCTAATAACTTCTTGTGCTTTTTTATTTTTTTCTCTTTTATCATATTTAATTTTTCTTCGTTAATTTGATCAAGAAGTTCTTTTGCTGTACCCTCTTCTTCTCGTTGCTCAACCAGTTTTCCCTGAATAGCTAATTGAAGTATGCTATTTTTCAATTCCTGTGCATTCATCTTACTTCCCTCCAAGCATAGAAGTAATCTGATCTAACACATGGTCGATTTCAGCATTGATAGACGCTCTCTTCTCCTGATATTCATGAATCAGGTCCATTGGTTCGAGAATGACCTCTTCTTCGTGTGGGAAGCCGCATACGTCAATGTTATAGCTGTAGTTTTCGATTTCTTCAATTGTATACTTTTTCGCTTTTGGATGACCGTCAACTTCTACTTCTTCACGGTTATCCCACCATGCTATGGCTTCGTTGAAATGTTCCAGTTTCATCGGTCTGGTCTTCGAGAAATTCTTATAACCTTCTGGCATATCTAAGCGATAGAACCAAGTTTCTTTTGTTGGTTCAGTGTTATCGAAGAAGATGATATTCGTTCTGATAGATGTGTAAGGTGCAAAAACGCTATGTGGCATTCTGACAACTGTATGAACGTTGAATTCACTGAATAGTTTTTTCTTGATGTTGTATTTCGCATTATCCGTACCAAACAGGAAGCCGTCCGGAATGATAACCGCTGCACGTCCGTTTTTCTTCAAGCGGTACATAATCACGTTCATAAATAGATCCGCTGTCTCGGAGCTTCTAAGCTCCATTGGGAAGTTAACTTTTACACTTTCTTTTTCACTACCGCCATAAGGAGGATTCATTAAGACCACATCAAATGGATCCATTTTACGGAGTTCCTTGTAGTCTATTTCAAGTGCATTGTCATGAAGAATTGTCGGATCATCAATGTCATGAATGAGCATATTCGTGACACACAGCATATGTGGCAATGCTTTCTTTTCAATACCATAGACAGTATTGTTATAGACTTCTTTATTTTCAAGAGAATTGCCGATCTGTTTTTCTAATGAAGCTAATGCAGATGTCAAAAAGCCACCCGTACCACATGCAAAGTCAGCAATTTTTTCACCAAGTACTGGCTTTACTACTTCTACCATGAAATCAGTAACAGCTCTTGGCGTATAAAACTCACCAGCATTCCCTGCACTTTGCAGGTCTTTTAGGAACGATTCATAGATCGTACCGAATTCATGACGTTCTTTATATTCAGTAAAATCAATCTCATCAATAATATTGATTACCTGACGTAGCAATACGCCATCCTTCTGATAGTTATTCGCATCCTCAAAGGCAGACTTCACGATGATCTGACTCATTGGTGTTTCTTCATCAATTTCAATATTTTTCAGTGCCGGGAAAAGCTCATTATTAACAAAGTCCAGCAGTGCATCACCTGTCAGTGCTTCTCCGTCTTTCAAGTCAACGGCCCAGTCTCTCCACTTTAAGCCTTCTGGAATAATAGACTGATAGTTGTCATCATAAAGTTCCCACGCTTCTTCTTTTGCATCATAGATTTTCAGGAATAGGATCCACACGATCTGCTCAATTCTCTGAGCGTCTCCATTTACACCTGAATCGTTTCTCATAACTGATTGAATTCTCTTTACAAAATTGCTAATTGCCATCATACATACCTGCCTTGTCTACTTTTGTTTTACTTACGCGTAATAAATTTCATTTTCTAATTCTCTGACTGCCTGTACATAAGCAGCCTTACCACCGAATGCCTTTACAATTTTCATCGGACTGCCGATTTGAGCGAACTCTTTTAATTGAAGCACTTTCGTATCTTCAATCTCTCTGATTCCGTCATTCGCATACTTATCAAGCAATGCTTCAATAACCTGCTGGGCAACATCAGAATACTTGTGTAAGTAATGACGTTTCTTTACATTCTCTGCCCGCTCCTTCTTAGTGAGCGGTGGCTTATCGTAAGCCAAATGACAAATCAGATCAAAATCATCAAGTTCTGTTTTTCCTAACTCTTCTCTAACCGCATCTAATAGTACACCACTGTCCTGCAGTTCATCAATGATCGCCTGTTTCTTTTCTGCAGCTGTCCATGTTTTTAGAAATTCATCTAGAGCTGCATATTGATCCAGAATGTTTTTCTTTGTGTAATCAATTAGACTTTCAGTGATCAACTTCCCGTCTTTATCAACGTACTGTACTCTTTCAGAAAGCACTTTAACGGTCACATCACCTATATAATACTTTCTAGGTTTATCATCTTCATCATCACCAAAGTCATCATTACCTCCCGAAACATAGTCGCTTCCGGGTTCTTTCACACCATCGCTTCCATCCCCATGACCTTCGTCTCCACCACCTGCATCCGGCTCGTCCACTGGATCATCGCCGTCAATATCAATAACGACTTCCGGCTTCCCATCAAACGCAGGATCGGCAAACAGACGACTGGAGCTTCTGAAATCCATGATTGTAAAATAGGTCTTCCCGTATTCTTCGAGCAGCCTTGTTCCTCTTCCGATGATCTGTTTAAACTCAGTCATGCTGTTAATGTTATTTTCCAGCACAATGAGCTTACACATTTTCGCATCTACACCAGTGGTCATCAGCTTACTTGTAACTGCGATTACAGGGTAAGGACTCTCTTCATCAATAAAGTGCTCCAGCTGGGCTTTGCCTTCGTCATTATCACCTGTAATACGCATGATGTACTTATTGTTTTCAGCATACAAATCTCTGTTCTCATTGATTAAGGCCTGTCTCATTCGCTCTGCGTGTTCAATATCCACACAGAATACGATCGTCTTGCTGAAGCGGTCCGTTTTCTTTAAGAACTCCGTAATTTTTGATGCAACAACACGGGTACGGTCATCTATGACAATGGAGCGGTCAAAGTCTTTCACATTGTATTCCCTGTCCTCAATCTGATGACCAAACTTATCGACCTTGCCAGCTTCAGGACGATACCCTTCCAAGTCTTTATCGAGACCGATTCGAACAACTTTATAAGGTGCTAAGAAACCATCATTGATCCCTTGCTTTAATGAATATTCATAGATGGGCTCACCAAAGTACGTAAAGCTAGAAGCCTCTTTCGTTTCAACAGGCGTTGCCGTACAGCCAATGTGCGTTGCAGATGAAAAGTAGTCGAGTACTTTTCTCCACGCTGACTCTTCCTTCGCACTTCCTCTGTGACACTCATCGATCACGATCAGATCAAAAAAGTTAGGTTGGAACTGACGGAACGTTTCCTCTCCATCTTCACCGGTCAGCTGCTGGTAAAGTGCCAGATAGATCTCATAGGAACTATCCAGATTTTTATTCTTCACTTTTGTCATCCTTCCGCTAAATGGCTTGAAATCTCCCGAGATCGTCTGGTCAACAAGCACGTTTCTGTCAGCCAAGAATAAAATCCGCTTTTTCAAACCTGATTTCCACAACCGATAAATCATTTGGAATGTCATATAAGTCTTACCTGTTCCTGTTGCACTCACTAAAAGTACCCGATCCTGTCCCTTCGCAACAGCATCTACTGTACGGTTAACAGCTACCATCTGATAGTATCTCGGTGTCTTATAGTTAGGCACATAATAGTAGGGCTCTAACATCACTTTCTCTTCATCTCTATTAATATTCTTATCTGTTAAATACCGCTGATACAGTTCTTCAGGTGATGGAAACTCATCAAGCATCAATTCCCTTACCTCACCTGTAATCAGATTCTGCTCTACAAATGCATCACCGTTAGAAGCATACACGTAAGATACATCGAGCGATTCTGCATACTCAATCGCCTGCTGCAGACCCGCTCCAACTGAATGGTTATTATCTTTTGCTTCTATAATAGCTAACGGAAAGTTAGATTTATAAAACAGGACATAATCCGCCCGCTTCTTTTTCCCTCTGGCAGTCGCATTTCCGCGAAGGATAATTCTTCCCGCAGTAAACGCATATTCAAAACGCACCTGTTTTTTAATGTCCCAGCCTGCATTTGTAACCGCAGGAGTGATATACCTCGCCTTAATATCTTCTTCAGACAAATGACTTTTCCCCATAAGCTCAGCCCCTCCACCCTGTTTTATGACACTGCTTCATCTATTTCAAACTCCATAATATCCCCGATATCACATTCAAGACATCTGCAAATTTTATATAAGCTTTCTAAATTAACAGGTTGGCACTTCCCAAGCCGGGCGATGATATTGTATGTAATGCCAGCCTGCTCTTTTAAATCCGTTTTATTCATTTTCTTATCAATCAATAACTTCCACAACTTATCATAGCTGATCGTCACAGTAAGTCCTCCTTAGTAAAAAAGACACTTTAATTGTAGCATATTGGCAAATGATAGTTGGAGATTTCCTTACAATATTGTAAGGTGGTTGATAAATTATTTGAACCTGATTTACCTCAGCCAACTTCTATTAAATCTTCTTATTATGATTCTTACATACGCAAAGAAAAAGCAGCAGGTTGCTATTAGACAACCGGCCGCTTTTCAGAAGAGTTTCTATACAGTCATAATGTTACTTTATTAAATTACTTCTCATTCATATTCATAGGCACTTAAGCCAAAATCAATATAGTCTTCTATCTTATAATCCCCGTTATATGTAATCTTAGCTAGATCTGCTCTTTGATAGCTAGTTCCTCCATCAATAAAAATGAGTCCGCATTTACATCTTTTAAAATCGTGCTCATGAAATGATTCAATTATGTCATTGCAACTTCTACATTTGACTCTATTGATGCGCACTTTACCCATTATTAACCTTCTCACTACTTAGAGTTTCTCTTTATAAAACATGACTATCATAAAAAAACATACCTATACTTCACTGTCTATCATTCGACTGCTCATCATCTTCAACTATTTGTTCAATTTCATCTTGTATATCAATCATTTTTTTATTCATTTGTACCGAAAGAATTTCTAAAATTTCTTCTTCACTTAAGTTTTCATAGTTAATTTCGTTTCTTAAAAATTCTGCACAAACATCGATAAAAGCATTAGCAATTTTTTCTGTAATTTTTCTATTAAAAGTACCAAATATAAAACCTACTATTGGAGAAATTATAGTACTTCCACCCTTAAATACATTTTTACCAAATAATTTAATGACGATATCAGTCAATTTCTTACCTATTTCGCCTCCACCTTCTTTGGCAAAGGTTTTACCAAGCCCTTTGCCCCCCTCCGCAACTACAAAAGGAATGATAATAGATTGAAGTAAGGGCTTGCCATACTTAGCGAACTTATAATAATTCTTGGCAACTGGTATACCCATAACTTTCATAATGTCATGTGCAATATACAAATAGATTGCAGCTTTACCTGCTATATCTACTCCAATCGGTAAACCCTCAAGTAAATGTGCGAGATTTTTATACTTACCCATTCTGTCTTGAAGTAAGTTTTTTGCTGACTCTATTTTCTCTTCAACCTTTATTTTTTGAGCTGCCGTAAATGCTCTTTTAGTGGCGTCTGGAAGTAGCTTCACTGTCTCCGAAACTAATTTATCAAGACCATGTGCTGGTATCTTTAAATCTCCAATTAATTGACGTTCTTCAGATAAAACTCTACAAATCTGTATTTCAGGTAATTCCTTTTCTATTTCTTTCTGAAAGGTTTCACTATTTTCAATCGTTTGTGTTAATACAATAATAACGTGCATGTATTCCGAAAATTCTTTCACCCATTCGATCTCTACATCTTCAATGCGTTTACTTTCATTTGAAATACAGTACCACATGACATGCATGTGATCTTTTACATCTGATGAAGATGCCCGCTCTTTTATTTTGTTAACGATGCTTTCACGCGATACCTTTCTTTCAACTGGATCTAGTTCTATACCTTTAGTATCAAATAAATTTACACTTACCTCTGGAATACTGTATTCAATTAATGCTTGAGAAACAGGTTTACCTTCCCCTGCGTCCGCTAAAGGTCGACCAAAAACCGCATTAATGAGCGTGCTTTTTCCCACCCCTGTTTTACCTGAAAGAACTATGTTCGGCTTTATAAATTTTTCATTGAAATCCTTATTTAATTGCTCTACCCCATCTTCTAATACTTTATAAGCTTCTTCAAAGATATCATTTTTCACTTTTTCTACAGCCATATGTATTCCCCTATTTTGGAAAATTTATTTATTACAACTATAGTACCATTATTGGCTTTAAAGACATATATTGTTTTATAGTCAGCTTATAAAATTTATTATCGAGTAGATTTTAGTTTTTACAAACAGCCATTTTAATATGAAATAACTCCACTGTTCTGAACACGATTCTGACTATTTGAGTCAATTTTATAAGAAAAAGTAAGAATGAAGTGTTTAAAATACTTTTTAAATTTAGAAATGACTTGTTGTTTATTAGGAGAAATATTATGGATTTGTTGTTAGGACAGGGAATTTCTCAGGAGTTGAAATTATTGAGTAAAAAATGTATTATCCTTTGATATTTGTTGCAGGAGTACTACTAGGGCTAATTGTTATCCCTATATTTTGTTAATATCTGAAAAAAGACAAATAAAAAACCACCAAATATATATTTGGTGGAGACGGTGGGAGTCGAACCCACGTCCAGAAACTTCAATACTTAAGCTTCTACGAGCGTAGTCAGCCTATTCGCATTTCACCGTAACTTATGCCAACTGACAGGCGTCCGAACGGCTATCCTGATTAGTCTCTTCAGGCTGCTTCAGGTGGCAGCAGACTGCGTATCCCACTATAAGTGAACCTCAGGCAGGTCTACATGGGCGATAGACAAGTGAGGCCTCAAGTGCTTATTAGGCAGCTAGAGCGTAATCTTGTTTGTTGTTAACTATTTTTGTTGACGTTGATGACGGAGACGATCCCTCCGACTCGCAACTCAAGCTCGAACCATTCCTGTCGAATCCGTAACGTCCCCATGATAAGGATGAATCAGGCGTTAACCTGGTTCAGTACGGGATCCGGAAATCAATCCGGTTGTCCTGCCGAATTAACGGCATAATCAATTATAACATAGTACCGTCTTTTTTCAACTGGAAAGCCTTACCGCTGGCGCTCTTTCAGTGCACGTGCCACTTCACGCTTGGCATCTTTCTTCTTAAGCGTCTCACGCTTATCGTATTTCTTCTTACCTTTACCAAGACCGATCAGCACTTTCGCATAGCCGTCTTTAATATACAGCTTCAGTGGAACGATTGAATAACCCTGCTGTTTCGTTAATCCTATTAACTTATTAATCTGCTGTTTATGCAAAAGCAGCTTTCTCTCACGCAGCGGATCATGATTATAACGATTTCCTTCTTCATAAGGGCTGATGTGTGCATTATTCAAAAACACTTCGCCGTTACTGATTCGTGCAAATGAATCCTTCAGATTGACACGACCTCTGCGGATCGATTTGATTTCAGTTCCCTGAAGCACAATGCCTGCTTCAAACGTTTCTTCAATAAAATAGTCGTGACGCGCTTTTTTATTCTGCGCGACTAACTTACCTTCTCCTTTTGGCATAGATGTTCCCCTCCTACTAGAAAGACGGAAGCGGGCGTTCAGACCCGACAAGCATAAGACGCACTGAGAGAAACGGGTGGTCTCCCCGTTTTCTCAGTGTGACTTATGACTCGAGGGTCTGCCCGCTGAAGCTGGACAGCTAACAAAGATTTGTCAGCTGACCCTCCAGCACCTTACTTTCTCTTCTTCTTTTTATTCTTCTTATTTTTTGGAGCACCTTTATAAAATTTCTTCTTGTCTCCCTTACCGCCGTCATCGCGTTTACGCTTTTTCTTTCTGTCGCGGTTACTATCTTTCCCGCGACCGCGGCTGTCAACGACACGAGCTGTCTCTCTGCGGACTCGCGGCGTACCCTTCATTCCGACAATCTCGAAATCAATCGCACGCTCATCTTTGTTGACATTAACAACACGGATCGCAATCTCATCACCGATTCTATACACATTACCGGTACG